>CAIWXW010000165.1 GCA_903916755.1 uncultured Opitutaceae bacterium | reverse complement strand
GGCGCCCGGGGCGCCGCCCTCCGCTGCTCCGACGACCAGCGCCTGTCCTACTGGGCCCCCGGCAACATCTACGCCCAGCGGGGCACCCTCTCCTTTTACTGGCGTTCGCACGAGCCGGCGGTCGGCGCGACCCCGTTCCCGATCTTCCGCGTCGGCTACGCCGATCACTCCAGCTGGGACATGGCCTTCCTCCGGATCGACTACAACGGGCACGGCTTCGATGCCTTCGTGACCGACGCCAGCCTGGCGCGGACCCGCGTCTCCGTGACCGTGGCGCCCTTCCCGCCGGACGACCAGTGGATCCACCTGACCCTCGCCTGGGATGAGACTCGCGGCATCCGCTTCTACATCGACGGCAAGCTCGCCGCGGCCAAGGAGACCCGCGCGGTCTACAACGCGGCCCTCGACCAGTTCGGCCCGCATTCGCGGACCATCAGCCCGTGGCAGGTCCAGAGCGCCTACCAGTTCGTGCGCGGCGGCGACATCGACGAGGTCCGCATCTACGATCACATGCTCGGCGACGACTCCATCGCCGCCCTGGCCCAGGGGGGCGGCGCGACGGCCGTCGCGGCGACGCCCACCCGCGACCTGTCCGACCCGCGGTGGCAGGCCGAATGGGCCCTTCGCTATGGCTGGAACCGCCCGTCCGATCCGCCGCCCTACCTCGCGGGCGCGGCGGTCACGATCCGCAAGGTCGAGATCCACGACGCCTATGACCTGAAGCGCTGGTGGTGGAAGGCTAACGACGGCATCCGTGAAACCACCTGGCCGGGCGTCTACAACCGCTCCCGCCTGCCGGGCCGCAACGACTATTTCCAGCTGCCGGACTGGGACTGCTATTCGCTCTCGGGCAAATCGATCACGTTCTTCCTGCCGGACGAGCCCTGGAATCACATCGAAATCTCCGGATCCGCCTGGGGCACGATGTCGCTGCTGGCGCCGGCGCCGCAGCCGGACCCCGGCGCCGCGAGCACCGTCCTCTTCGAGCGGCCGAAGGACCAGGAGCGCACGGTGCATGTTTTGGCGCAGCCGATCGTCGGCCGGAAGATCCGTTTCGACAACGTGCGCCAGGAGGAGCCGATCGGCGAACTCGGCGCCTATTACGTCGCCGAGGGCCGCGAACCCGCCGGCAGCCTCAAGCTGGCCTATCGCCTGGCCGATGTCGCTCCGACCAATCCCTCGCTGGCTGACCTGGTCGCCTATGTCACCGGCCGCAATGCGCCGGATGAGCGCGCGATGCTGGTCGCCGAACCCGTCGGCGCCGCGGCTCCGGCGGCCTCCGCCCCCGTGCGCGGGGCCAGCCTGCCTCTCGTCCACGTCCTGATCCCGAATGCCGGCGGCGATCCCGCCTACCGGCTCGACGCGGTCGACGGCGGCCTGGATGGCATCGCGATCGACCTGCCGGCACTGGCGGTCAAGCCGACCCACGGCGATCTCTTCCCGCTCAACATCCAGGTGAAGGACCCCCTCTGGCCCCTGCGCGACATGCTCGACTTCACCTTCAGCGTGAAGCCAGGTGAGGCGAAGACCCTCTGGCTCGATCTGCGCGACCGGATCCTGCCCCCGGGCAAAAGCCTCTACCTCACGATCGCGGGCGCGGGCGCCGATTTCGGGCCGGCCTCCCTGGTCGGCGCGCACGTGCGCCTGGTCTTCAAGCCCAAGGCCGACGCCAAGGCGGAGCATGAGCTCGACCGCTTCACCCAGGCCCGCGACGCCTACGCCATGCTGGTGGAGGAGCACCCCAACACGGACAAGTACCACCTCTGGCAGCAGTTTTCGAACGACATCAAGGACCTGATGCGGGTGAACCCCAACCACTACCCGGGCCGCAACTACTACGCCGTAAACTTTCCCGGCACGCCCTGGCCGGCCTACCACGAGCCGGCGGCGCCCGCGGGCGTCCCGCTCTGGGCCTTCCGCCAGGTCGAGGCCCTCGGCCATGTGAAGTATTTCGTCAACTGGTGGATCGACCACCGCCAGGTCGAGAACGGCGAATACGGCGGCGGCCTTTCCGATGACACCGATCTCACCAACACGTGGCCCGGGGTCGCCCTGATGGGCGTTAACCCCGACAAGATCGGCGCCGCCCTCCGCCTGGAAATGGATGCCTGCTATCGGCAGGGCATGATCGTCAATGGCCTCTGCGCCATTCAGGCCGACGAGCTCCACGGCTACGAGGAAGGCCTGAACAACCTCGGCCAGAACCTCATCCTCAACTACGGCAGCCCGAAGATGCTCGAACGCGCCATGGAAACCGCGCACGGGATCGCGTGGCTGAGCGCCGTCAACAGCGCGGGCAATCGCCTGTTCCAATCCTGCTATTACAACGGCGTCCAGATGGCGACCGACGGCGTCTGGGGTTACACCAAGATGCCGGAATACCTGATTCTCCAGCCCCAGCAGCTGCTGATCGACTTCAACGGCAGCCCCGCGGCGAAGAAGGTCGAGCTCGAATTGGCGGACGGCCTGCTCGCTCACCGCCACCAGGATGAGCAGGGCAACTATGCGATGCCCTCCGCCATCCATTTCGTGGATGACAAGGAGGGTTCGGCCGCGCGCGGCGCCACGCCCTGGCCCCTCTTCTGGTCCGCCTACCAGTGGACCGGCGACCGCAAGTACCTGGGTCCGATCCTCGATGGCGGGGCCACCGAGCTCACGACGGTGAACGCGAACCTCCTCGACGTCCTCGCCATCCGCGAGGAATGGGGCGCGAGGATGGCCGCGGCCAACGAGATCGTCGGCCGCGGCGGTCCCGCCCGCCAGGGCCCCCCGGGCTCCGGCCTCGGCACGGATCCCGAGGCCCGGCCCCGCCGGCGCGAGGCCCAGGCGGCGCCG
>CAIWXW010000164.1 GCA_903916755.1 uncultured Opitutaceae bacterium | reverse complement strand
GTGGTCAACAATGCGGGCTTCGGGGTCTTCGGTGAATTCGACGCGGTCGATTGGACGGTCTGGCAGGGCCAGCTGGACGCCATGCTCGGCGGCAACCTGCGGCTGGCGCATGCGGCCTACGGCGGGATGCGCGAGCGCGACCGGGGGACCCTGGTGAACGTGTCCTCCCTCGCGGCGGAGTTTCCGCTGCCCTACATGGCCGGCTACAACATCGCGAAGGCGGGGCTCTCCGCCCTCAGCGAAAGTTTGCTCTTTGAATCGCGCGGCACGGCCGTCAAGATTCTGGACTTTCGGCCCGGCGACTACCGGACCGCCTTCAACCAGACCATGCAAACCCCGACCTCGACCCCGCGCGCCGCGAAGACTGGGCGCGCCTGGGCGGTCCTGGAGGCGAACCTGCAGGCGGCGCCCGTGCCGGCCCGCGCCGCCGCCGACCTGCGGGGCGCGCTGCTGACCGGCCGCCGCGGCGTCGTGCGCTCGGGCTCGTTTTTCCAGGCCGGTCTGGCCCCCATCCTGGCCCGGCTCGCCCCCTCCTTCCTCGTGCGGGGCGCCATCGCCCGCTATTTCGGCTCCTGATTCCCGAGTGTCCAAAGTACGCATCCTCGTTCTGACTTCATCGACCGGTGGGGGGCATGACGCCCGCGCCGAGGCCTTCGCGGAGTGGTGCTTCCGCCTCTACCGCCACGAGGTCGACGTGCGCATTGAGCAGATGCTGGAGAAGTCGTCGGCCTTCAACCGGACCGGCGTCAACCTCTACAACCGGATCCAGCGCGGCGCGCCCTGGGTGCACAAGATATTCTACGCCGTGGTGGAGATGCTGAGCCTGCTGAACAGCCGCACGGTGACCTTCGGCAAGGCCTACTACCTGCAGGTGCTCAAGGAGTACAAGCCGCACCTGATCTTCAGCGTCCACGACTGCCTGAACCGCGGCTATTTCCAGCAGGCCCGGGAAACCCTCGGCGCCGACAAGGTGCGCTGCGCGACGTACTGCGGGGAGTTCTCGGGCGGGTGGGGCTACTCGCGCAACTGGATCGAGCCGACCGTGGATCTTTATGTCTCGCGGACGCCGACCGCCCGCGACTACGCGATCAAGAAGGGCATTCCCCCCGGGAAGGCGATCGTCCGCGGCTATCTGATGCTGCCGCGGGCGCACCTCGACGTGGTCAAGGACCGGCGCTCCTTCCGCGAAAAGCGGCTCGGGCTCCGGCCGGACCTCTTCACCGTCTTCCTCGCGACCGGCGGCAACGGGGCCAACAACCATTTCCAGCTGCTGCCCGCCCTAGTGAAGCACGCCGACAAGGTGCAGGCCATCGTGATCTGCGGCCGGAACAAGGAGACCTACAACGATCTCGTCCATTGGCGCGCCAACCATCCGGAGTTCAACTGCTACATCGAGGGCTATTCGGATACGGTGCACCTGCTGATGCAGGCGAGCGACGCGATCGTGACCCGCGGCGGCACCACCACCTGCGCCAAGGCGCTTCATTTCCAGTGCCCGATCATCTTCAATGCGTTCGGCGGCATCATGCCGCAGGAGGAGTTGACCTGGAAATTCTTCCGCAATGGGGGCGCCTCGCTGAAGATCGAGGACGGCGCGGACTTCGCCGCCATCATCGACAACTGGCTCAGCGATCCGGCCTCCTACCAGCGGGTGCGCGAGAGCTTTTTGCGGCTCCGCTACGAGGAGGACCCGACGATCCTGATCGACGAGCTGGTCCACCTGGCCGACGAGGTGGCGCACGCCGAGCTGCACCGGCGGCCCTTTCCCTCGGTCCAAGGAAATTTGCCTTAGGCCGGGGGCGGGCTTCCCCCGATGGCGGATAAATGAATCCGGGGTAGGTTCTTGCATGAACCTACCGACTAAATCCCTCTCTGCGCTCGGCCTCGGCCTGGCGCTCTCTTTCGCTGTTTCGGCCCAGGCCCAGATGGGCGGCGACGCCACGTCATCGGCGCCGACCTCCGCCGCGGCGGACGACGCCGGCAAGGTCCCGCACGGCGACAAGGCCTTTGTGCTCGCGGTCGCCGAGGGCAGCAACCAGGAGGTCGCGCTCTCCCAGCTGGCCGCGGGCCAGGCCTCCAGCCAGGACGTGAAGGACTTCGCCCAGCAGATGATCCGCGATCATGGCGCCCTCAACGGCCAGCTGGCCGACCTTGCCTCCCGCAAGGCGATCGACATCTCCGACGCCGTGGCGAAGGGCCAGAAAAAGGGCGTCGAGGCCCTCTCCAAGAAAATGGGGGCGGATTTCGACCGGGCCTACCTCAAGGACATGGTGAAGGGCCACGACGAAACCCTCAAGGCCTTCAAGAAGGAAGCGGAGAAAGGCAAGGATGCTGACATCCAGGGCTTCGCGAACGCGAACCTGGCGACGATCGAGCAACATGACACGCACGCGCATAGCCTGGAGCAGGCGACACCCTGACTGACCACGCTCCCGGCCATCCCATGACTGCCATGAACCACTCTGATCCCTCCTCGTCTGCCACTCCGCGGGCCACGCCCAGCCAGGACGCCATCGCCCGGCGCGCCTACCAAATCTGGCAGGACGCCGGCTACCCGGGCGGCTCTCATGAGGACCATTGGCGCCAGGCCGAGCGCGAACTGACTCTCGGCGAACGGGGGGTGCCCATGGACGCCTCGCCGGCAACCGGCGGTCCGAGCCGGCCCGGATCTGGTCCGCCGCCCGCCCGCTCGGATGCGGCTCCGGCTCCCGTCTCGACCACCCCCAATTCCGCGTCCGGTTCGTCCTCGATCTCGGGGCAGGGGGCGGCCGGTTCCGGCCGGGGGTCGGGTTCCGGCCGGCGATAGGACGTTCCGGCTCGGCCGCACGGCCCCGCTGCCTCCGGGTGGCGGGGCCGTGCCGCGTCCGGGCGTTTTGCCGGTGATGCGGGTGGGAAAATGAAAAGTTTCGCGGAAAATCACCCTGCAATCGCCTGAAAAGCGGGCGGAATGCGCCACCAAAGGGTCCCGCATGTGTCTAGGCACCCAGGAAGGGTGGGCGCGACCGTCCATCCCTTCCCCCAACCTTTTCCTTCGCTCATGATCGCCCTGCCATCCCGGATCGTCCGCGTGCTTCTGATCGAGCGGAATGAAGCGGTCCGCCGGCGCATCGCCCGGCTGCTGGCCGAGAGCCGGGCGGAGCGTTATGAGCTGGCCCCCGAGCCGCCGGCGTCGACAGGTGCGGCTGACCCCGACGTGGTCCTGCTCGGCCCGAACCCCGGACTTCCCGGCGCGGCCGAGGTGCCCGACGAAACCCGGGCCCAGGCCTTCCGCCCGCCGCTCATTCTCCTGCAGAACGCCGATGCGCCGGCCGACCAGGGCCTGGCCGCGGGAGCGGCGGACTGCCTCAGCCTGGCGCACCTGGATGGGGCGCTCCTGCGCTGCTCCATCCGTTACGCCCTGCGTCAGCCCGGCCGGGGGGGCGACGCCGCCCTGCAGCGGCAGCTCGAGGAGCGGCTCCTCAGCCTGAGCGACCGCGAGCAGCGCCGGATCGGCGCGGACCTCCATGATCATCTCGGCCAGCACCTGACCGGGATCGCCTGCCTGGTCACCGCGCTGCGCACGCAACTGCAGCGGGAGGGCTCGGCGCTGGCGGAACGGGCGAACGAGATCGCCGGCTGCGTGACGAGGGCGATCGAAACCACCCGGCTCCTCGCCCGCGGCCTTTGCCCGGCGCACGTCGAGCAATGGGGCCTCCGCGCCTCCCTCGAGGATCTGGCCGCGCAGGTCCAGCGGCTCGAGGGCGTGAGCTGCGTGTTCGAACCGGCGGGACCCCTCGCTGAAGAGGATCCCGAGACGGCGACCCAGGCCTACCGCATCGCGCAGGAGGCCATCAGCAACGCGATCCGCCACGGCAACGCTTCCCGGATCGTGCTGCGGCTGGACACGACCGGCGAGCAGATCCGGCTGGCGATCGAGGACGACGGCGACGGCTTCCCCGTGGCCGCCCCGGCCGCCGCGGGCGGCCTGGGCCTGCACCTGATGGAGCACCGCGCCGCCATGCGGGGCGGACAATTTCGCATCCGGCCCCGGCCGCGGGGCGTACACGTTGAATGCCTCTTTCCCCGTTCGCAGACCCGCCATGCCGTTGAAGCCTAAGGCCGCCCCGTCCATTGCCACCGCGGTCGAGGACGCGCCGCGGAAGTTCGGGGTGCTGCTGGTCGACGACCATCCGATCACCCGGCAGGGGGTCGCCGCGCTGATCAACCAGGAGCCCGACCTCATGGTCTGCGGCGAAGCGGACAGCGCCCCCAGGGCGCTGGAGATGATCACGAAGCTTTTGCCCGACCTCGCGGTCATCGACATCTCGCTCAAGTCGGTCAATGGCCTCGAATTGATGAAGAACATCAAGGTGATGATGCCGAAGCTGCCGGTGCTGGTCATGTCGATGCATGACGAGGCGTTGTACGCCGAGCGCGCGCTGCGCGCCGGGGCGCAGGGCTACATCATGAAGCAGGAGGCCAGCGAGAAGATCCTGACCGCGATCCAGCGCGTCCTGAAGGGCGAGCTCTACCTCAGCGACAAGATGCAGGAGAAGATGCTGCACCGGATCGTGAACGCGAAGCAGAACGAGCCCGGCTTTTCGATCGACAAGCTGAGCGACCGCGAGATGGAGGTTTTTCAGCTGATCGGCAACGGCTTCAGCACCCGGCAGATCGCCACCCAGCTGAACCTGAGCGTGAAGACGATCGAATCGTACCGGGAGCACCTCAAGCTGAAGCTCGCCCTGGAGACCGGCTCGGACCTGGTCCGGTACGCGATCCAGTGGATGAAGAGCCAGAGCGTGTGAGCCCGCGGGGGCGATGAAAAGCGGCCCTGATGGGCCGCATGGGGGCGCTCCCCGGTGCCCAAAGCAGGCCCGGCACCCGGCACAAACGATCCGCCCGGCGCGTCTATGGCTGAGCCAGCGTTAGGCTCAACCACCCTCAAAGAAAAGGAAGATGACCATGTCACACTCGAAGCATCATCCCTCGCCCGATAGTCGCCGCAACGGCCCGTCGTCGCACGGCGCCCCCATGCCGAATTCGTCCCGGGCCGACGCCAGCCGGCAGCAGCAGCCCGCGCAGCAGCAGCAGTACCAGTCCCGTCCGGGCCAGAACGCCCCCGCTCCGCAGCAGCCCGCCGGAGCCCCGCCCAACCAGCTCGGACAGAACCAGGCGGGTCAGGCCCAGGGCCGCCCCGATCCGCAGGCGGCCACCCGCCAGCAGGGAGAGCGGTTCCAGGCTTCCCGTCGCCGCGAGGACGGCGCGGATCGGCCGGGCTCGTCGTATGACCCGAACGCGAGCGGCACCAGCGCCGCCGCCCAGCGCGCCCAGCCTTCGCCCAACACGCCGAATGGCGAACGCGCGGGCCGCGACCAGGTGAACATCAACCGCTCGCCGATGGACGAAGCGGGCAGCGTGGACGAGGGCGGCCAGGGCCACGAAGTCGGCCGGGACGCCTCCCGCGCCGCGACCACTCGGTCGGCCAACGCGAGCCGCGTGGCTGATCAGACCAACAGCAACCAGACGGACAAGGACCGCCAGGCGATGAAGAATCGCTGAGCGCCGTCCCGGCGCCGCTGGAAAGCTCGAGGCCGGCTGGGCGCAAGCCCGGCCGGCCTTTCTCCGTCGGCCTCAGGGCGCTGGCGCCCGCAATTCGAGGATCGTGATCGAATACGGGGTGAAGGTGTAGCTGAAGTCCGAGCCGAGGCCGGACGCCTCGCCCGCCACCGGCACGATCCGGGTGGGCTCCCCGAGGGAATTCGTGTCTTCGGGGTGTGGCGCCGAGAGCACGAAAGTGCGCCCCTTCGTTTCCACCGCTCCCGCCCCCGCGAGCTCGATGCGCGCGGTCTGCGCCGTCCCGATCGGGTTGACGACCTTGAGCGTGATCACGCCCCCGCCGCGCGTGGCGTCAAAGAAGAGGGTCGGCACCTGCCGCTTGGCGGGGAGGGGACCGCCGCCGCGCGGCCGCGGGGGCTGCCACTCCTGGGTTCCGATGCCCTCGGCCCGCGCGGCCAGGACCTCGTCACCGTGGTGGAGGCTGAAGAGCTGCTGGGCGTAATAGGAGGGGGAGCCATAGCTCGTGAGGGCATCGTAGCCGATCAGGTCGGTCTTCCACTGCATGCCGCCGGGGTTCACGTTGACGAAGAGCGGGGCGTAGCTCGCCATCACGATCAGGTCGGAATTGCGCTCCATCCCGGTCATCCAGGCGGCGTCGCCCAGGGCGGCGTTCATGTTGGGGGTCGGCGTGCCCTCGCGGGTGGCCCATTCGCCGACGAAGATCTTCGGGCCGGTCCGGCTGGCGTCGTCGTAATGGCCGACGTCCGCATAAAACTGCATGGCCGAGCGGTAATAGTGGTCGTCGAGCACATCGGGCGTGCGGGTCCTGACCTTGGTCGTGGCGATCAGCTGCAGCCGGGGGTACTTCGCCTTGATCGCGTCATAGAACTGGGCGAAGCGCCCATCATAGCTGCCGGGCTTGCGGTCGAAGTTGTCCTCGTTGCCGATCTCGACATAGGTGAGGGGGAAGGGTTCGGGATGGCCATCCAGCGCGCGCTCCGCGCCCCAGCGGGTCTCGGGGCCGCCGGTCACGTACTCGATCTCGTCGAGCGCCTCCTGCACGAAGGGCTGGAGCTGGGGGCCGGGCGGGGTCGGGGCGGCGGTGCGGTCGAGGACATAGCCCGCGAAGACCGCCAGGACCGGCTGCATGGCGAGGTCCTCGCACCATTCGAGGTATTCGAGGAGGCCCATGCCGTCGGAGGAGCGGTACTTCCAGGCGTCGTCCATGTGCCCCGGGCGGCGCGAGAGGTCGCCCAGCGTCCGCTTCCAGTCGAAGCGCGTCGCGATCGTGCGGCCTTCCAGGTAGTTGCCGCCGGGGAAGCGCAGGAACGCGGGCTTCATGCCGGCCAGAAGCCGCATGAGGTCGACCCGGTTGCCGTTCACCCGGTCGTGGAAAGTCGGCGGAAAAAGCGAGACGAGGTCGAGCCAAACCGTGCCCGGCTTGGTCGCGGCCAGGACGAGGCGGTTGGCGGCCGAGGCGGTGGCGTCGCCGGTCGTCAGATCGACGGTGTACTTCTGCCAGTCGCGGCCCAGGTCGGAGACCTCCGCCCGGGCGAAGACGGTGGCGCCGTCGTTGCTCTCGATCGTGAGGACGACCGGACCGGAAAAGCCGGCTGCGGCCTTGGCGTAGAAGCTGGCCTGGTAGCGGGTGTGGGCGCGCACGGGGATGCCCCAGAAGCCGTCATTGGCCACGCCGACCCGCTGATTGCCGGAGAGGGCGGTGGTCTCAAACTTCAGGCTCACGGGCAGGATGGCGTTCAGCGGCTGGGAGCGGTCGAGGGTGATGGCCCCGGCCCCGCCGCCCTCCTGGACGAGGCTCCAGTGGGCGGGGGCCGCAGGATCATCCTGGAAGGTGCGGTTGCGGACCAGTTCGGCGTAGAGGCCGCCATCGTAGGAGTAGTTGATCTCCTCGGTCATCAGGCCGTAGAGCGTCGGGCTCACGTGCGCGGTGACCTTGGCGGCGTCGACGTGGAGGACGAGGGGGACGCCGGGCGCGTCGGCGGCATGGAGGACGAGGGCCGGCACGCATGCGGCAACGGCCAAGGCGAGACGAACCAGCGGGGCGGGGTGCTTCATCGGAGGGGAGTGAAAGCGAGGGGGCCCCTAAACTCAAAATCCTTTTCCAGGATCCGCTTTGGAATTCAGGATCGTGAAAGGCGCTTGGACGCGATCGCACGAAGTTCTTTTGCCGCCAACTGATCTTTGTCCCGCCCCATCGCCTCTTTAGCGCGAATAAGGTCATCGAGTGCGATCAACCGGCATTTTTTCCCGCGATTTCGATGGTTTCCGCATTGTCCCTCAAACTCTGAAGGTCGCCCAATCCGAGCACGGATGAATGTATGTCGACGACTCCCCAGTCGGTTCGAAGATGGAGATTGGCGGCAATTTCGCCGGCCTTGGGGACTTGGAGAAAGGAAAGCGCCTGGGGCGTCATCCGATGCAGCGGATGCAGATCGTGCAAAGTCGTGCGCAATCTCTCGATGGTCTCTGGGGTTAAAACGGCGCAGATGTCCAAATCGCGCGTGACCAGCGAGGAGCCATGGAGGACTCCGGCATAGCCGCCAATTACGACGAAATCTACGCCGGAATCAGCCAGTCGCTCGAGCAGTTGGATCAATCCTGGCATCGCGGTCGCGGCGAATTCGGTCCAGCTCCAAAACAGGCGTCAATGCCTGATCGTGCTGTTTCCCGCGTTCCTCGGGCGTGAGCGAGAGACTGTTGTCGACCATCGAGAGCTCAAATCCCGCTTGGGTCGCTTCTTCGATGGGAGTGATGAACGACATATGCGGAATAAACTGGCGCCAGTCAGGTACGCTCGCAAGAGGGGGCGGCAAGTCCAAAGGGGTCGGCGCCACCGAGGGTGGGCCGGTCCCTTTGGGCTTGGCTTGGGAAGCCGGGCGGGATGCAGTCGGGTAGTCGCCGTTTCCGTGCCCGTGACAGCCCCGCAGGTCCCCGCCCCGTCCCGGCCGGAAGTCGCTCCGACCCCGGTGGCGCTGTGGCCGATCCTGATCGTCGTGGCCGCGGTCACCTCGAGCGCGGTGGGCGGCGTCTGGGACATCTCCTGGCACATGACGATCGGCCGCGACACGTTCTGGACGCCGGCCCACATCGCGATCTACTTCGGCGGAGCCGGGGCGGGCTTCGCCTGCGGGGCGATGGCGATCCGGATGACATTTTTCGGCAGCGCGGCCGAGCGGGCGGGTGCCGTCCGGCTCTTCGGGTGTCGGGCGCCGTTCGGCGCCTGGATCGCGATCTGGGGCGCCCTCGCGATGGTGGCGGCCGGCCCCTTCGACAACTGGTGGCACAATGCCTACGGTCTCGACGTGCGGATCATCAGCCCGCCGCACATGGTGCTCTTCGTCGGCAGCTTTGCGATCCGGCTGGGCGCCTGGCTGCTTTTGGTGCGCGAGCAGAATCGCTCGGAGCGGCCGGGCGCGGCGGCGTGGCTCTTCTGTTACCTGGGCGTGATCATCATCGAGGGGTTTGGCGTCATGCGGATGACGGAATTCTGGCCCAACCGGCAGCACTCGGAGCACTTCTTCTATGTGACGGCGCTGGACCTGCCCTTCGGTCTGGTGGCGATCGCCCGGGCGTCAAAGCTGCGGTGGGCCGCCACCCTGGCCGCCACCGGCTACATGCTCCTCAGCGCCCTGTTCACCTGGATCCTGCCCCTCTTCGCCGCGAGCCCGCGGCTGGGCCCCATCTACCATCCGGTCACCCACATGGTGCCTCCGCCCTTCCCGCTCTGGCTGATCGCCCCGGCTGTGGCGATCGATCTGCTGCAGTCGCGGGCGGCGCGGCTGCGGAACGGGTGGGATGTGATCCTGCTCGCGGTCGTGACCGGTGCGGCCTTTGTGCTCCTGTTCTTCCCGGTGCAGTGGCTGTTCGCGAACTACCTGCTTTCGCCCGCGGGTAACAATGCCGTTTTCGCCGGCGGCAGCCGCATCTGGGCGTACACCTACCAGAACGCCCAGCCCTACGCCTTCTGGGATGACACCGCCGGCTTCAGCGGCCGATCAATCGGCCGCGCGCTCGCGGCCGCATCGGTTTCGGCCTGGGCGGGGTTCTGGTTCGGGCACTGGATGACCAAGGTCCGCCGGTGACCCTGCGCCTTTTCCCCCTCCTCGTCCTGGGCTGGCTCGCGCTGGCGCCGCGGCTGGCAGCCCATATCGGCAATTCCGCGGTGGTCCTCGACGGACCCGCGGGACCCTACGCGGTGCGCGTCATCATCCGGCCGCCCCCCGTGGTCCCGGGCCGCGCCGACATTGTCGTCCGGCTCCTGGACGCGGACGCGGGCGGCGTCGAGGTGACGGTCCTGCCGG
>CAIWXW010000163.1 GCA_903916755.1 uncultured Opitutaceae bacterium | reverse complement strand
TGACACTGCCGCGGCGGCGGTTGATGTCGCCGATCAGGTCGCCCTGGTATTCTTCCGGGGTCGTGACCTCGACGCCCATGATGGGCTCGAGCAGGATCGGGTTGGCCTTCTTCATCGCGTCCTTGAACGCGAAGATGCCGGCCATCTTGAACGCGAGCTCGGAGGAGTCCACCTCGTGGTAGGAACCGTCGATGATCTTGACGATGACGTCCACCACCGGATGCCCGGCGACGGTGCCATTGTTGCAGGCTTCCTTGATGCCCGCGATCGTCGGCTTGATGAATTCCTTCGGGATCGTGCCGCCGACGATGTCGTCGATGATCTCGATGCCCTTGCCCTTGACGTTCGGCTCGAGGGTGATCACGGCGTGGCCGTACTGGCCCTTGCCGCCGGACTGGCGGATGAACTTGCCCTCGCCGTCCGCATGCTTCGTGACGGTCTCGCGGTAGGCGATCTGGGGCTTGCCGGAAGTGGCCTCGACCTTGAACTCGCGCTTCATGCGGTCGCGAATGATGTCGAGGTGAAGCTCGCCCATGCCCGAAAGGATGGTCTGGCCGCTGTCCGGGTCGGTCGAGACGCGGAGGGTGGGATCCTCGGCCACCAGGCGCTGCAGGGCGGTGCCCATCTTCTCCTGGTCCGGCTTGGAATTCGGCTCGATCGACATCGAGATGACGGGCTCGGGGAAGGACGGCGGCTCGAGGCGGATGTCGAAGTCCTCGTCGCAGAGGGTGTCACCGGTGATGACTTCCTTGACGCCCACCAGGGCGCAGATGTCGCCGGCGTAAGCCAGGTCAATTTCCTCGCGGTCGATCGCGCGCATCAGCACCAGGCGCGAGACGCGCTCGGAGCGGCGGGTGCGCGGGTTGTAGAGGGGCATGCCGCGCTTCACCTGGCCGGTGTAGACCCGGTAGAACACCAGGCGGCCGACGAAGGGATCGTTCCAGAGCGTGAAGACGAGGCCGGCCAGCTTGGCCTTGTCGTCCACCGTGGCGTTGACCTCGTTGCCGTCAACGTCCTGGCCCTTCATGGCCGGGACATCGATCGGGCTGGGCAGGTAGTTGACCACGCAGTCGAGCAGGCGCTGGACGCCCTTCTTCTTGAAGGCCGAGCCGGGGACCACGCCGCAGAAATTGAGGGAGATCGTCGCCTTGCGGATGGCGAGGGTCAGCTCGAGGACGCTGATCTCGGAGCCGGCGAGGTACTTCTCGGCCAGGACGTCGTCAAAATCGGAGACCGCCTCGATCAGCTTCTCGCGGTATTCCTTCGCGATCGGCATCAGGTCGGGGGTGATCTCGCCGGTGACCGGCTCGAGGCCGAGCGGATCCTTGGTGTCGTCGAAGATGTAGGTCACCATCTGGACCAGGTCGATCAGGCCGGTGAAGTTCTCCTCGGCGCCGATCGGCATGAACAGCGGATGGGCGTTGCCCTTCAGCTTCGTGCGGATGTCGTCGACCGAGCGCAGGAAGTTGGCGCCGACCCGGTCCATCTTGTTGATGAAGGCGATGCGCGGGACCTTGTACTTGTTGGCCTGGCGCCAGACGGTCTCAGACTGGGGCTGCACGCCGGAGACGGCGTCGAACACGGCGACGGCGCCGTCCAGCACGCGGAGCGAGCGCTCCACCTCGGCGGTGAAATCGACGTGCCCAGGCGTATCAATAATGTTGATGCGCTGCTTGATCCCCTTCCAGGGGCCGCAGGAGGCGTTCCAGGCGCAGGAGATGGCGGCGGCGGTGATCGTGATGCCGCGCTCGCGCTCCTGCTCCATCCAGTCGGTCACCGTGGTGCCCTCGTGGACCTCGCCCATCTTGTGGACGGCGCCCGAGTAGAAAAGGATGCGCTCGGTCGTCGTCGTCTTACCGGCGTCAATGTGCGCGGCGATGCCGATGTTGCGGGTCCATTCGAGCGGGAACGGACGGTTCGGCGAATTGACCGGCGAGACCTTCGCCTTGTCGGTGACGATCGTGATTTCGGGAGATGCGACGGCGGACATGACGGCTCCTAAAGATTACCAGCGAAGGTGGGCGAACGCCCGGTTGGCCTGCGCCATCTTGTGGGTGTCTTCCTTCTTCTTCACCACCGAGCCGGTGTTGTTGTAGGCGTCGACGATCTCGGCGGCCAGGGCGTCACGCATGGTGATGCCCTTGCGGCTGGAGGCGGCGTCGACGATCCAGCGGAGCGCCAGGCTCTCCTGGCGGTCAAAGGAGATTTCGATCGGGACCTGGTAGGTGGCGCCACCGACGCGGCGGCTCTTCACCTCGAGGCGGGGGCGGGCGTTCTCGAGCGCGCCGAGCAGCAGGTCGACCGGGTCGCCCTTTTCCAGCTTCTCCGAGACCTTCTCGAAGGCACCGTAAACCACGCGCTGCGCGAGGTTCTTCTTGCCGCTCTTCATGATGACATTGACCAAGTGCGCGACGAGCGGGCTCTTGTAGCGAATATCAGGGATGGGTTGCCGTTTGACGGCGCGATGACGACGGGACATGGCTCAGTAGGGGTCGGACGCGGTTATTTCTTGGCCTCTTTCGGGCGCTTCACGCCGTACTTCGAGCGGCTGCGGCGACGCTTCTCCACGCCGGTGGCGTCGAGCGTCCCACGGACGATATGGTAGCGAACGCCGGGCAAATCCTTCACGCGGCCGCCGCGCACGAGCACGATCGAGTGCTCCTGGAGACTGTGACCCTCGTCCGGGATGTAGGAGATGACCTCGTTGCCATTGGTCAGGCGCACCTTGGCAACCTTGCGGATGGCGGAATTGGGCTTCTTCGGCGTGCGGGTCATGACCTGCACGCAGACACCGCGGCGAAACGGGTTGCCCGACAAGGCCGGAGACTTCGACTTGGTGCGAATCTGGCGGCGGCCTTTGCGCACGAGTTGGCTAATGGTGGGCATGCTGGTGGATCGACGGGTAAATTTGTGGAAAAGAGGGTTGACGCTACCGTTCGGCAAATCGTCAGCAAGAACTTTTTGACGAAAAGTAGCTGCTGTCGCGAAATTCGGGTTTCTGTCCCGCCCCGCGATGAAAAGCGTGTCCGTCAGCGCGGGCCGGGGACACACGGAAAAAGCGATGAAGGTCCATCAAACCGCAGTTGCCCCACCCGCTTCAAGCTATTTCTGGCGCGCCGGCCCCAGCCGGCCGTCGGCCGGGAAATCATCCCTCCCCCGCGACCACCGGCACCGGGAGGCGCGCCAGGAAGACATCCAGAATTTCCGGGTCAAACTTGACCCCCCGCAGCCGCTGCATTTCGGCCACCACCTGGTCTGGCTCCCATGCCGGTTTGTAGGCCCGGGGAGAGCTCAAGGCGTCGTACACATCGGCCACCGCCGCAATCCGGGCATCCCGGCCGATCTTGAGCCCGGACTTGTGGTAAGGATAGCCGCTCCCGTCCCAGTTTTCATGGTGTTCGAGGGCAATCTGGGCCGCGCACTGGAGGATCGGCCAGGGACTCCCCGCCAGGATCCGATGGCCCATAACCGTGTGGGTCTTGGCAATTTCGGCCTCGGCGGGCGTCAGCCGGCCGGGTTTATGGAGCAGAGTGAGCGGGAGCCCGATCTTTCCAATATCATGCAAGCAAATTGCTTGTGTAATAAATAGTCGATCTTCTGACGAAAGCCCCATCCGCCGCGCAATCTCGTCGGCATACCCGGTGACCCGGTCAAGGTGGGCCCCGATCGAGACGTCGTGGGTCTCACAGGCCAGGCGGAGCCGGGCAGCCATTTCCTGGCCATTTTCCACGGGGGCCAATGGGCTCATCTGGCCCCTCCCACCCGGTCAAGGGCGGCCCGGGCATGCCGGCGCCCCTTGTTTCGGTAGAGGGCGTCGTCCGCCGCGGCGGTCATCTGCAAGGTGGTCGGACTGACCCTGAGCGCGGAGCTCTTCGACCGGGAGCTCCGGCATTACCGCATCCCGGCGCGGCGGCTCTGGGAGAACACGCTGGCCTGCGCGCTGGCGATGGAATCGCTGGCGCAGTTCATCGGCGTCGATCCCCGCTCCGCCTACACGACCGGGCTCATGCGCTCGGTCGGCAAGCTGGTCCTGAACCGGCTGGCGGCGGAGGAATCCCGCCTCCCCTACTCCGGCGCCAATGGCGTCCCGCTGACCGCCTGGGAGCGGGTGGCCTGGGGCTGTGACAATGCGGCTGTCGCCGGCTTCCTGCTCGAGCAGTGGAATTTCTCGGGCGAGACGGTCGAGGCCATCCGCCGCCACTATGAGCCGGAGACGGCCTTCGCGGACGCGGCCCCGACGGCCTACCTCCTGCATTTCGCGGCCGGCATCGCGGAGGACCTGGGCCACGGGCTCCCCGGCGAGGCCGGCTTGTGGGCCGGCCGGGCCGAGAAGATGTCGGCGGCCGGCCTCTGCGAAGCCGAATACGCGCTCTGCCGCGAGGAGACCGGGGCGGCCTTCGAGCAGGTCCGGCACGTCCTGGTCTGACGCAACCCCCAAAAAAACGCCCGGCTTTTGAGGGCCGGGCGTTAAACCGTCCGGAGCTAGGCTCAACAGGCGGTTTTTGGCGGGAGGAAGGATGAGGATGGGAAGGAGCCGGCGCCCGGCAAGCGCAGGTTATTCACAAGTTCCTCCCCGGCCGGCGGACACGAAAAGGCCGCGGACCTGGCGGTCCGCGGCCTTGGCTTTGAATCGTTGCGGCCTCAGCTCGCCGTGGCTTCCGGCTTCACTTCCTCGAGCGGGATCTCATCGCCGAAGGGCAGCGTGATCCGGAGCCGCTTGTACTGCGGCAGGCCCGTGCCCGCCGGAATCAGATGGCCCATGATGACGTTTTCCTTGAAGCCCTTCAGCATGTCGACCTTGCCGAGGGTGGCGGCGTCGGTGAGGACGCGGGTCGTCTCCTGGAAGGAGGCGGCCGAGATGAAGCTTTCGGTCTCGAGCGAGGCCTTGGTGATGCCCAGGAGGATCGGCTCGGCCTCGGCGGGCTTGCCGCCGGCGGCCTCGAGGCGGCGGTTGTCCGTCAGGAACATCGCGCGGTCCACCTGCTCGCCCCAGAAGTACTCGCTGTCGCCCGGGTCGGTGATGCGGACCTTGCGGAGCATCTGGCGGATGATGATCTCGATGTGCTTGTCGTTGATCGTCACGCCCTGCAGGCGGTACACCTCCTGGACCTGTGAGATCAGGAAGTCGTACAGCGCCGCCGGCCCGAGGATCTCGAGGATCTCATGCGGATCGGCCGCGCCTTCGGTGAGGTGCTGGCCCTTGTGGACCACGTCGCCCGGCTGCACGATGATGTGCTTGCCCGCCGGGATCAGATGCTCCTCCTCCTGGGCCGTCTCCTCGTTCTTGACCACCAGCTTGCGCTTGCCGCGCACGGTGCCTTCGAACGAGACCACGCCGTCGATCCGGGCCATCTCGGCCGCGTCCTTGGGACGGCGGGCCTCGAAGAGCTCGGCGACGCGGGGCAGACCGCCGGTGATATCCTTGGTCTTGGAGGCCTGGCGGGGCGTCTTCGCGAGGAGGGCGCCGGGGGCGATGGTGTCGCTCTCGTTGACCGCGATCTGCGCGCCGACGGGAATCGAATACGAGGCCAGGGG
>CAIWXW010000162.1 GCA_903916755.1 uncultured Opitutaceae bacterium | reverse complement strand
GCCGCGCCCGCTTCGGCCCCCCGCCGGCCCTGGGCCGGCCGAGCCCGTGGACCATCACCTTCGAGCTCCAGAGCCTGCCCCATGGCCGCGCCACCCTGCGGCTGGCCATCGCCGGCGGCGGCACCAGCGGCATCGCCGTCGACGTGAACGGCCACGCGGTCGGAACGGTGCGCCTCGCCAGCGACTCCACCGTGGGCCGGAACGGCGTCCAGGGCCTCTGGTACGAACGGGAGATGCCGTTCCGGGCGTCGCTCCTCAAGGCCGGAACCAATGTCCTCACCCTGACGGTGCCGGCCGGCAGCCTAACCAGCGGCGTGCTCTACGACTACCTGCGCCTGGAACTGGACGAGACGGCACCGACCGACACGATCGGGATGCTGGATCCTGCCCGGTCCCGATGAACCCGCCCGCGAGCATCGAGACCGTATTCGGCTTGCTCGAGGCGGATGAGCGGAAACTGTGAGGGCGGAGGCCGCGCCCTCCCCTTCCGCCCTATGTTGTCCATTCCCCTGATCGCCGGCAGCACCCGGCGCGACCGCCAGAGCATCAATGTGGCCCGCTACCTCCTGGCCAAGCTGCAGCAGCGGCCGGGCGTCGCCACCGAGCTGCTCGACCTCCTGGAGTACAACTTTCCGATCATGGAGGAGCGGCTGCACCGCCGGGATGACCCGCCGCCGCGGCTGCAGGAGTTCGGCGACAAGCTGGCGGCGGCCGACGGCTTCATCATCGTGACGCCCGAGTACAACAACGGCTACCCCGGCGTGCTGAAGAACGCCCTCGACTACCTCCTGCCCGAATATGAGCGGAAGCCGGTCGGAATCGCGACCGTCTCCGCCGGCGGCTTCGGGGGCGTCAATTGCCTGGCGCAGCTGCGCCCGGTGCTGCTCGCCATGGGCGCGGTGCCGATCCCCGGCAGCTTCCGGGTGTCCCATGTGCACGACAGCTTCAGGGCCGATGCGACCCCGGCCGATCCCAAATACGATCAGGAGGCGGCGGAATTCCTGGATGAAGTGGTGTGGTTCACCGAGGCGATCGCCGCGCGCAAGGCGCTGGCTCCAAAGGCCTGATCACCACCGCCATTGTGAATGGCGGGGTGCGTTTTGAAGGTCTCTGACCGGCCGGCTAGGCGATCGCGTCGGCAATCGCCTGGCCGACCTCGACCGTGCCGGCCGTGCCGCCCAGGTCGCGCGTCCGCGGGCCGCTCTTGATCACCTTCTCGATGGCCGCCAGCACCTCCGCGGCCGCGGCCGGATAGCCGAGGTGATCCAGCATCATCGCGCCGGACCAGATCTGCCCGATCGGATTGGCGATGCCCTTCCCGGCGATGTCCGGGGCCGAGCCGTGCACCGGCTCGAACATCGAGGGGAATTCCCGCTCCGGATTGAGATTGGCCGAGGGCGCGATGCCGATCGTCCCCGTCACGGCCGGCCCCAGGTCCGACAGGATGTCACCGAAGAGATTCGAGCCCACCACGACGTCGAACCAGTCCGGATGCTGCACGAAGTGCGCGGTCAGGATGTCGATGTGGTACTGGTCGGTCCGGACATCCGGGTACTGCGCGGCCATCGCCTTGAAGCGCTCGTCCCAGAACGGCATGGTGACCGTGATGCCGTTCGACTTGGTCGCGGAGGTCAGGTGCTTCTTGGGCCGGCGGCGCGCGAGTTCGAAGGCGTACCGCAGGATCCGGTCGACGCCCCGCCGGGTGAAGATGGCCTGCTGGACGGCGATCTCGTCGTCCGTCCCCTCGTACATCCGGCCGCCCACCGAGGAATACTCGCCCTCGTTGTTCTCGCGCACGATGTACATGTCGATGTCGCCGGACTTGCGGTCGCGCAGCGGCGAGGTGACTCCGTCGATCAGCCGGACCGGGCGCACGTTGGCGTATTGCCGGAACTGCCGCCGGATCGGGATGAGCAGCCCCCAGAGCGAGATGTGATCGGGCACGCCCGGAAACCCGACGGCGCCCAGAAAGATGGCGTCGTGCCCGCGGATCTGCTCGAGCCCGTCCGCCGGCATCATCCGTCCCGTCTCCCGGTAGTACTCGCAGCTCCAGGGCAGATGGTCCCAGGCCAGCCCGAACCCATGCTTGCGGGCGGCGGCGTCCAGGACGCGGATGCCTTCCGGCACGACTTCTTTCCCGATGCCGTCACCGGGGATGGTTGCGATGCGATGGATTTTCATGGGTGGGAAAATTGCCTCCCTCAGGCGAGCTCGCCCCGGTAGGCCCGGGCGAGGATCTCGACGGAGTGCAGGATCGGCAGCGGCCGGCCAAGCCGGCGCAGGTGGGCATCGATCTGCGTGATGCAGCCGATGTTGCCGGTGGCGAGGATTTCCGCGCCGGTAGCCAGGAGGTTCTCGGCCTTGCGGCGGCCCAGTGCGTCCGCGATGGCGGGCTGCTCAAGGTTGTAGGTTCCAGCCGAGCCGCAGCAAAGCTCCCATTCGGCCGGCTCGACCAGCTCCAGGCCGTGGATCCGGCCCAGCAGGCTCCGCGGCGCGCTCCGCACCCCCTGGGCATGCGCGAGGTGGCAGGCGTCATGGTAGGCGACCTTGAGCGGGCGGCGCAGGGCCGGCGGCGGGATGAGGCCCAGCCGGTCGAGGAAGGTGCTGATGTCGGCAATCCGCCTCACGAAGGCTGCGGCATGCTCCGCCTCGGGCTCGCCCTTGAAGAGCAGGGGATAGTCCTGCAGCGCCGAGCCGCAGCCGGAGGCGTTGGTCAAAATCGCGTCCACGTCGGCGGGAAAGGCCGAGAGGTTCTGCCGCGCGGTGGCCCGCGCCGCCGCGGCCTCGCCGATGTGCAGCGCGAGCCCCCCGCAGCAGGCCTGCCCGCGCGGAATGACCACCTCGACGCCGTTGGCCGCCAGCACCTCAAGGGTGGAGCGATTGATCCCGGGAGCGAGCACCTGCTGGGCGCAGCCGGCCAGGAGCGCCACGCGGGCGCGCCGCGGACCCTGGGCCGGAAAAATCTCGGGCAGCACGTACCGCGGCGGGACCTGGGCCGGCATCAGGTCCAGCATCGGACGCGCGGAGGCGGGCAGCAGGCCCGCCAGCGGCTTCAGCCAGCGGCCCGCCTGCAGCGCCAGGCGAAAGCGCCCCGGAAAGGGCAGGGTCGCCAGCAGGGCCGCCCGGCGGAACCGATCGAACAGGCGGCGGCGGCGCTGCGGCTCGGCCCAGGCCCGGAAGGGCGTCAGGAGTTCACCATAGGGGACGCCCGAGGGGCAGGACGTCTGGCATGCCAGGCAGCCCAGGCAGCAGTCGAGGTAGGGCTTCGTCTGCTCGACGGTGAGCTTTCCCTCCAGCGTCTCCTTCATCAGCACGATCCGCCCGCGCGGTGAATTCATCTCCTCGCCCAGGACGACGTACGTCGGGCAGGTCGGCAGGCAGAAGCCGCAGTGGACGCAGGCGTCCACGGCGTGCGTCATGGCGCCCGTCGAGGGGCCGGCGCGGTCGGGAGCAATCGTGTGAAGCATCGGGGATTAAAATGAGGGAAATCGGCCCGCCGGATCGAGCGCCGCCTTGATCCGCCGGCGGAAGCCTTCGCCGCGGACGCGCCCCAGCAGCGGCTGGACGGCGGGGCCAGTCAGCACCATCCCGGCGAGGCCATGGGTCTGCAGCAGACGGTCGAGCTCCTCCGCCGGCCGCGGCCAGCCCACCCAGGCGACGTGCGCCCCGGCGCCGTACTGGCGGGTGGCGCCGGCCGCCGCGAGCGCCGCGTCCAACCCGGGAATGGCGGCGAGCGTCACGGGCACCTTGACCAGCAGATCCCGGCTCGCGTCCGTCGCCAGCGGAACCCGGCCGGACCAGAAAGCCCCCTCGCCCTCGCCCGTGAAACGCTGGCCCGATGCTCCGAGGTGCCGCTCCAATTGGTCGAGCCGGTCATCGAAGGTCCCGGCCGCTCCGCCGAGCCGAAGCCAGAGCGTGCCCGCCGGATCGAGCTCCAGCCCCTCGAGGTCGAACGGCGAGCCGTTGAGCCGCCCGATCGCGATCAAGGCCGCGTCCAGCGAGGGCAGGTCCGCCCGGAGGGTCGCGTAGGCGCGCGGCTCCGGAAACACCTTGAAGGTCAATTCCACCATCACCCCGAGCCGGCCCAGGCTGCCGACCATGAGCTTCGGCAGGTCGAAGCCCGCGGCGTTCTTCACCACCTTGCCGCCGCCCCGGACGAGCTCGCCCAGTCCGGAGACGAAGCGCAGGCCCAGGATGAAATCGCGCACGCCCCCGTAGCGCTGGCGGCCGGGTCCGCTGACGCCGGTCGCCACCGTCCCGCCGAGGGTGGCGCCCGCGGCGCCGAACGGCGGATCAAACGGCAGGTACTGGCCATGGCGCGCCAGCTCCGCCGCCACGGCGCGCAGCGGCGTGCCGGCGAGCGCGGTGAAGGTGTACTCCGCCGGATCGTACTCGAGGATGCCGGCCAGGCCCCCGAGGCGCAGCGGCGCGAAGCCAGCCACGCCAGTGGTGGCGGCCGACTTGGTGCCGCCGCCGACCGGCACGACTTGCGGGCACGAGCGGACCGCCTCGACCACCTCTTCGACCGTGCGCGGCTCCAGTGCGGGGGGGGAATCGGCCGGATTCATTCGCGGGAGATGATGCCGGCGCGCTCGAGCGGATGGGCCCCGTGGCGGTGGAGCGCCGGCGCGGCCCCGTCGGGAAACATCTTGCCGCGGTTGGAGAGCTCCAGGGGATCGAGCGCCCGATGAATCCGGTGCATGACCTCCAGGTCGACGGGGGTGAACATGTCGGTCATGTAGGTGCGCTTCTCGAGGCCGACGCCGTGCTCGCCGGTGATCGAGCCGCCCAGGCGCAGGCAGAGCCGCAGGATGTCGCCCGCCATGGCCTCGGCGCGCTCGAGCGCGCCGGGCTCCCGGCCATTGTAGAGAATCAGGGGATGCAGATTCCCGTCGCCCGCATGGAACACGTTCGCGACCCGGATCCCGCGCTCGCGGCTGAGGGCCTCGATCTCGCGCAGTGCGACGCCCAGCTTGCCGCGCGGCACCACGCCATCCTGCACCAGGAAATCAGGCGAAAGCCGGCCCACCGCCGAGAAGGCGGACTTGCGGCCCTTCCAGAAGAGCAGGCGCTCGTCATTGTCCCGCGCCACCCGCACCTCGCGTGCGCCGGAGGCGTTGATCAGCTCCTTGAGCCGCTCAAAGTCGGCGGCGACCCCCCGCTGCTCGCCTTCGAGCTCGACGATCAGGATCGCGTTGGCGTCCGCGGGATACCCGCAGTGCACCGCGGCCTCCGCCGCCTCGATCGCGAGCCGGTCCATGATTTCCATCGCCCCCGGCAGCAGCCCCGCCGCGACGACCCGGGCCACCGCCTCGCCGGCGTCCTCCACCCGGTCGTAGGCGGCGAGCAGGGTCCGGTAGCACTCGGGCATGGGCAGCAGGCGCAGGGTGATCTCGAGCACCACGCCGAACAGCCCCTCGTGGCCGACATACAGGCCCGTGAGGTCGGGGCCGACGTTCTCCAGGCTCTCGCCTCCCATCTCCACCACCTCGCCGTCGGGCAGGACGACCGTCAGGCCGAGGACATGGTTCGAGGTCATGCCGTATTTCAGGCAGTGCGCCCCGCCCGCGTTGAACCCCACGTTCCCGCCGATGGTGCAGATCTGCTGGCTCGACGGATCGGGCGCATAGTAAAGCCGATGCCTGGCCGCAGCGCGTGAAACCGCCGTGTTGATCGTGCCGGGCTCCACCACCGCGATCCGCTGCGCCGGATCGAGCCGCAGGATCCGGTTCAGCCGGTTGAGCGCGATCACGAGGCCGCCCGCAATCGGAACTGATCCGCCGGAGAGGCTCGTGCCGCTGCCGCGGGCCACGAACGGAATGGCATGCGCGTGGCAGAGGCGGACCGCGGCGATCACCTCGTCCCGCGTCTCCGGTATCACCACCGCCAGCGGCTTGGTGCTGAAGGCGGTCAGGCCGTCCGATTCGAACGGCGCCAGCCCCGCCTCGGAATCGAGCAGGCGATTCGCCGGGAAAACGCGGGCCAGCGCGGCAAGGAAAGTGGAAGGCGAGGACACGGGGAACAGGTAGGGAGAAGAGGACGCTTCGCCCTGGCAACTCGGTTCTCGATTTCGAAGAAAAGCGCCCGGCTTGCGGTCAATGCGGCCGATTCTGACTGGCCGCGCGCTGCAGGAGCACCCCCCGCAGCACCCGATCCGGCGCCGCCTGCTGCCAGGCGGTGAGCCAAAGGGAACCGAGCATCTGGCCGCCCGCCAGCAGGCGCTCGTCAAAGAAGGCCCGGCCGGCCCGGCTGCCGGGACCGGCCTCCTCCAATTGATGCGTCTGAACGAGCCGATAGAGGGGATCCAGCGTCCGCCGGGTGGCCTCGAGATAGGCCATCACGTCGGCAAAGCTCGGATCGCGCCCGTCGGGCCGGGGCTCCAAGGCCAGCGGCCGGGCCGGCGTCACGAGGGGTGTCAGCTCCGCCAGGGTGATCCCCGCCTTCGCAATGAAGGCGCCGTCCACCAGGGCGTGAAAGTCCTGCGTGGGGTACCCATGCGGATTCGGCCCGACCCAGCCGGCGTGCTGCTTGGTCACGTGCAGCGGCTGGGAGCCATCCCCGACGAAGTGCCCCATGACACCCATGACGTAGATGACGTTGGCCCGCGCATTCGCGACCTCGGCCGGCGTGCCATAGGCCTCATAGGTCTTCAGATACGAAAACTCCGTCTCCAGCTTGGCGTAGTACTCCGCGATCGCCCAGGGCAGGAAGCCGGGCCATTCGAGGGAGTGGTCCCGGTTGCGGACGGGGTCGGGCGCGGGCAGGCGGTCGGGATGCGCGGCGCGGCCGCCCGCATAGGCTTCGACGAATTCGTAGCGGAAGGGCGTGAGCGTCGCGAGGTCGATCCCCGCGTCCTCGATCTGGTCCAGGTTGACGAAGTGATCCAGGCCGTTCGCGTGCTGCAGGAGCGCGGAAGAGGTGCGCCGCCAGCGATCCGGCTCCTGCGACAGGAAGACGATCCGCTCGGCGTTGGCCGGTTCGCGCACCCAGGAAGGGAAGTCGGCGGGGAGCGAGTCGAGGGCCAGCTGATTGATCATCCGGTGGCCCGGCTCATACCACGCATGGGCCAGGGTCGCGCCGCACAGGAAGAGACCGGCAAGGGGAAGACGGATCCGCATCCGGACAGTCTTCACCATCCCGCCACGCTTGCAATCCCCGGCGTCGGATTCCCGCCTGGCCATGCCAGGGCGAGGCGGACCGCCCGCTCCCTCCAGCCAGTCATCGCCGTCCCCGCGCGCTCGGACCGCAAAAACGCGCGACCGTCGAGGCCGAACCCATGACCCACCGGGGCCGACTGAGCCGGCCCCGGAGACCCGGACCAACCTAGCGGATGATCACATCCGCCCGCACCTCATCGCGGTGCGGGGGGGGCGGCGGCGGCTCGTGATGGTGGCGGCGATCGTCAACCAAGCAGCCGGAAAAAAGGGCCAGGACCAGCCCGGCGAATCCGGCGCCGAAGAGTCCGCGAGCGAGGGAGGTGCTGAACTTCATGGCAGCACAGACCTATCTTCACCCACCCAGTTCCCGGGGGGAGGCCGTTAGTCCCGGTGTCCGCCGCGCCCGGGCTCAGCCGCGCATGTCGCGGCCGCCGTCCACCGTCAGCGTCATGCCGGTCACGAACTGCGCCAGGTCCGACAAGAGATAAAGGGTCGCACCCGCCACATCCTCGGGCCGCCCGATGCGTCCCAGCGGAAAATCGGCGATCACCTTCTCCCGGCCGATCTTATCCACCGGACCGCGGGACATGTCGCTCTCGGTCCAGGCGGGGGCGACGCAGTTGACGCGGATCCGGTCCCGGGCGAGTTCCTTTGCCATGCTGCGCATGAACATGATCTGACCGCCCTTGCTGGTCGCGTACGCCGAATAGAAATCGCTGCCCCGCTGGCCCGCGGTGGAGGTGTAGATCACGATGCTGCCCCCCTTCCCTTGCCGGCGAAAATGCGGGACCGCCGCCTTCACGGCCAGGAAGGTGCCGGTGAGGTTCACGCTCAGGGTACGGTTCCAGAACTCGAGCGTCATCTCCGCGATCGGCTGGCCCTCGAAGATGCCCGCGGAGACCACCAGGCCGTCCAGCCCGCCGAAGGCCGCCACGGTCGCCGCGGCCGCCGCGGCGACCTCGCGCTCCTGGTCGACGTTGGCCTGGAGGACGAGCGTCCGGCCCCCGAAGGCCTTCGCCGCCTGCGCGACCTGCTCGGCCGCGGCCCGCTCCTCGCGGTAGGTAAGGGCGATGTTCGCTCCCGCCTGCGCGGCGAGGAGCGCGGCCGAACGGCCGATGCCGCGGCTGCCACCGACAATCAAAATGCTGCGTCCTTTGAGATCGATCATAAGAAGGAGGGTTCCGTCATTCGGAAATGAGCTTCGGATTCTCGGACTCCGACGGGACCGAGGCAAGCAGCATGGATTCCTCATGGTCGAGCAGCTGCTGCAGCGGACGGTGGACCTCGTCGATGATGATGCCGTTGCGCCAGAGGTCGTTGACCGCCTTCCGCTCGGCCTGGAGCGCCGCGGAACGGTACCGATGCCCGGCCTTCCGGCGCTGGTGGGCGCTGCGCCGCGTCTCGCCCTCCGCCGTGAGCACGGCGAGCCGCTGCTCGTATTCCGAGATGACATGGCCCAGGGCCGCCCTTTCGTCCGGGGTTTCGACCGAGGTCTCGATCGCGCGCAGCACCTGCAGGCCCGCCTCGACCGCGGTCATGCGCGCGAGGCGCTCCTCCTTCGGCCGGCTCTCGTCCTCGCGCAGGCCCAGCCGGCGGATCAGCGGCTCGAGCGTGGTGCCCTGCACCAGCAGCGTCACCGCGATGACCCCGAACGCCAGGAAGATGACAATGTCGCGGCCCGGAAAGGCCGCGCCGTCCGGGAGCAGCAGCGGGATCGAAAGCGCCGCCGCCAGCGTGACGGTTCCCCGCATGCCCGCCCACCCCACCACCAGGACCGCGGCGGGCGGGGCCGGCTTCTCGGAGCGCCGGATGCGGGGAATCAGGAAAGGCAGGTACGTGCCGGGGAAGACCCAGATCATCCGGGCGGCCATGGCGGTGCCCGCCACCACGCCGGTGAAGGCCAGCAGCTGCAGCGTCGTGAACTCGTCGCTCACGGCGGCCAGCAGCCGCGGGAACTGCAGGCCGAGGAGCACGAAGGCGAGCCCGTTGAGCCAGAAGAGCAGCAGCGACCAGACGCCGTAGGCCGTCTGCCGGGCCTCGACGTCCATGCGGACGGGATCGCGCCAGCCGCTGTAGAGCCCCGCCGCCACCACAGCGAGCACGCCGGACACGCCCAGCGCGTCGGCCAGCAGATAGGCCGCATAGGGCGTCATGAGCGAGATCGTCACCTCGATCATCGAGTCGCTGGCGTGGAGATAGCGCAGCAGGTCGCGCAGCCGCCCCAGGCCGTAGCCCACGCCCAGGCCGATCGCAAAACCGCCGGTGGACAGCACCAGGAATTCCAGCGCCATCCGGTGCAGCGAAAAGCTGCCGAGGACGACCGCGCCCAGCGCGAACTTGAAGCCGACGAGGCCGGTGGCGTCGTTCATCAGGCTCTCGCCGCTCAGGACGGTGGTGAGACGGGCCGGCACCCGGAGGCGCTCCGTCACGGCGCTCACGGCCACTGCGTCGGTGGGCGAGACGATGGCCCCGAGGGCGAAGGCCATGGCCAGCGGGAGCCCCGGGACCAGCCAGTGCGCGACGAAGCCGACGACGACGGTCGTGAAGATCACCAGGCCGACGGCGAGCAGCAGGATCGGACGCCTGGCCTTCGCCAGCTCCCGCAGCGGCATCAGCCATCCGTCGGAAAACAGGAGGGGCGGCAGGAAGCAGAGGAAGAAGAAGCCCGGATCCAGGGTGACGTGGGGAAACCCGGGGATCAACGCCGCGGCCACGCCGCCGAGCAGAAACGTGATCAATTCCGGCCATGGCAGCCATCGTCCCACCACGCTGAGGCTCGCGACCAGCAGCAGCAGGATCAGGGCATGCTCAAAGGGGATCACGGGGCCCGAGCATGAGCGGCGGCCCTAGAACAGGTCGAGGATAGACCGGAAAACGAACCCCCAGATTGGCGGCACTGCCGCCCCCGGGGCCCTGGGACCCGGCGCCCACCGGCGGCGTCAGTCCACGAACCGGACGTTGACCGCTTCCTTCATCCGCACCGCCGGCTTCTCGGGGGTATGGATCTTCACGTTCT
>CAIWXW010000161.1 GCA_903916755.1 uncultured Opitutaceae bacterium | reverse complement strand
GACATCTACGCCGGCATCGAATATGCCGCCGGCACGCCCGAGGCCCAGAAGGTCCTGGATTTTCTCGCGAAGGAGTTCCCCAAGGGCTTCGGCAAGATCCGCTTTGGCACCGAGGCGAAGGCCGCGCAGTTCTGGAAGGAAGTCGGCGCCGAGGGCGTCCCGACGCAGGTCCAGGTGGGCGTCGGCATCAAGCCGGTGAGCTACTCCGGCAGCGTCCGCCTGATCCACAGCGCGATCAGCTACGCCATCAAGAACAAGCGCAAGAGCGTCACCCTGGTCCACAAGGGCAACATCATGAAGTTCACCGAGGGCGCCTTCCGCGACTGGGGCTACCAGGTCGCCAAGGAGCACTTCGGCGCGGTCGAAATCGACGGCGGCCCCTGGTGCAAGATTCCCGAGGGCAAGCCCGGCGCCGGCCTCGTGATCAAGGACAGCATCGCCGACATCACCCTCCAGCAGGTCCTCACGCGGCCGACCGACTTCGACGTCATCGCGACCCTCAACCTGAACGGCGACTACCTCTCCGACGCGCTCGCGGCCCAGGTCGGCGGCATCGGCATCGCCCCCGGCGGCAACATCAACTACATCACCGGCCACGCCATCTTCGAGGCGACCCACGGCACCGCGCCGAAGTATGCCGGCAAGGACGTCGTCAATCCCGGCTCCGTGATCCTCTCCGGCGAGATGATGTTCCGCTACCTCGGCTGGACCGAGGCGGCCGACTTGATCCTCAAGGGCCTGAACGGCGCGATCGCCTCCAAGAAGGTGACGTACGACTTCGCCCGGCAGATGGAGGGCGCGACTGAGGTCAAGTGCAGCGCCTTCGGCGACAACATCATCGCCCACCTCTGAGATGAGACGGACGTTGCTCCTCCCCACCTTCCTCGGTCTCGCGGCCTTCGGGCACGCGGCCGGGGCGGGCGTGAGGTGCGACCTCGTCTACGGGCACGCCGCGGGCCAGGAGCTCAAACTCGACGCCTGCGTGCCCAAGGGGGAGGGCCCCTTCGCGGCCGCCATTCTGGTCCACGGCGGCGGCTGGATGTCGGGCGACAAGCAGGTCAATTTCGCGCCGCTGTTCGATCCGCTGATCCGGGCGAACATCGCCTGGTTCTCGATCAACTACCGGCTGGCGCCGCAGTACCGCTATCCGGCCTGCCTCGACGACGTGGAGACCGCCATCCGCTGGGTGAAGGCGCGTGCGGCGGAGTTCTCGATCGACCCCAGCCGGATCGCGCTGGTCGGCGAATCCTCCGGCGGGCAGCTGGTGGAGATGGCCGCCCTGCGGGCCGACGCGAGCACGCGCCTGGCGGCGGTGGTGCCCTTCTACGCCCCGTGCGACCTGATCGGCGAGATGCACAAGCGCGGGACCCTGGGCAAGACGATGATCGCGCTCTTCGGCCATCCGCAGTTCGACCCCCAGGTCGGCGGGCTGATGCATGACGCCTCGCCCCTCAATTACATCCATGGCGGCCTCCCGCCCTTCCTGCTGGTCCACGGCGATTCCGACCGCGTGGTGCCGTACGAGCAATCGGTGCAGTTCCAGAGCGCCCTGCGCGCGGCGGGGGTGCCCTGCGACCTGATCACGATCAACCACGGGCTTCACAGCATGGGCAACTGGAACCGGGTGGCGCCGCACTATGGCGACCAGGTGGTCGAGTGGCTCGCCCACGTGCTGAAGGCGGCCGCGACCCACGCGGCCAAGGCGCAGACCCAGGCCGTGGCGGTGGCGGTGCCGGCCCACCACGGGTAGCGGCCGCCGGCCGCGCGTGGCGGCAGTCGGGCACAAAAAATCCGCGCGACCCGGCTCCCGGGGGAGCCTGACCGCGCGGATCGGGAGGCGGACCGGCGTTACATCGTCGGCGGCGGCGCGGCCATGGGCGGCGCGGCCGGGGCGAGCGGCTGATCGGAGAGCGTGAGCTGCAGCGTGCCCGAGCTATTGGCGTTGGCCACCGCGACCGCGAATTCGAGCGAGCTGACCTGCGGGGTGACGGAACTGGTGAAGGTCATGCCCTGCATCTGGCCGATGAGCGTGCGGCTGCTGTCGGGATTGTCCTGATAGAGGTAGACGGTGACGGCGACCGGAGACACCACCTGGTAGTAGATCGGCACGCCCGGGGCGACCGTGACCTGCTGGGCCGCGGTCACATTGGAATTCTGGGGGCCGTAGGCGGACAGCACCTGGGTGTTTCCGACTTGGATGGTGTACGTGGCCGGATAGGCGATATGGGGGACCATCGGCTGCGATTCGCAGCCGGCGAGGACGAGAGCGAGCGTCACTCCGAAGACGCTGGAAAGAAGTTTCATGTTCATGGGTTCGACTGGACGCTGGCGGTTGATCGTCGCCCGGGCCTGGATGGCCCGGAGGACTATATCGCCCATGGATTGCCGGCCCCGTGGAAAAGTTCCCGATGGGACGCAGTTAGCCCCGATCGCGGACCCCGGCGGCCGCCCCGGCGAACTCGGCCGCTGCCCTGGGCGGGGCGCGGGGCCACGGGGGCGAAGGCCGGTTTTCAGGGGGGAAGGGGACGCCCGCAGTCGGATTTCGGCCGCGCCCGAATCGCCACGATTCATTCGCACTCCGTCTTGTGGCCGCTAGGCTTTCCCCCTCTTTCCGTGACCGCCGATCCGCCCTCCGACTCCGCCGCTGACGCGATCAAACGCATGCTGCCCTGGCTGGTGGCGGTGGCGTTCTTCATGGAGTCGCTCGACACCACGATCCTGAACACGGCGGTGCCGACGATTGCGGAGGCGCTGAAGGTCACTCCCCTCAGCCTCAAGTCGGCCCTGACGAGCTACACCCTCAGCCTCGCGGTCTTCATCCCGATCAGCGGCTGGGTGGCGGACCGCTTCGGCACCCGGCGCGTCTTCGCCTCCGCGATCGGCATCTTCACCCTTGGATCGCTCTTCTGCGGGGTGTCGCCCAACCTGCCGCTGCTGGTGGCCGCGCGCATCGTCCAGGGCGTCGGCGGCGCCATGATGATGCCGGTCGGCCGGATCACCATGGTCCGCACCTTCCCGAAGTCGGAGCTCGTGCGCGCCATGAGCTTTGTCGCGATTCCGGGCCTCATCGGCCCCCTGTTCGGGCCCCTGGCCGGCGGCCTGATCGTGGGCTATTTCCACTGGCGGGTCATTTTCTTCGTCAACCTTCCGATTGGGCTCCTGGGCCTCTACATGGTCTACCGGCATCTGCCGGACTATCGGTCGGCGCGCTCCGATCCCATCGACGTCGTGGGCTTTGCGCTCTTCGGGGTCGGCATCGCGCTCCTGTCGTATGTCCTGGAAATCTTCGGCGAACACACCCTGCGCCCCCTGTTCAGCAGCGGCCTCCTGGTGGTTTCCATGGTGTTCCTCGGCCTCTACGTTCGTCATGCGCTGCGCAAGCCGCATCCGCTGCTGCGGCTCACGCTGTTCAAGATCCGCACCTTCCGCGCCGCCGTCACCGGCAGCTTCATCACGCGGCTCGGCGTCGGCGGCATGCCCTTCCTCCTGCCGCTGCTCTACCAGATCGGCCTGGGCTTCACGCCCGTGCAATCGGGGCTCCTGATCATGCCCCAGCCCCTGGCGGCGATGAGCCTCAAGGTCTTCATGCCCCGGATCCTCTCCCGCCTGGGGTACCGGCGCGTGCTGGTCTCGAACACGATCATCATCGGCGCCATCATCATGCTGTTCTCGCTGATCCGCCCGGGATTCCCCACCTGGCTGATCGTCCCGGAGGCCTTTGCCTTCGGTTTCTTCTCCTCCCTCCAATACACCTGCATGAACAGCCTGGTGTTCGCGGACCTGACGGCGGAGGACACCAGCATGGGCAGCAGCATCGCCAGCGCCATGCAGCAGATGTCCATGAGCTTCGGCGTCGCCGTGGCGTCGCTCGTGGCCGCCCTTTTCATCGGCGGTCACCAGGCCGCCAGCGCCCCGCAGATGACCCTTGCGCTCCGGCACTCCTTCCTCGTTCTCGGCGGACTCACGGTGGTTTCCACCCTGATCTTCCGCCAACTGCGCCCCACGGACGGGGCCAGCATCAGCAGCTATAAAAATGTCGAGGCCGCGGCGGAGTCAGCCGGGGCCGCCCCGGCCCCGGCCGGACCCTAACGGCCCAGCATTTTCGCGATAAAGAAGATCACCACCGCGCCGAACAAGCCGCCGCCGAACAGCATGTAGACCAGGGAGTAGCCGATCGCGGCTACGGGAAGGATGACCAGGAGTGGTAGCATAGTAAGTTACAGATCACGCGCGGGCGCCTTTGGTTCCAAGGCGGCCGCGACCTCGCCCCTCGGACGATCCACCGGGGGTCTGCGTCCCCGGTGCGCCACGAGCTCAGGTGAAGGGAGGGCAGGGAGCGCGCGGGTCAAAATAGTGTCGCGGCAGCCCTCCCGATTCGCCTGAGTTCTGCCCTATGAACTCACCCCGGTTCAGCGGCCCCGCCATTGCTGTGTCCACCTGCGCGCGCCTGCTGGCCGGCTGCGTCCTCGCCCTCCTCCAGGCCGCTCCGGCGGCGACCGCCGATGACGCCCTCGCCGCCGGGTGGGCCCATCCCCCGGAATCCGCCAAGCCCCGCACCTGGTGGCACTGGATCAGCGGCAACATCAGCCGGGAGGGCATCACCGCCGACCTCGAGGCCATGAAGTCCATCGGCCTGGCCGGGGCCCAGCTGTTCACGGTGGACCAAAGCGACGTCAAGGGCCCCATCGCCTTCATGAGCCCGCAATGGCGGCAGCTGGTCCAGCATGCGATTGCCGAAAGCAAACGGCTCGGCCTCGAGCTTTCGATCGAGAACTGCGAGGGCTGGAGCGAGTCGGGGGGGCCCTGGGTCACGCCGGCCCAGTCCATGCAGAAGGTGGTCTGGGCGGAGGCCAACGTGCGGGGCGGCCGCCGGATTCCCCTCGCGATCCCGCAGCCCCTGGCGGTCCGCAACTATTACGAGGATATCGCGGTCTTCGCCTTTCCCACCATCCGCGGCGATCTGCCCGCGGACGCGGCGCGGATCACCTCCAGCGCCGACGGCGCTACGGCCGCGCTGCCTCTCGCGCTGCCGGTTCCGGCCCCCGACCACCCGCAATGGGTGCGGCTCGACTTCGACGTCGCGACGTCCTTCCGCTCCATCCGCCTGGAAAGTCCCGCGCCGCTCCGCGACATCCCGGCCACGTTGCCGCAATGGGAGCTGCAGGTCAGCGACGACGGCCACGACTTCCACCGGCTGTGCGACCTCCAGCCGCATGGCACGACCCTGTTTCCCGAGACAACCGCACGGCACTTCCGCCTCTGGCTCACGGGGCTCCCGCCCAAGTCGACCGACCTGGTCTTCACCCAGATCGTCCTCGCCGGCCTCCGGATGGACCGGCCGGAGGCGCACGCCGGCATGGAGGTCGACCGTGCGGTCAACCGGTTCAGCGACGGCGCGGCGGACACCGCGGGGGCGATCCCCTCGGCCAGCATCGTCGACCTGACCGGCCACTCGGACTGGGATGCGCCCGCCGGCAGCTGGACCCTGGTCCGGATCGGCCACACCGCGACCGGAATCATGAATCATCCGGCCGCCCCGGCGACCGTCGGCCTGGAGGCGGACAAGCTCAGCCGCGTCGCCATGACCGCCCACCTCCAGAACGGCTCGATGGGCACGGTGATTCGTGACGAAGGGGGCCGGGCGAACTCCAGCCTCCAGTACATCCTCTGCGACAGCTGGGAGGCGGGCTGCGAAAACTGGACCCCGCTGATCCGCCAGGAATTCAGCCAGCGCCGCGGGTACGCGCTGCAGCCCTGGCTCCTGGCCCTGACCGGCCGGGTGATCGACAGCCAGGAGCGGAGCGAGCGCTTTCTCTGGGACTTCCGCCGCACCCTGGCGGACCTGGTGGCCGAGAACCACTACGGGACCATGCAGGATTTTGCCCACCAGAATCACCTGGGCCTCTACGCCGAGGCCGTCGGGATCAACCTGCCGACAGTGGCCGACCAGCTGCAGTGCAAGGGCCGCACCGACATCCCCATGGGCGAATTCTGGGTCGGGCAGTATTGGCCGGGAACCACGCCGATCGACGACAGCAAGGAGGCGGCGTCCGCGGCCCACATCTACGGCCAGAACATCGCCGCCGCCGAAGCCTTCACCGCCCGCGCCGAATACGGCGGCTGGGCGCAGGATCCCTATTCCCTCAAGGCCCTCGGCGACCTGGAGCTCTGCCTCGGCATCAACCGGTTCGTCTTCCACCGGTATGCCCACCAGCCCTGGCTGGACCGCAAGCCCGGCATGAGCATGGGACCCTGGGGCACGAACTTCGAACGCACGAACACGTGGTGGGAGCCGGCCGCCGCCTGGATGTCGTACCTCAGCCGCTGCGAGTATCTCCTGCAGCAGGGCCGGTTCGCCGCGGACGTGGTCTATTTCTACGGGGAAGGGGCGCCCGTCGACGTCAAGGTCGACAGCCTGACCCCCCGGCTGCCGCGCGGGTTCGACTATGATGCCTGTGACGCGGAACTGCTCCTGCGGATGAGCGTCCAGGACGGCCGGATCGTGCTGCCCAGCGGCATGAGCTATCGGGTCCTCGTGCTCCCCGACAGCGACCGTCTCACGGTGGGTGCGGCGGAGAAGGTGCGCGCGCTGGTGAGGGCGGGCGCCACGGTCGTCGGTCCCCGGCCGCTCCATTCGCCGAGCCTCACCGATTATCCGGCCAGCGATCGCGCCGTGCAGCAGATCGCCTCCGAGGTCTGGGGGGACTGCGACGGGTTGCGGGTGACCGAGCACGCCTTCGGCGCGGGCCGGGTGGTGTGGGGCCAGCCGCTGGCCGCCGTCCTGGCCCTCGCCCCCGATTTCCAGACCACGGATGACAACCTCCGCTTCATCCACCGGCAGGTCGGGGACGCCCAGGTCTATTTCGTCTCCAACCAGGCCACCCGGGAATTGACCGCGAGCTGCTCCTTCCGCGTCAGCGGCCAGGTGCCCGAGCTGTGGCATCCCGACACCGGCCGCCGCGAGACCCTCGCGGCCTACACGGTGACGGCGGGACAGACCACCGTGCCGCTGCATCTCGATCCGAGCGGGTCGGTCTTCGTCGTTTTCCAGCGCAGTACCGCGGGCGATGATCCTGTCGTCTCCGTCCAGGCGGCACAGTCACTGTTTGGCCGCGAGGCCGCGGGGGAGGGGACCCCCAGCGTGGAGGCGCCCGTCCGCCGCGGCGCGGGCGTCGTCATCACCGCCTGGCAGAATGTCGCCTATGCCCTCACCACCGCCTCGGGCCGGAAGCTCGAGGCCGTGGCCTCCGATCTGCCCGCGCCCGCCCCGCTCACCGGCGCCTGGAAAGTGGTCTTCCCGCCCAAGCTCGCCGCCCCGCCGGAGGCCGTCCTCGACCACCTCGTCTCCTGGACCGACTCCAACGACGACGGCATCAAGTTTTTCTCCGGCACCGCCACCTATCTCAAGGACTTCGACCTGGGACGCGCTTACTTCGGCCCCGGCCGACGCCAGTTTCTGGATCTCGGCACGGTCAAAAACCTGGCCCGGGTGCGGCTCAATGGCCGCGACCTCGGGGTCCTGTGGAAAGAGCCCTTCCGCGTGGATATCACGGGCGCGGTCGCGCCGGGCGCCAACCACCTTGAAGTCCAGGTCACGAACCTCTGGCCCAACCGGATGATCGGCGACGCCTACCTGCCCGCCAGCCAGCGGATAACTTGGGCCAGCGTGGCGCCGTACGGCAAGGGCTCGCCCCTGCTGCCCTCCGGACTGCTGGGGCCGGTCGTGATCCGCGCCGCGGCCGAGGTGGAAGCGAAGACCCTCAGCCAGTAGCGGGCCGCCGCGGCTCAGGCCGCGGCCACACGCAGGTCGATCTGCATGTGGCTCAGCTTGGCCAGCAGGGTCCCGCGCCGCTTGAGCGGCCACCAGTCGTAGAGGTAAACCTCCATCGGCCGCCACATGGCGACCCAGCCGCCGATGGTCAGGCTTTCGCGCACGATGTCCAGGAAGGTGCTGGGCTTTTCGTGATGCGCAATCACTCCGCCGAGGAAAAGACAGAGCGTCAGGAAGCAGATGCCGATCAGGAGGCTCGTGCGCCCCTGGCTGAGCATCTGGCGCAGATCCAGCTGGTTGATGGAAGCCCGGTAGGCAAAGTAATGGCGCACGGACTCCCCGACCGAGGCCGGAGTCAGCGGCGCCGCCAGCGGGTTCTCCAGATGCAGGACCAGCTTCAGCTTGGCGTGCATCCGCAGTTCGCGGGCCCAGCTGACAATGAATTCCTCCGCATCGTGATCGAGGTCCTTCTCATTGAACGGCGAGGGGTCCAGCGAGTTGAACAACTGCGAGACATCGCGCAGCTTGAGCTGGATCACATTGCCCGATTCCGGGCCCACGGGTCTAAGCAATGAGCTCACCGGGGCCATGCTGGCGGCGCCCCCGCCGCCTGGCCAGACCGGAGTGAGCGGCCGCCTCGCCGGCCCGCCCTCCTCGGCTCAGTTCGCAAAATCCTTCGCGCCCCGGTCCCCGGAGCCGGCCCGCACCGGTTGGTCCAACGCGGTCTGCTGGATGTCCTCCCGCGTCACATTCACATAGATCTTCTTCTCCTGATAGCTGATCCCGTCAATATCATGGGTCGCGATCAGAATCTCTTTCCCAAAGTGCCAATGGCCCGTCTTGATGATCGCGCCGCTGAGCGTCCAGTTCTTGGAGTCGCCCACAAAACCGGCGAGATGGCCGATCGTCCCGTCATAGGTCTCGACGCTGTAGCCGTCCACGGCCCGGGTGCTGCGGAGATGGTTGTCCTCCTGGTCGTGCTGCCGCTCCGGCCCGCCGGTCGTCGGGTTTTCGTTCGGCAGGAGCACGGGATAGCTGCCGATGCCCCAGGTCCATTTTCCCTCCCAGTAGGAGGGCCACCCATAGTAATGATAGTAGCTGATCTCGTACTGGCGGGAAACGGGCAGGTGGGAGTCCATGATCGGGCTGTGCTCAATCTGTTCGCGCGTCAGCTTCACGGGCACCACCGCGGGGAAGGGCGTTCCCTCCTGGTAGCTGGTCACGAAGGCGACGGGCGACAGCCGCACCTTCCTTCCGGTCAGCCAGGATCCTGTCTCCGCCACGACGTAGCGCACCACCCAGGTCTTGTCGTCGAAATAGAAGTCGGCGATGTGGCCGATCTCGCCGTCCAATGCGGCCAGCTTCGTGCCGTACAATCGGGTGATATTCAGCGGAGGCGTGATCATGGATTGTGTTAGCGGCCGGGCCGTCCCTATTTCCGCCGCTGGGAATTCTGATGCGCCCGAATCGGGCTTTCCGCCTTCGGGATGCCCGAGCAGAGACAGGCTTTCGCCTCCAGCCAGTTGTCCAGATCGCGCCCCGCGACCAGCCCGCTTTGGTCGTAGAGGTGGTAGACCCAGTAGCGCCGGGCGTGGTAGCGGATGGCGCCGGCCCACACTCCCCGCCCATACCGGTTCATCCGATCCCAGTTCAGTTCGGGGCTGATTTGGCCGAGGTCCTTGACCACGTGGCCCAGAATCGACCAGTTGACGAGGTCGCGCGAATGCAGGACCACCATTCCGGGCGAAAACTGGAAGGTCGAAGAAATCGCGTAGTAATCCGCCCCCACCCGAATACAGTCGAGGTCGCTAAAGTCCGCCGGCAGGACCGGATTCCGATACGTCCCGTCGCCCTGATCCCCCCAGGTTACCCAATCACCCCATGTGACGTCGCCGGCCCCGGCCGCCGCTCCCGTCATCCCGACCAGCATCGCCATGATCATTCCTCGCACGAACATTCCCCAGGTTCTCGCCCTCATGGCAGGAAGGGTCGCACCCGGATTGTCCGTGGCAAGGGCATGCGCCTATGCCTATCTCGGGCTGCTGGCGGGCGTCAACCGGGCCGGCGCCGATCCGGGCCGTCCCGACTTTCCGCCGCGGCCGCCCCTGCTCGGCTGGAGCAGCTGGACCTCCCTGCGCCTCAAGATCGACCAGCCAACGATCGAGGCCGAGGCGGCGGTCCTCGCCGCGAAGCTCAGGGCCCACGGCTTTCGCTACATCAATCTCGATGACGGGTGGTTTCGGGGCTGGGACGACCATGGCCGGCTGCAGGCCGACCGGACCAAGTTCCCCGACGGCATGGCCGCGCTCGGCACCCACCTCCACCAGCTCGGCCTGAAATTCGGCGTATACCTGACCCCGGGCCTGGCCAAGGGGGCCTGGAGCGCAAACGGCCTGGTGGCGGGCACGGCGATCCACGTAAGGGACATCGCCGACCCGTCGCAGGCCGGAAACACCAAGGGCGACGCCTATCGCATCGACTACGCCAAGCCGGGAGCCACGGCCTACGTGCAAAGCTACGCGGACCTCCTGGCCTCTTGGGGAGTCGACTACCTCAAGCTCGACTTTGTCGGCCCGGGCGGTGGGCGCGTAAAGGCCGACAATCGCGAGGACGTGAAAGCCTGGTCGGCCGCGCTCCAGCGAACGGGCCGTCCGATCTGGCTCGAATTGTCGAACAAGCTGAGCCTGGCACATGCGCCCATCTGGAAGACGTATGCAAACGGCTGGCGCATCGAGGGTGATGTCGAAGCCTATGGGAAAGACGGGAAGCTCACGCTATGGAGCAAGGTGGCGCAGCGATTCGCCGACGCGCCGCCGTGGGCGGGCCACGCCGCTTCCGGGGCTTGGAACGACCTCGATTCGCTGGAGATCGGCAATGGGGACCGGGATGGACTCACCCTGGACGAGCGGCGCACCGTGATCACGCTGTGGTCCATTGAGTGCTCGCCGTTGATTCTAGGCTCGGACCTGCGCCACCTCGACGACCAGGACCTGGCCCTCCTCCTCAACCAGGAGGTGCTGGATGTCGACCAACGCGGCCGGGTCGCCACCCCCGTGGGCCCGCCGGGCCAGCAGCAGGTGTGGCGGGCGGACAATGCCGACGGTTCGTCGACCTTGGCCCTCTTCAATCTCGACCTCGCTCCCGCCACCATGACGGTCAGCGCGAGCGACCTGGGGCAGCCCGGAGCCTTTTCGCTCCGCGATCTTTGGAGCCACGAGGATCTCGGCCGCTTCACCGCCGGCTATACCGTGGTGCTGAGAGCCCACGCCTGCCAACTCCTGCGCGTGACGGGACGGTGAGCTCTCCGCCTAGCGGCTGAGCCGGCGCCAGCGGGCGCCCGCCTGCGAACTCCGGACGGCGGCTGCGATGAAGGCCATGCCTTCCACCCCATCGTCCACCGTCGGAAAATCCAGGTCGCGGGGCAGGGGACGTCCGGCAACCTCCGCCCGGATCGCCCGGAAGGCCTCGAGATAGATATTGCCGAACGCCTCGAGATAACCCTCCGGATGCCCGGCGGGAATGCGGGTGAAGGCCCCGGGGCCGGGGCTCACGTAGGCGTTCCCGCGCCGCCAGGTTTCCCGCGGCCGGTCCGGATACTTTACGACGAGCTCGTTCGGATGCTCCTGATGCCATTCCAGCGCGGCCTTTGTGCCATAGACACGGATATTGAGGTTGTTCTCCTCGCCCACGCTGATCTGGGAGGCGTGCAGCACGCCCTTCGCGCCGCCCTGGAAGCGGACCAGAATATTGCTGTCATCCTCCAGCTTCCGGCCCGGCACAAAGCGCGTGAGGTCGGCGCAGAGTTCGGCGATCCTCAGGCCGGTGATGTAACGGGCCAGATTCTCGGCATGCGTGCCGATGTCGCCGAGGCAGTTCGAGGCGCCGCTGCGCTTGGGATCGGCGCGCCAGGCCGCCTGCTTCTGGCCGGTGTCCTCCAGCTTGGTGCTCAGCCAGCCCTGGGGATATTCGACCACGACCTTGCGGATGGTACCGAGCTTGCCCTTCCGCACGAACTCGCGCGCCTGCTTCACCATCACGTTCCCGGTGTAGTTGTGGGTCAGGACGAAGACCTTGCCCGTCCGCCGCACGATCGTCCGCAGCCGCTTCGCCTCCGCCAGGGTGAGGGTCATCGGCTTGTCGCACACCACGTTGAAACCGGCCTCCAGAAAGGTCCGGGCCACGGGGAAATGCTCGTGGTTCGGGGTCACGATCACCACGAAATCCAATCGCTCTGCGGCCGGCCGCCGGCCCTCGGCCCGCGCCATGGCCCGGTAGTCGCCATAGACGCGCTCGGGCGCCAGCAGCAGGTCCCCGCCCGAGGCCCGCGATCGGGCCGCGTCGGAGGAAAAGGCGCCCGCCTTCAGCTCGGCCTGGCCATCCATCGCGGCCACCAGGCGGTGCACGCCGCCGATGAAGGCGCCGCGCCCGCCCCCGATCATCCCAAACCGCAGGCGGCGCCGTTTCATCGCTTTTTTCTCCGGAAGGCGGCGTCAAAGGCTGCCGGGGTCGCGGAAAAGTCCAGCCGGCGCACAAACGCCGCGGCCTCCGTGGCCCCGTGCACCCGGTCCATCCGGCCGTCCTCCCACTCGACCGACAGCGGACCGGCGTAGCCCGCCTCGTTGAGGGCGACGATCACGTCCTCGAAGCGAATGTCGCCCCGCCCGGGCGAGCGAAAGTCCCAGAAGCGGCGCGCGTCGCCGAAGGCGGTGTGGCCGCCGAAGACGCCAACCGATCCGTCGCCGTGGCCCCACCAGGCATCCTTGACGTGGACGTGGAAGATCCGCGGCCCGAGGACGCGGATGAACTTCACGTAGTCGACCCCCTGGTAGGCCAGGTGCGAAGGGTCGTAGTTGAACCCGAAGCGCCGGTGGCCCTTCACCGCCGCCAGGGCGCGCTCCGCCGTGGCCAGGTCGAACGCGATCTCCGTCGGATGAACCTCCAGCGCGAAATTTACGCCCTCGCGGTCAAAGGCCTGCAGGATGGGGATCCAGCGCTGGGCAAAATCCGCAAAGCCCCTTTCCCAGAAGGCGGGCGGGGTGGGGGGAAATCCGTAAATCGCATGCCAGATCGACGAGCCGGTGAACCCGTTGACGACGGGAACCGGCGCGGCCCGATCGCCCTGGCGGCGGGGTTTCGCGTCGAAAAAGAGCCGGGCCGCCCGCGCCGTGCGGGCCATCTTGGCCGCCGCGCGCCGCCGGACGCCCTCCGGCCGGCCATCGCCCCATACGTCCGCCGGCAGGATCGCCTGATGCCGCTCGTCGATCAGGTCGCACACCGCCTGGCCGACCAGGTGGCTGGAGACCGCGTGGCAGGTCAGGCCGTGGTCATCGAGCAGCCGCCACAGCGCCCGGCAGTACGCGGGCGAGCGCGCGGCGCGATCCACGTCGAAATGGTCGCCCCAGCAGGCCAGTTCCACCCCGTCGTAGCCCATCCGCTTGACCAGCGGGGCCAGCTGGGCGAGCGGAAGGTCGGCCCATTGGCCGGTGAAGAGCGTGAGCGGGCGCGGCATGGCGGCGGCAGCTCAGGGGGCGGCGTATTCGGCCGGAATCGCGCTGATCGGCTGGATCTCGATCGCCCGGTAATAGACCTCTCCGCCTTCGGTCTGCAGGCAGATCTGGCCGGAATCGAGAGTGACGAGGCCGCCCGCCGTCGGCATCCGCGCATGCTGGATGCGGTTCACGGCCTGGCCATTCACCACGTGGACGCTGCTGTCGCCGAGGCAGAAGAGGTCGAGGGTGTTCCACTCCCCGTGCGGCTTCTCGAGGTCGGCGGTCCGGCGGCAGCGGTTGCCGATCGGCCGGCGGCCGACGAAGACCGTCGGTTTTCCCGCGGGATCATAGGTGTAGAGGTTGACCTGGCGGCCGTTGACCGTTTCCGGCACAACCCGCGCCGACGCGGTCGCCTCGGTCATCCCGAGGGTGTAGAGGTCCCCGAAATCCTTCTCCTGGATCTGGAATTCCAGCGAGCGCGGCCATGTGATGTGGTCGACCCCGGCGGGCCCGCGGGCGAAGTAGAGCAGGCCCGCGTCGAGCGGGGCGTGGGTGGTCTTCTTGTAGCCCCAGATCTTCTCGCCCCACTTCACCTGCATCCGCAGGTGGAAATTGCCGAAGGATTCGTCGGTCGTGATGACCCCGAAGCCCGCGCCGGAGACATGGATCGCGGGCTGGCCGTCGACCTGCTCGATCCGAAAGACATGCAGGGGGTCGCGATTGAACCCGACCGGCTCCAGGTAGGTGCCCTTCGCATCTCGCTTGAGGCCGGGCACGTCGGTCTCGGGCGGGGGCGCGGCCATGAACATGCTCCAGCCGGCGAGGTCGGTGCCGTTGAAGAGCGGCCGCCAGGGGGCCGCGCCGAGGGGAGACGCCGCCAGCAACACGGCGGCCAGAACACTGCGGGGGTAACGCATGCCGGTTCACTAGCGATTTCATTCGGGACAATGCAATCTTGAACTCAGGGAAGGTAATTGAATACGGTGCGCCATGCCCCATCCCCGCGCCGGTGTACGTTTCGCTATGATCAGCTATATTGTCGGCTTTAGTATCGCTTGCGCCAGCTCCGGAGCGGAGGCGGGCCTGGGCTATGAGGACACCCCGATCATTCCGGGGACGCCCTGGCACGTTCATGACGGGCTGCGGCCCCAGCCCCGGATCGTGAAGCCCGCCGACAGCTT
>CAIWXW010000160.1 GCA_903916755.1 uncultured Opitutaceae bacterium | reverse complement strand
GGTCAGCCTGGGACGCCCGCGTGTTTGGGCCGGCCGCGGCGCGCGGGCCGTCGCCTTCCTCGGTGTCGCCCTGGTGCATGCGCTGGCCGTCTTCGCCGCCATCTGGGCGTTCCACGGGTTTCGTTTCGAGGCCTTCGGCCCGCAATCCCCCGCCGGCAGCCGGATGGAGGAGACCTGGACCGGGTTGTTGGGCGCTCCGTCCGACCCACACCCACCGGCGACCGCCCAAGTCTGGCAGTTTGCCCGCGATCACCGGCTCCTGCCCGAAGCCTACATCTATGGGCAGGCCCATACCTGGAAATTTTCCCGGCTCCGGAGCGCGTTCCTCAACGGCCGGTTCAGCCTGACCGGATGGTGGTGGTTCTTCCCCTACACCTTCCTGGTCAAGACGCCCCTGTCGATTTTCGGCCTGATGGCCCTGGCGGCCTTCGGCCTGCGTCGCAGCCAGCTCTACGAGACCATTCCCCTGTTCCTGCTGCTGGGGGCCTATTGGGCCGCGGCGCTCCTCATCCCGCTCAATATCGGACACCGGCATATTCTTCCCATCTATCCACCTCTTTTCGTGCTGTGCGGGGCAGCGGGCTATGGGCTGGCGGCCACGGTGCCGGGGCGCGCCCGTCCGGCCCGGGGGCTCGGCCTCGCGCTCGGCGGCCTGCTCGCCGCGCTCGCGATCGAGGCCGTGGCCTGCTTCCCCCGCTACCTCGCGTATTTCAACGTCCTGGCGGGCGGCTCGGCGCATGGCTACCGCCACCTGGTGGACAGCTCCCTCGACTGGGGCCAGGACCTGCCGGGGATCAAGCGCTACATCGAGAGCCATCCGAACGACGGCCCCGCCTTCCTGTCCTATTTCGGCACCGCCAGCCCGGATTCCTACGCCATCCCGGCCCAATACCTCCACTCCGTCCGGGGCCAGGATGTCGCCCCGGCCATGCGCCTGATCGAGGCGCCGCCCGACGAGGCCAGACGGTTGCTCGACGAAATCCGCCGGCGGCATCCCGAATACCAGGTGGTCGGGGGCGCCAAGCTGCCTGATGGCCGGTTGGACATCCTGCTGCTCAAGGCGCCCGCGGCGCTGCGGCTCAATCCAGGCACCTATTTCATCAGCGCCACGATGCTGCAGCCGGTGATGTATGATTTTCATGGGCCACTGGGTCCGTGGAATGGCCGCTACGAGCGGACCTATCAGTCACTCGTCCACGAGGTGGCACCCCTCCTGAGCGCCTCCGCCGCCACCCGCGAGGCGGCCCTGCCGGCGCATTCCCCCAATGAGTGGGCGACCGCGCTGGACTACTTCGACCTGTATCGTTTTGCGCGCCTGACGGCCTACCTCCGCCAGCGGGAGCCCGACGACACCGTGAATGGCTCGGTCCTGGTCTACCACCTGAGCCCCGAGGACATCACCCAGGCGCTCGCGGGCCCCCCGGCGGAAACCGGCATCGATCTTCCGACCCTGGCCGGGCTCATCCGGCCGCCCGCTTCGCCCTGAGGCCCGAGGCAGATTCGCCACCCGATCAGGGCAGCCGGTTTTGCAGGGCGCGCAGCTGACGTTCGGCGTCCCGGGCCTCCGGGAAATCCGGCTGCAGGCGCAGGGCCTCCTCGCATTGGGCGATCGCCTCGTTCAAGCGCGCGATCCTGACCAAACAATAGGCATAGTTCAGGTGAAGACTGGCTGAACGGGGGGCGAGTCGGATGGCTTCGGCCAGCTCCACGCCGGCCGCGGAAAATCGTCCTTCGCGCGCGTCGATATTCGACAGCCCGACCCAAGCGGCGATTTCGGTCGGTCGCAGCCTGAGCGCCGCCCGAAACCAGTGGGCAGCCGGATCCATCTGCCCCGCCCGCAGGGCGATGACGCCGTGCTTGGCTTCGGCCAGGCCCCGCAGATTCGCGGCCATCAGCAGATTGAAGGCGATGGAAACCACCGCGGCGCACCCCGCCGCGGCGATCACGCCCCGGCGCCACCACCGTCCCACTTTAAAATGGGCCACCAGGGCCAGAAACCCAATGGCGGCCAGCACGAGCAGGACCGGCACGAATTCCAGCTGGTACCGGACACAGGCCGCAAAATAGAGGCAGAGCGAGACAACGCCTGAGACCAGTAGCAGGAGCAGCGAGCTCACCACCGGCCTCAGGCGACGGCGATCACTCGCATGCAGGCCCCGCCATCCCAGCGGAAGCGCGAAGACGCAGAGGACGAAGGGCAGCTGCGTCAGGGCCACCGGCGTCTCCACCACCACATGGCCGACCGGCTCGGGCGGGGGCACGAGATCCCTCACGAACGGGAAAGCCTGTTGCCAGCCCGGATACTCCAGGAAATACAGCCGGAAGTTGTACCAGAGAAAATCCGGCAGGAAATGCGGGATGCGCTCGACGTCGCCCGCGATCTGATAGCCCTGCCCGAAATTGAGGATGTCGCCGAACCGTCCGAGGTTGTAGGCCATCAGGCCTGCGCCGATGGCCAGCGGGGGCAGGACAAGGGCGGCCGCCGGCCCCCAGCCCCTGGGGCGCTCGGCCCCCGCCAGGCGACAGAGCGGCCAGAGCAGGATGAGGCCGCCCAGGCCGCTGTTGGGGCGGCAGCCGATCGCAAGACCGACGGCGGTGCTCGCCCCCAGGACGGGCCACCAGCTGGTCGCCGGGCGGTCGGAGGCGATCCACAGTAAAAGGAGCGCGAGCATCCAAAAGGCCCAGGCTCCGGTGATCGGCACCTCCCAGACATCCGGCCGCTGCAGCACCACCGGCAGAAGGGACGCCAATCCGATGCAAAGGGTCGCCACCGCGGCCGCCGCCGGACCGGCGGCGGGATAGAGCCGGCGGCGGATCAGTTCCACCAGGCCCGCGGCCGCAAGCAATCCTACGCTGGCAAAAACAACGCATGCCTGCTGGTGCGAGAGGTAGGATCCCGTCAGAAGATGATAGGGCAGAAAAAGCACGCCGGCCGGAACGGCGCTGAAATAGAGATACAACTTGCCGTGAAAGTAGCTCAGATCGTGAAAACGCCCCGGCATGAAGGCCTGCCCCTGGAAGGGGG
>CAIWXW010000159.1 GCA_903916755.1 uncultured Opitutaceae bacterium | reverse complement strand
TGCCGGCTTGCACAAGGATGACGACCTTGCGCGGCTTCGCGAGGGAGGCGACAAACTCTTCCAACGTTTTCGCGCCGACTAGGCCGCCGGGCGTGTTGGGGTTTTCCGCGACGAACTTGTCGGTCTTTTCGGTGGTGCGGTTGAAGACGGAGATCTTAAAGCCGTGGTCGGCGATATTCAGCGCGAGGTGCTGGCCCATCACCGCGAGGCCGATGAGTCCGATGTCGGAGAGTGTATTAGCCATAGAGGAAGAAAAAACGTAGACGGTTAACTATCCAAAACAAAGCTGTTTTTGGCCTAAACCGGGGGCGTCCCGGCCACGCCAACCCAGACGGTGGTCCCGTCGGCGTAGTGCTCCCGCTTCCAGATGGGAACGCGCAACTTGGTCTGGTCGATGATGTAACGGCAGGCGTCGAACGCCGCGCCGCGGTGCTCGGAGGTCACGCCCACCCAGACCGCCAGGTCGCCCAACGCCAGCCGGCCGGTGCGGTGGACGCACACCGCCTTCAGGATCCCGAACCGCGCCGCCGCCTCTTCGAGGATCCGCGCCCCTTCCTTCTCGGCCAGCGGGGCGAAGGCCTCGTATTCGAGCGATTGCACGGTCCGCCCGTCGTTCTTGATCCGGACCCGGCCCTCGAAGGTGGCGCAGGCGCCGGCCGCGACGTCATGCAGCGCGCGGCCCAGGGCCTCCAGATGGATCGGTTCGGCGGAGATCTTGAACATGGGGTTCCTCAGCCGCCCGCGACCGGCGGCAAAAACACCAGGGCGTCGCCTTCCTTGAGACCCGCCGTCCAGGGCGCGAATTCCTCGTTCACGGCCGCCCGCAGGCGCTCCCGCGGCAGCGTGAATCCGTGCCGGACCCGCAATTCGTCATAGAGCTCGGCGGCGGTGGCCGCGGCCGTGGCGACGGTTTCCTCGGCCAGGCCCCGCTCCTCGCGGAGCAGCGCGAAATACTGCACGCGGATCGTCTTCATCGCATCAGGGGGCGCGGTAGTCGCTCTTGCCGCCGGTCTTCTCCAGGAGCCGGATGTCCCTGATCACGATTCCCTGGGTCACCGCCTTGCCCATGTCGTAGAGGGTGAGGGCGGCCACCGCGGCCCCCGTCAGCGCCTCCATCTCGACCCCCGTCCGCGCATGCGTGCCGACGCGGCAATGGATCTCCACCACCGCGCTGCCGTCGGGCTCCGGCGGCCCGCTTTCGATCTCGATCCGGCAATCGTCGAGGGGCAGGGGATGGCAGAGCGGGATGAGATCGGCCGTGCGCTTGGCGCCCATGGTTCCCGCCAGGATCGCCGTCTGGAAAATCGGGCCCTTCTTCGTCGCGATCTCGCCCTCGCGCAGCAGGGCGGCCAGGGCCGGGGGCAGCTGGACGAGCGCGACCGCATGCGCGGCGCGCGCGGTGATCGCCTTGGCGCCAACGTCCACCATTTTTGGCCGACCCTGGGCGTCGAGATGGGAGAACATCGGGCAACCCTCGCCCGATTCCGTCATTCCTTCAACGGGAATTCGTCGTTAGACCCAGGCCCAGAAGGCAGCCAGGAAACCCGCCGGGAACACGTCCCGGTCCGCCGGCAATTCCACGAACCCGTCCGTCCCGACCAGCCCGGCGAAATCCCCCGAGGTGTTGCCCGGCGCCGGCACGGCCCGCCGGCCGCCCTCGGGCGTGGCTTCCCGTTTCACCGGCAGGAGACAGGCCAGCGGCGGCCGGAACGTGAAGGCTGACGCCAGGGGAAGGAGCGGCGTGGGCGCCGCCACCGCACCCGACGCCTGGGCCAGGGCCGGCAGGGCATAGCGGTGGAGACAGGTGTAGGCGGAGACCGGATTGCCCGGCAGAGCGAAGACCAGCTGGTCCCGCGACCCCACTCCGAACCACAGCGGCTTTCCCGGCCGCTGCGCCACGCCGTGGAAGACCCGGCTCACCCCCTGGCGCGCGAGCTCCTCCGGCAGGAAGTCGAATTTGCCCTTGGAGACGCCGCCGCTCAGCAGCACGACGTCGTAGTCGGCCAGGAGCCGCTCCAGCAGGGCGGCGATGGCGGCCCGGTCATCCCGCAGGTGAAACCGGTCCGTCTGCGTGTAGCCGGCCTGGGCCAACGCGGCGCGCAGGGCGTAGTCATTGCTCCGCCGAATCTGGTGCGGCTCC
>CAIWXW010000158.1 GCA_903916755.1 uncultured Opitutaceae bacterium | reverse complement strand
TGCAGAGGATCGCCACCGCCGCCGCCGCCGGACCCGCGCCGGCAACGAGCCGGCGGCGGATCAATTCCACCAGGCCCGCGGCCGCGAGCAATCCGACGCTGGCAAAGACAAAGCACGCCTGCTGGTGCGAGAGGTAGGATCCCGTCAGCAGGTGATACGGCAGAAAAAGCACGGCAGCCGGAACAACGCTGAAATAGAGATAAAACTTGCCGTGGAAGTAGCTCAGATCGTGGAATCGCCCCGGCATGAAGGCCTGCCCCTGGAAGGGGGCGTTTTGCCGGGGGTCATAGGGATCAGTCAGCCGCGCCAGACCGGCCGGGGCCGGCAGGTCGAGCGAGAGCTGACCCTTCAGGAAACCGTCGACCAGCCGGTTGTAGTAGTCCTCCGACGCCGTCCGGCTCCCGAGTTCGGATTCAGCGGTGCAAGCGATCACTCCGTAGATCACGATCGCCGCGATCGCGGCCAAAGCCGGCGCCAGGAGGCCGGCAAGCGCCCGTTTTCCGGAGTTCAACCCGGCGATTAACGTTCACACCCCGCGCGGACGCAAAGGCATTCCGGCGGCCGGACTGGCTCCCGTCAGCGCCCCGTCACCGGCGCAAGGGCCACCCGGAATCCCAGGTTGAAAAAGCGATCGCCCGGAACATGCCGGCCGCGGGCGGCCGAGCGGCAACTCGCCGCATAGCTGTACCAGCTGCCGCCCCGGCGCGCGTGGCTGGAGCCCGCGCGCGGCCCGGCGGGATCGACGACGGCGGCGCCGTCGCTCGGATAACCGCCCGACCAGTCGCTGCACCACTGCCAGACATTGCCCAGCATGTCGCAGAGACCCCAGGCATTCGGTTGCTTGAGTCCCACTTCGCGCGGCCCCCCTGAATCGCCCGCGTACTGCTTTTGCTGCAGATCCTTCACGAACCACCCCGCCCCCTTGTAGCCGACGCTGCTGTTGCCCCCGTACCAGGCAATCGGATCCAGGGCGGGGGCGTTGTAGTCGCCCAGGATGGCCAGCGGGCCGGCATAGGTGGCCGTCGTCGTTCCGGCCCGGCAGGCGTACTCCCACTGGGCCTCGCTGGGCAGGGTGTATTCGTAGCCGTCCGGCAGCAGCCCTTCGGCCCGGGCCCGCTCGTTCAGCTTGACGCAAAAGGCCATCGCCTCGTCCCAGCTGACAAAATACATCGCAATATTGCTGTTCAACTTGCCGACGTATTTCAGGGGATTGGCTTCGTCCGGCCGCATCTTTTTGAACTGCGCGACGAGATCGGTTCCCATCACGACCTTCCACTCCCCCTGGGTGACCACCGTGCGGCCGAGCCAAAATCCCTTCGACAGAGTCACGGGGTGCTGGGGCTCCTCATTGCTGAAATGGCCGGGCTCACTCGGGGGACTGCCCATCACAAACGAGCCCGCCGGGATGGGCCGCATGTCGAGGCCGATCTCGTCGATCGTGAAGGGCCGGCCCGGCTCGGGCTTTTGCTGGGTGGGCAGAATCGAGACCTCCATGCCCTGGGCCTGATCGGCGCTCATGCTCGGCGGGGTGGCGGCTTCGGCCCCCAGGCGCGGCGCCAGGAAGCGAACCGCGAGGGCGGCGAGCACGACAATGCCAATGATGGAACGGAATTTCATTTTAAGCGGGAAGCGAAAAAGCCGGACGGTGAAAACCCGGGGGTAATTCTGAACCCGAGCGGCGCCATTCCAGTTGATCAATTGGCGCCGTCGTGGCGATTGGGAATCTCGCGGCCAGGAAAAATTCAGGCGCCGATTGTCATGCGCGCGGCGCGATCGGCCCCGGCCGCGCCGCACGGACTGCAATTGACAGGACCGGCCACAAGGGCCACTCAGGCGTCAACCCCGTCAGACGAACCCGCGGAACCCTCATGGCTCGACCCCTCCACGCCCTGCCCCTCATTGCCGGACTGCTCTGCAGCCTGGCCTCGGCCCAGCCGCCGGCCTCGCCGCTCCCCGCCTTGCCGGCGGCCGCCGCGCATTATCAGCTGAATCCCCGCCTACCCACCTTGTGGATCATAGGCGCGTCCGCCGTTCGCAACGGCCACGACACGGGCAACGACGGCCAGTGGGGTTGGGGCAACCCCATCGTCGCCTGCTTTGATCGGAGCCGGATCAATGTCATTAACTTCGCCCTCGGCGGCACCAGCACGCGGACCTATCGGTCGCTGGGGCTGTGGCAGCACGCGCTCGCCGACATGAAGAGCGGCGACTATTTGCTCATCCAATTCGGCAGCAATGACGCCAGCCCGGTCAATGACCTGGCCCGAGCCCGCGGCACCCTGCCCGGGAACGGCGATGAGACCCAGGAGATCGACAATCTGCGAACCAAGCAGCACGAGGTGGTGCACACCTTTGGCTGGTATCTCCGGCAGTTCATTGCGGAGGCGAGGGAGCGGGGCGCCGTCTGCGAGATCGTCTTGTCGCCTGATCCGAAAAATGTCTGGAAGGACGGCCGGGTCGTGCGCTCCTCGAATTTCACAGGCTGGGCCCGGGCCGCCGCCGCGCAGGAGCGGGCCGGCTTCGTCGACGCCACCAGCCTGATCGCGGACGCCTACGACGCCGCTGGGCAGGCCGAGGTGACGCGCACATATTTTCCAGAGGGCGAGACCGAACACACCGACTGGTCCGGCGCGATCCTGAATGCCCGCCGCATCGCGGAGGGGATCAGGGACCAGGCGCACTGCGACCTCGTGAACTACCTCGTGCCGGTCCTCCCGGTCGATCTGCCGCTGCCCTCGGGCCGGGCCCGCTGAGCCGCCCGCTCAGCCCTGATGGTCGGCGGCGGTATCCGCGAAGACAAAAACCACGAGGGCGATGAGGATGATGAGAGGGATGATCATGGCCGGAGGCGGAGCTCCGCGCCGGGACGGGCGGGGGCGAGAAGGGTCGGGAGGGGAAGGTCCATGCGCGGAAGATACCGCCACCCGCCGTCACCGAGAAATACTTCCGCCGGCTCCGGGTTATGCCTAAAAGGCCTAAGGCCGCCCACCTACCGGGGTGGCGCGGTCGGCCCGGGCCCCGTCGCCTGCTTACGGCCAGGCCGCTTGCGCGCGGCCGGCCGCCGCGCCTCCGCGATCTTTCTCTGGAGAATCTCGAGATAGGCGGGCAGCTGGGGGTGGGCCTGGCTCTTCGGCCCGACCGCAAAGAAGTCAAAGGGCGGGCAGTCCGTGACGACATAGCGCAGCCCGGCCGGCGGCGCGGGCAGGAATAGCTCCGGAATCAAGGCCACCCCCTCGCCGGTCCCGACGAAGGCCAGCATGCCCTGAAAGGACCGTGCACTGCGCCCGAACTTCGGCGCAAACCGGGCCGGTCGCAGGATCTGCGTCAGGAGGGCCTTGAAGCCGGATATCTCCTTTTCTTCCATCGTGATCCAGCGCTCCTGCCTCAGATCGCGCAGGCGGACCACCGTCTGGCCGGCCAGCGGATGCTCCACCGGCAGGATCGCCTTCACTTCCCCGGTGTATATCCGGTGCGAGATGATGTCCTTCCTGGGCGTCAGCAGGCTGCTGCTGACGAAGCCGACATCGATGCTGCGATCCAGGATCGCCGGAAGGTGCTCATGGGGCCTCAGCTCCAGGAAATCGATTGAGAGCTCGGGATGCCGCTCGTGGAGCTCGTGCGCCGCTTCGGCGACGAAGAGTTCCGAAGCGCCCCAGCCGGTGCCGATCCGGAAGTCGCCCGTCGTGCCCTTGGCGATGCGCTGGGCGCCCGTCACGGCGATGTCGAGCTGCATGAGCAGCTTGCCGGCCTGTTGCCGGAAAAAATGCCCGGCCTCGGTCAGGCTCACCTTCGTCGTCGAGCGCTCGAAAAGTCGAAAGCCCAACTGCTCCTCGAGGTCGTGAATCTGCCGGCTCAACGCCGGCTGGGCGACCCGCAGCCGCTCGGCGGCCCGGCTGAAGTTCAGCGCGTCGGCCACGGCGAGAAAGTAGCGCAGGTGGCGCAGTTCCATCGCCGAGGGGTAACTTCGGGCGGCCGGAGCGGCAAGCTGCTTGTGCCGGCGATTCGGGTCCCGCCCGCCGGGCTCATACCCAAATGGCATAACTCTGAGAACGGAGAGGTATTTCTGGCGAACCGATTGCCGGCTATGTTGGAGGATGAACTCCATCTCGGCCCCACGGGAGGCCCACCCCCAGTCCTTGTCGCCCTCGGCGTCCCCGTGGCGCCGGCTCGCTCCCACCCTTCTCCCGGTGGCGGCATTACTTTGGCTGCTGGTCGCCCTGACCGGATGCGCCGCGCTGCCCTCCGATCCCTATCCACCCCCGGTCGCGGTCAAGCTCATCCAGGTCCACACCTATGACCCCGCGCGCAACCCCTACGACCCGCCGGACTACTACGTCCTCCAGCGGGTCGATACGGGGGAAAAGTGGGCGGTCACGGGCGTTCCGACGGCGAAGCCAGGCGAGGTCTATTCCATGCGGCTCTAGATGACATGGGGTGGACAAGCGAGGCACCCGGCCCATCGGACCGAGCCGGTCACAATCCGGCGGCGGGCGGCAGATCGGCTTGAACCCGTCCTCCAGGCGCCCCATTATTGCCGCTAGATCCATGCACTTCCGTGACCTCAGCGAGGCTCAGATTTTGGCGGTGGCGATCAGCGCCGAGGAAGAGGATGGCCGGATCTACCGCGATTTCGCCGAGAAGCTCCGCGCGGATTTTCCCGCCAGCGCCGCCCTCTTCACCGGCATGGCCCAGGAGGAGGATGGCCATCGCCATCGGCTGATCGAGCTCTACCAGCGGCGCTTCGGCGAGCACATCCCCCTCATCCGCCGCCAGGACGTCAAGGGATTCATCGTGCGCCGATCCTCCTGGCTCGCCCACACCCTGCGGCCGGAGAAGGCCCGCGAGGAAGCCGCGCTGATGGAGATCGAATCGCGCCACTTCTACGAGGCCGCCGTCCAGAACGCCGCCGACGCCAGCACGCGCCAGCTGCTCGGCGATCTCGCCCGGGAGGAAGAGCGGCATGAGGCGACGGCCGAAAAGATCACGCAGGAGCAGGCCGCCGCCGGCGATCTGACGCGGGAAAGCGACGCCGCTCGCCGGCTCTTCGTCCTCCGCTTCGTCCAGCCTGGCCTGGCCGGCCTGATGGACGGCTCGGTCTCGACCCTCGCCCCTCTTTTCGCCGCCGCCTTCGCCACCGCCAGCACGGCGGACACCTTCAAGGTCGGCCTCGCCGCCTCCATCGGCGCCGGCATCAGCATGGGCTTCGCCGAAGCGATGTCCGATGACGGGAAGCTCAGCGGTCGGGGCGCGCCCCTGGCCCGCGGCATCGTCTGCGGGCTCATGACGACGGTGGGGGGGCTGGGCCACACCCTGCCCTATCTCATCCATAATTTCCGGCTCGCGACCGAAATCGCCATTGTCGTCGTGGCGGCGGAGCTCGCCGGCATTTCCTGGATTCGCCGCCGCTACATGGACACTCCGCTGCTCGCGGCCGTCTTCCAGGTGGTGGTCGGCGGCGTTCTCGTCTTTCTCGCCGGCTGGCTGATCGGCTCGGGCTAGTCGCCGCGGCATTCCTGTCCGCGTCTCAATCGGTATTGTGAAGGTGCCGCAAAAATGGCCGCTGTTGACGGCCGACGGGGAAAAGCGTGCCACTGCCGGCGCCTCCGGGCGGGCCGGATCAGGCTTCGACCGCTGCATCGCGGCCCGCTTGGGCCCGAGACCCTAAATCAGTTTACAATCCGCGCGGCGACCCCCAGGGTCACTCCCGCTTCGCCCCCCTGAGATGAATCGCCGCCTGTCATTGCCGCCGATCGCCGGACCGCACGGGTGGATCGTCGCCGTGGGGCTGCTCATCCTCACCGGACCGGCCCCGAGCACGCTGGGCGCGGAGGGCCTATCCTCCGCGAGCCCGGGCGACCTGGCCCCCCTCGCACTGAACCTCGACGGCGATCTGCTGGGCGTGCCGCCACTGCTGCCGGCAAGCCTGCTTCGTGGTCCCGTGGCCGCCGCCGTTCCCGTTCCCGATATCAGCACCCTGATCAACCGGCCGCTGGGGCTCACGACCCGAACGCCGCAGTATCCTTTCCGCAGCGGAGTCGTCTTGCGGGATCGAAGCTCCCTGGCGCGTAGCAGCAGGCTTGTTTCCCTCATGCCGATAATCATCCCGAAGGCTGGCCTCGATCGGAACATGCCCGTGAAGGTTCCCGGTGCAGCCGTCGACTATCTGTTAGCAGTCAAAACCCCGGATCTGGTGTCGGCTGGCCAGACCCTACCCCGCTAGACCGCGGCTTCGGCCGCCCGGCCCCGGCGATCACGCTACCCCAGCGCGATGGCTCGGCTTCCATCGGCCGGCCAGGCCGTACCCCACCCCTCCCCATGCCCCACCCCAAGATCAACTCCTCCCGTCTTTTCTCGGCCAGCTGCGTGGCCCTGGTCACGACTTCCATGAGCTTCGCGCTGCGCGCCGCCGCCGCGGAAGCCTGGGCGCTTCAGTTTCACCTCAGCAACGAACAGCTGGGCTGGATCAACGGCACGGCTTTCTGGGGCTTCACGCTTTCCATCGTCTTCGGCGGCATGCTGTGCGACGCCCTGGGCCTGGGACGGATCATCGGGCTTGCGTTCGCCTGCCATGCCGCGGGCATCCTGCTGACCGTCTTCGCCTGGAATTACGGAAGCCTCTATATTGCCACCCTGCTGACCGGCATCGGCAACGGCTCGGTCGAGGCGGCCGCGAATCCGATGATTCCCACGCTCTTCCCCGCCACTCGGACCGTGAAGCTGAACCGGTTCCATTCCTGGTACAACATCGGCGTGGTGATCGGCGGGTTCGGAGCCCTCGGTCTCGGCCACTTCGGCCTCGGCTGGCGCTGGCAGTTCGCCACCATGCTGGCGCCGCTGGCCGCCTATGGCATCCTGTTTTCGCGGGAGAGCTTCCCCCGGACCGAGCGCGTGCAACAGGGGGTGTCGGGTGTGGCCATGTTCTCGGCCTGTCTGAATCCGTGGTTCCTGCTCATGATGCTCTGCATGCTCTTCACCGCCGCCACCGAGCTGGGGCCCACCCAGTGGATTCCGCTGATCCTGAGCCACGCCGGGGTGTCGGGCGTCCTGGTCCTGGTCTGGATCTCCGGCGTCATGGCGCTGGGGCGGCAATTTTCGGCCGCGGTGGTCAATCGCATCTACCCCCTCGGCACCCTGCTGCTGAGCTCGCTGCTGAGCGGGGCCGGTCTCTACGGCATGAGCCACGCCACCGGCAACGTGCTGTTCGTCAACGCCACGGTCTTTGCGCTGGGCGCCTGCTTCTTCTGGCCGACCATGCTCGGGTATGTGAGCGAAAACTTTCCCGACACCGGGGCGGCCGGCTTCGCCGTCATGGGCGGCGCCGGCCTCCTCAGCGTCAGCTTTGTGCTGCCGTTCATGGGTCGGTTTTTCGACCAGGGGATCGCCGGCCGGCTGGCGCCGGGGGAAAGCGTGGAGGGCCTCGCCGCGGCGGCGCCGGGCAGCGGCCTGGCGGCGCGCTGGATCGGCATCCAGGCGGCCGCCGGCCAGGAAACCCTGGGCCGGGTGGCGCTGCTGCCGGCTGCGCTCTGCTTTGTTTTCCTCTTTCTCCTGCTCGTCCGGGGCCGCACGACAGCGGTTGCGCGCGCCCGCCACCCCATCGCCCCCTCATGAAATTTTCCCTCACCCTGCTCCTGCTCGCCGCCACCTGCGCCAGCACCCAGGCCCAGGACCGCCGGCAGGTCGCCGAACCCCAGATCCCTCCCCCGGGTGTTGTCCTCGGGGCGCAGCTCACCTCGCGCGGGACGAGCCTCGCCGAGGCCGACGAGGCAAGGCCGGACACGGCGCGTCTGCAGGCCGCCCTCGATCGGTGCCCGCCCGGACAGGCCGTCGAACTCCGGCCCGACGGACCACACGACGCCTTTCTGACGGGCCCGATCGAGCTGAGGGCGGGCGTCACCCTTCTGGTCGACCGGGGCGCGATCCTCTACGCGTCCCGCAACCCCCGGGACTACGACCTGCGGCCCGGCGTCGCCGGCACGATCACGGAGCATGCCCATGGCTGCAAGCCGCTCATCAGCGGCGACCGTGTCGCCAACACCGCCATCATGGGCGACGGCATCATCGACGGGCGCGGGGGCTCCCGCATGCTCGGCCAGGAGCTCACGTGGTGGGAGCTGGCGGCCAAGGGCCGGCCGCACGCGCTCCAGAACAACCCCCGGCTGGTCGTGTTCGCCGGATGCGACAATGCCATCCTATACCGCGTCCAGCTCCGCGACTCGCCCAATTTCCATGTCTCCTACTCCGGTGGGACCGGCTTCACCGTCTGGGGCGTGATCATCAGCGCGCCGGCCAACGCCCACAATGCCGACGGCATCGACATCGGGCAGCCGTGGCCGGTCGTCCCCGAGCCCACCACCGACGTCACGATCACCCACACCTATATCCACGCCGGCGACGACATCGTCGCGGCCAAGGCGCCGCTCGGCTATCCGACCAGCCACATCTCGATCGTGCACAATCACTTTTATACCGGCCATGGCATGTCGATCGGGAGTGCGACCTCCGGCGGCGTGAGCGCGATTCGCGTCTCCGATCTCACGATCGACGGCGCCGCCAACGCCTTTCACCTCAAGTCCAACCTCAAGCTGGGCGGCGTCGTGCGCGATATCCAGTTCGACCACGTCTGGGTGCGGGGCAGCAAGAACCCGCTCTTCATCGAGACCCATTACGATTCCAGCGGCCATGAGGTCGACGGCGACGATCCGCACCATCCCCCGCGGTTCACGGACATCCGCTTCACCGACGTCTTCTTCGAGGGCGGCGGCAAGATCATCCTCGATGGCCTGGACGCCGCGCACCCGCTCGACGTCACGTTTCATGACGTCCGGCTGGACCGGCCGGATCGCTACGCGGTCACGGCCGATCATGCGGTCGTGCACCTGGAGGGATCCAACCTTACCGCCCGAGGGGATGACGTCACGGTCTTCTCCAGCCCGGGCGGGGAGCCGATGCCCGCGGACGAGGGACGATTCGTGCCCTTCCCGGTTCCGATCAGCAGCCTGGACGGGCCGCGGCCGTAGGCGGGTTCGGCGTTTACACGCCCATCGAGCCACGCTACAGAAAGACGATGCGCCAAGCCCGCGGACATCATCTCCGGGTCGGCCGCCGGACTCCGGCGACCTGGGGCGAAGCCCCGCGAACCGCGATCACGCGGAGCGCCCGTCCCCTACCCCTCCCATGACTCCTCGCCCTGCTCCCGGTGCCCGCCTCGACCGGCGGGGCTTCATCAAGGTCAGCGCCCTCGCCGGCGGCGGGCTTCTGATCGCGACATGCTTCCGGGCGGCCCTGCCGTCCGCGCGGGCCCAAGCCCCGCGGCCCGGCGCGGAGCCCTTTGCGCCCAATGCATTCATCCGGATCGCCGCCGACGGAACCATCACCCTGATCGCCCCGAATTCCGAGATGGGTCAAGGGGCCAAGACCGCCCTGCCGATGATCCTGGCCGAGGAGTTGGATGTGCCCTGGGACCGGGTGTCGATCGAGCAGGGCGACCTCAATCCGGCCTACGGCCGGCAGGCGGCCGTGGGCAGCGGCTCGACGCCGGGCAACTACGCCACGCTCCGCCAGGCGGGCGCGGTCGCGCGGGCGATGCTGGTCGCCGCCGCCGCCCAGACTTGGGGCGTGCCACCCGAGGAATGCGCGACCGCAAACGGCGCCGTGCTGCACGACCGCACCCAGCGCCGCCTGGCCTACGGCGAACTCGCCGCCTCCGCCGCGACCCTGCCCGTGCCGGCGAAGGCGCCGCTCAAGGACCCGAAGGATTTCAAACTGATCGGCCGCCGGGTGCCGGGGGTGGATAACCGGAAGATCGTCACCGGGCAGGCGCTCTTCGGCATCGACCAGAAGCTGCCGGGCATGGTCTATGCCGCCTACGTGAAATGCCCGGTCTTCGGTGGCACCGTGGGTGGCGCAAACCTGGCCGACGTGAAGGGGGAGCCGGGGGTGCGCGATGCCTTCATCCTCGAGGGCATTGCCGGCCTCGCCTCCGGCGTGGCGATCGTGGCCGCCTCCACCTGGCAGGCCTTCCAGGCGGCGGAGAAGCTCAAGGTCCAGTGGAATCCCGGCCCCGGCGCCGGCCAGAGCAGCACGGCCATGGCGGCCGCCGCCGAGGCGCTCGGCCGCCGGGGCCCGGCCGACCCCCTGCCCCCGGGCGCCACCGCGATCGAGGCGGTTTATCACTACCCCTTCCTCGCCCATGCGACGCTTGAGCCGCAGAACTGCACCGCGCTGTTCCGGGACGGGACGATGGAGATGTGGTGCCCGACGCAGATGCCGGCGGCGGGCCAGCGCCTCGTGACCCGCGGTCTGGGCCTGCCCGAGCAAAAGGTGATCGTCCACGTCACGCGCCTGGGCGGCGGCTTTGGCCGCCGGGGCAGCAATGAATTCTCACTCGAGGCCGCCGCCATCGCGCAGCGGCTCGAAGGCACCCCCGTGAAGCTCACCTGGACGCGCGCGCAGGACTTCGCCCACGACAACTACCGCTCCAATGGCTGGCATTTCCTCCGCGGCGGCCTCGATCCCGCCGGGAAGCTCGTCAGTCTCCAGGACTCCTTCGTAAAAATGCTCGGCGGACCCGGCGACATGACCGCCACCGGCTTCCCGTTCAACGCGGTGCGGGGCTCGGGCGTGCAGTCGAGCAAGATCCCCGGCACGGTGCCGACGGGCTATTGGCGCGCCCCGGGCGACAATGGGAACACGTGGGCGACCCAGTCGTTCGTGGACGAATTGGCGCACGCGGCCGGCCGCGATCCGCTCGACTTCACGCTGGGCCTGCTCGCGGCCGTTCCCGCCGCCGGCGGCGGCGGCCCGGCGGGACGGCGCGGCGGCCGCGGCGAGCGATTTGTCCCCGCGCAGATGGCCGCCGTGCTGAAACTCGCCGCGGAAAAGGCGGGCTGGGGCCGGAAGCGCCCCCGGGGGGAGGGCCAGGGGCTGGCCATCACCCATACCAACAACGCCTATGTCGCCATCGTGGCCGACGTCAGCGTGAGCCCGGCGGGCGACCTGAAGATCCAGAAATTGACGGCGGTGGTCGACGCGGGGACCATCATCAATCTCAGCTCGGCCGAGAGCCAGGTGCAGGGCGCCATGCTCGACGGGATCGGCGCGGCCTGGTTCCTGAAGGTGACGATCGCGGGCGGCGCGGCCGAGCAGCAGGCCTTCGGCAGCTACCCGCTCCTGCGCATCGCGCACACGCCGCCCGTCGTCGCCGTTCACTTCATCCCGTCCCTCGCTCCGCCCACCGGACTCGGCGAACCCGGCCTGCCCGCGGCCGCGCCCGCCGTTTGCAACGCCATCTTTGCCGCGACGGGCCGGCGCATCCGCACGCTGCCGATCAGCGATGAGGATCTCCGCTGGTCCTGATCCGGCGGGCCCGTGACGTCGGTCCTTTGACACCGGTCCGGCCCGGTTTGAATTTCCCCCCGCATCACCCCATGAAATTCCGCCCCTGTTTCCGGCTGCTCGTCGTTCTCCTCCTCGGCGCCGGCCGCCCGATCCAGGCAGCGCCGGATCACCTGCAGCTGTTCCTTCTCATCGGCCAGTCCAACATGGCCGGCCGGGGCCCCGTCGGACCGGAGGATCAGCGCACGAATCCGCGAATTTTCATGCTGACGAAGGACCTGGTCTGGGTGCCGGCCAAAGATCCGTTGCACCAGGACCGGCCCACCGCGGGCGTCGGCCTCGCTTCCGAATTCGCCCGCGTCATCGCCCGCGCCGAGCCGAATGCCAGCATCGGCCTGATTCCCTGCGCGGTCGGGAGCACGAGCCTTGACCAGTGGAAAGCGGGCGGAAAGCTTTACCAGGACGCGGTGGCCCGCGCCCGCGTGGCCCTGCGGCAGGGCACGCTGGCGGGCATTCTCTGGCACCAGGGTGAAAATGACAGCGCCGCCGACAAGGTCGCGACCTATGGCGACCGATTTGCGGCCATGATCAGCCAGTTGCGCCAGGATCTCGGGGCCGGGAACGTGCCGGTCATCATGGGCGAACTGGGCCGGTTTCGCCCGGCGAGCGCGGCCTTCAACGCCAACCTGCCGGCGGTCGCGCGCCGCGTCCCGCTCTGCGCGTACGTCACGGCGGAGAACCTCACCGACAAAGGCGACCATCTGCATTTCGACACCCCCTCGCTCCACGTCCTCGGGGCCCGCTATGCCGCGGCGTTCATGCGGCTGGAAATTCCGCCTGACCACCGCTGACCGGGCTTGCCCCGCGGCCCGCCCCGCCGCGCGTCCCTGCCATCGGCCACAGTAATTTATCCCTGGCGCCAACCGCGCGGCGCCACCCCTCCCATGACCACCCCCCATCGCACTCCCGCGCGGCGCCTCAGCCTGCGCACGACGATCCTGTCCGCCACGCTTTTCCTGTGGGCGGCCGGCTCCCAGCTTGCCAGCGCCGAAACGCCGGCGACGGCCCAGGAACCGCCCCGGTCCTGGATCGATCCCGACACCGGCCATCGCGTCATCCGCCTGACCAGCGAACCCGACTCGATCAGCTTTTATTTCCACGACAACAGCTACACGCCTGACGGAAAGGAGATGGTCTACACGACGCCGGCGGGCATATCAGCCGTGAACCTGGCGACCCTCGCGGCCCGGCAGGTCGTGACCGGACCGGCCAGCGCGATCGTCGTCGGCCGGAAGACGCCGACGATCTACTACACCAAACCGACGGCAAATCCGCTTTTCTCCAAGTTCTACGCCACCAATATCGACACGGGGGCCACCCGTGAAATCGGCGATGTGCCGCGCCGGGGCGCGGTCTTCTCGGTGAATGTCGACGAGACGCTGGCGGCCGGCGTCTATACCGAAGGTGACGGGATCGAATATGGCCAGGAAGCGCAGAACCGGAAGGTCGACCCCAGCCGGAGCCAGAACATCGCCCAGGCGACCAACAAGCGCCAGATGATGATCGACCGGCTGGCCCGGCATCTGCCGGTGGACTTCTACACCATGGACCTGCGGACCGGGCAGGTGAAGGTCATCCTCCATTCGACCGACTGGCTCGATCACGTCCAGTTCTCGCCCACGGATCCCACGCTGATCATGTACGCCCACGAGGGGCTATGGCAGCTCGTGGACCGCATCTGGAACATCCGCGCCGACGGCACGCAAAACCGGCTGATGCACCGGCGGATCATGGAAATGGAGCAAGTGGGACACGAATGGTGGAGCCATGACGGCAAGACCATCTGGTATGACTTGGGCTTCCCCCGAATCTCGTATCCGGGCGGCTATAACGTCGGCCTGGTTTCCTATGTCGCGGGCTACAACCTCGAGACCGGGGAGCGGACTTGGTACCACAAGGAGCCCTCCGAAGCGTCCCTGCATTTCAACAGTTCGCCGGACGGGTCACTGTTCTGCGGCGACGGGAGCCGGGCCCCGGGCGCCCAGTGGATCTATCTTTTCCGTCCGGAACGCATCCGGGATGAGCAGACGCTCGGGACCGGACTGATTCACCCGGGATTCCTCCACGCCGAACGCCTGGTGAACATGTCGAAGCAGAACTACCTGCTGGAGCCAAATCCCTCATTCACCCCCGACCAGAGACTCGTCGTCTTCGCCTCAAATGTGTTCGGCCCGACCTATGTCTTTGGCGTCGAGGTGGCGAAGGCAGCGGCGCCCTAGGCCGGCGCCGGCGGATACGTCTGCCGCCGGCTTCGCCCCCCCGGGAGGGGGCGCCGATCCAGGGTGCCTGCCAGTGAGGTCAAAATCCTGGGTCACTCCCGTTCGGCGCCGCTGGGGCTGAAATATTCGACCGCCAATGCATGGCGATCCGGCCCGGCCATGGCGCCGGCAATTAGATAGTGCGTGGATCCGTCCGGGTCCCCCTATTTCCTTGTGCAGCCGTTTCGCCCGGATTTCGCTGTAGTGAGCGGATCCACCTTTTCGAGCCACCCTCAGAGTCGGTCTGGATGGTTGGTTGATGTTGATACGACTGACGCTGGTTGTCCATCCCTGGCGGAGGGGAGGCCCGGCTCGGCGGGCCTGACCGGAGCCAGGGATGGACATAAACTGGCCGCGTAGCGGGCTGGGCTTTTGTAGCCGAGCTTACTGTGCGGCCGCTTTTG
>CAIWXW010000157.1 GCA_903916755.1 uncultured Opitutaceae bacterium | reverse complement strand
TCGAAGAAGGCCCGGACCGTGCCGATGTCCTCCCAGTAGCCCTCGAAGATGTAGGCGAAGAGGCGCTTCTTGCCCAGGAGGGCCGGGATGATCTCCTTGCCGAAATCCGCCTGGTGGTTGTCGAGCGCATCGGCCAGGGCCTGGCGGTTGAAGACATAGATGCCCATCGAGGCCAGGCAGTGCTTTTCGGTCGTCTTCTCGTGCAGGAGGCCCTCGAGCTTCGGGCTCAGCGTGTAGGCCGCGATCACGGCCGGATCCTTGGGCTTCTCGACGAATTCCTGGATGGTCAGGTCCTCCGCGACCTTCATCAGGCCGAAGGACTCGGCCTTCGAGGCCGGGAACGGGATGGCCGCGACCGTGACATCCGCCTGGTTGGCAATGTGCGCCTCGATGATCTTCCGGAAATCCATCCGGTACAGCTGGTCCCCCGACAGGATCAGCACGAAGTCATGCGGCGCGGACCGGAAATGGTTGAGGTTGCGGCGAACCGCGTCGGCCGTGCCCTGGTACCACTCCACGTTCTTCTCGGTCTGCTCGGCGGAGAGAATGTCCACGAAGCCGCCGCCAAAGGGATCGAAGACATAGGTCGTCTGGATGTGGCGGTGAAGCGAGGCGGTGTTGAACTGCGTCAGCACGAAGATCCGGTTGATCTCCGAGTTCAGGCAGTTGCTGATCGGAATGTCGACGAGCCGGTACTTGCCCGCGAGGGGCACGGCCGGCTTGCAGCGCTCCTGCGTCAGCGGCGACAGGCGGGTGCCCCGTCCGCCGCCCATGATGACCGCCAATACGCGTTTCTGGATGCTCATGCTGGGGGTTATGACTCTTCTTATCTTGCTCAACCTTTGTCACCTCCGTTATTTTCGCCAGTCAAATGTGCGGCATTGTCGGCTATGTGGGACAGCAAAAGGCGGCCTCCATTATCGTGGAGGCGCTCCGGCGGCTGGAATACCGCGGGTATGATTCCGCCGGCGTCGCGGTCCTCCAGGACGGCGGCATCGCCTTCGCCAAGAAGGCCGGCCGGGTGGAGGTCATGGCCAAGGTTGCCGCGCAAAGGCATTTCACGGGCACGACCGGCATCGGCCACACCCGCTGGGCCACCCATGGCGGCGTCACCGACGCCAATGCCCACCCCCACATCAGCAGCGACGGCAAGTTCGCGCTGATCCACAACGGGGTGATCGAGAACTATTCCCAGATCAAAAAGTTCCTGCTCACGAAGGGCTACACGTTCCTGTCCGAGACCGACACCGAGGTCCTGTGCAACCTGGTGGCCTACCACTACGCCAAGGAGATCGCCGACAACAATGGCCACAACCGGCTGCTCGAGAGCGTCCGCAAGGCGCTCCGCCATGTCGAGGGCACCTACGGGATCGCGGTCCTCTGCGTGGACTTCCCGGGCGAGATGGTCGCGGCCCGGAAGGCCTCCCCCCTCATCCTGGGCGTGGGCGACGGCGAATACCTGCTGGCGAGCGACGCCTCGGCCCTGATCAGCCGCACCCGCAATGTCGTCTATCTGAAGGACGGCGAGCTGGTCCACGTCACCACGGCGAACTTCTCGATCATCACCCTCGACCAGGCCGACGTTTCGCCGGTGGTCGACCGGATCACCTGGTCGATCGCCGATGCGGAGTTGAACGGCTACGGCACCTTCATGGAGAAGGAGATTTTCGAGCAGCCCCAGGCGCTCGAGAACACCATGCGCGGCCGCTTCGCCGAGGACGGCAGCACCGCCCAGTTCGGCGGCCTGAACCTCTCCGCCGCGGAGTTCCGGCAGGTCGACCGCCTCGCCTTCTGCGCCTGCGGCACGGCCTGGCACGCCTGCCTGGTGGCCGAGCACCTGATCGAGCGCTTCGCGCGGCTGCCGGTCGAGGTCGACTACGCCTCCGAGTTCCGGTACCGCAACTCTCCCCTGGACCGCCGGACGCTCTTCTTCGTGATGAGCCAGTCGGGCGAGACGATCGACACGCTCGGCGCGCTCCGCGAGGCCAAGCGCACGGGCTACCGCGTCCTGGCGATCAACAACGTCGTCGGCTCGAGCATCGCCCGCGAGGCGGACGGCGGCATCTACCAGCACGTCGGGCCCGAAATCGGCGTCGCCTCGACCAAGGCGTTCACCTCGCAGCTCCTCCTGGGCGCGATGGTGGCGCTCTACCTCGGGCGCCTGCGCGACATGAGCTTCAACGACGGCGTGCAGTACGTGGAGGCCCTGAAGGGCGTGCCGGACCTCGTGCGGCAGATCCTCAAGGGCGCCCCCCACATCCAGGCCGTGGCCAAGCGCTACGCCAAGGCGACCGACTTCCTCTTCCTCGGCCGGCTGTCGCTCTTTCCCATCGCCCTGGAGGGCGCGCTGAAGCTGAAGGAGATCTCCTACATCCACGCCGAGGGCTATCCCGCGGCCGAGATCAAGCATGGCCCGATCGCGCTCATCACCGACAAGTGCCCGAGCGTCTTCCTCGTGCCGAAAGGGGAGATCTTCAACAAGATCGTCTCCAGCATGCAGGAGATCAAGGCGCGCAAGGGCCCGGTGATCGCGATCGCGACCGAGGGCAGCGAACTGCCGCCCGGGCTCGCCGACGAGGTGATCCGGATCCCGGACTGCCACGAGGCGGTGCTGCCGATCGTGGCGTCCATTCCCGTCCAGCTGCTCAGCTACTACATCGCGCTCGAGCGGGGCTGCGATGTCGACAAGCCCCGGAATCTAGCGAAGTCGGTCACCGTGGAATGATGGGATTATCCTGGCCGCTCTGGCAGGCGCTCGGACTGACACTGCGGCTCGCAGCGATCACCACTCTGGTTCTGGCGCTGGTCGGCCTGCCCCTCGCCCACTGGCTCAACACCACCCGCTGGCGGCTGGGCCCGGTCTTCGAGACCATCTTCGCCCTGCCCGTCGTGCTGCCGCCGACCGTCATCGGGTTTTACCTCCTGGTGGCCTTTTCGCCCGATCACGCGCCCGGCAGCTGGTGGCGGGAGCTGACCGGGCAGCCGCTGGCCTTCACCTTTACCGGCCTGGTCGTGGCCTCGGTGTGCTATTCCCTCCCCTTTGCCGTGCAGCCGTTCCAGGCGGCGCTGCGCGGCGTGCCGCGGGAACTCCTGGACGCGGGCGCGTGCCTGGGGGCCGAGCCCTGGCGGGTCTGGCGGCGGCTGCACCTGCCGCTCGCCTCGCGCGGGATCGCGGCCGGGCTGACCCTCGGCTTCGCGCACACGCTGGGGGAATTCGGGGTGGTGCTGATGATCGGCGGCTCCATCCCGGGCGTCACCCGTGTGGCCAGCATTGCGCTCTACGACGACGTCCAGCTCCTGAACTACGGGGAGGCCCATCGCTTCGCGGCGTTGCTGCTGGCCGTTTCCTTCTGCCTGCTGCTCGCCGTGACCCTGCTGCAGCGGCGGCAGCACCGCTAGCGTTTCCGCCCCATGCCTCCCGTCTCACCCTCCGGCCGGTGCGTCAGCGGCGGGACGATTGCGACCTTCGGGGCGGCCCTCATCCTCCTGGGCGTGGCCGCGGTGGCTTGGCGACAGGGCCAGGTCGCCCGGGCGGCGCTCGCCACCTCTGAGATCCAATACGAGCGCCAGGTCGGTGATCTCCGCGTCGCCAGCCGGCGGCTCCGGCAGGCCGACCAGCGGCGGGGCGAACTCCACGGCCGCACGCCTGCACCCGCGCCGCCGGACCCGGTCACGCCGGGCGCGACGCAGAATTCCGGTGACGGCTCCAGCCGCGAGCGGGCGGCCGGCCAGAAGTTCCTCGCCGCCTTTCCGCGCGCCCGGGAACTGCTCCTCGGGACCGGACGCACCCAATTCGAGCTGATCTATGCCCCGCTGCTGCGCTCGGGCGCCCTGAGCACGGTGCAGGTCCAGCAGTTGGAGGATTCCACCGTTGCGAACTGGCTGCAGACGATCGCCATCGCCCCCCAAGGCGGCCTCCACGCCGACTCCCTGCTGCCGCCGGATGATCAGGTGAAGGGGATTCTGGGCGACGCCGGATTCCAGCAATGGCAGGACTACAACCGCACGCTCCCCGCGCAGGTGGTGGTGCGGCAGGCCGCCACCGGCGCCGGTTTCGCCGACGCGCCGCTCTCCGACAATCAGGCTGACCAGCTGGCGAAAATCGTCACCGCGGCCAGCCCGGCCTACCAGGATGGAAAGCGGATCGCGCTGGGCGAGGAGGACTGGGACGCGGCGCTGTCCGCCCTGCGCGCCAACGGCAGTTTCTCGCCGGCCCAGGAGCAGGCGGCGGAGCGCGTCTTCCTCACCCGGCAGTGCCAGGCGAGCCTGGGGCAGGCCCAGCGCGCCGCCATGGCGGCCCGCTAGGACATGAGAGCGACCCTTCGCCTTGCCTCCCTCGCCCTTCTGGTCCTGGCCCTCGGCTTGGCCGCCGGAAGTCTCATTTATGCCCGGATGGCCGAGACCTCCCTCCGCGCCATGACGCAACGGCGGGGCCTGTTCAACGCCTCCGTCCAAAGGACGCGGGAGCTCGCGGCCGCGCGCGAGCGGGAGAACGCTGCGCTCGAGGCCGCCCTGGCCGCAGCCGCTTCCCGGGGCGAATCCGCGCCCGCGGCGGATCCGGGCGCGGCGGCCAAGCCACCCAGCATCGCCACCCTGCTCGCCGCCGATCCAAAGCTGATGGACCTTTTCCTGCGGTCATTCCGGGCCAATCTCCTCCTGCGGTTCGGGGTGTACTACGACCGCTATCACCTGAGCCCCGCCGCGATCGGCAAGTTCGAGGAACTGACGACCGCGCATACGGGGGAGATCATGGACCTCCAGGCGGCGGCGGAAGCGCAGGGACTGACGACGTCCGATCCCGGCATCGCCGCGCTGCGCCAGCAATCCAACCAGGAATACCGGGTCGCCGCCGGAGAGCTGGCGGTCACCGCGGGCATTTCCCCGCTGCAGCTCAAGCAGGAATCGGCGGCGCAGCCCAGTCCCCACACCCAAGATGTTGTCGCCCACGTGGCCAGCCTGGTCGCGCTCAGCCCGACGCCGTTCACCGGCGCGCAGGCCGCGCAACTGGCGCCCCTGATCGAGGCCGCCGTCCCCAAGGGCGCGGCGGATCCCTCGCCCGAGGCATGGGAAAAGGTCGCCGTCCAGGCGACGGGATTCCTCTCCGCACCCCAGCTGCAGGCGCTCCGGCAGCAGGCCGCGATGAGCGAGGTGATGGGCCTCGTCCGGCAGTTTGACGCGCAGCCGACTTCCCCCGCCGAAACCAAATAATCGGCATCCTTCCTGCAGCGAGGGCGTCTTGACACCGCTGTTATGATGCGCGCGTCCGCCATGAATCACCGCTCCACCACGCCCTCCCCGCTCCAGCGCCTGCTGGCCGCCGGAGCCGCGGCGCTGGTGCTGGCGCTGGCCGTGCTGGCGGTGAGCCCCACCCTCCACGCCTGGTTGCATGGTGAAACCCAGCTGGACCCGAACGACAGCTGCGCCGTCGTCCTCTTTGCGCACGGCCTGACCCCGGCCCTGACCGCGCTCACCCTCCTGGCGCTCGCCCTGGCCCCGCGCCGGGCCGTCTTCCCCCTTCCCGCCCCGATCCTGGTGGCGGAGCCTGCCTTCGACCTCCCTCCGGGCTGCGGCCCGCCGTCGAGCTGAGTTGATCCGTGAATCCGCGGCCGGCGCAGGCGCGCCCCGCGTTGTTGGGCTGCGGCGTCCGTGCGCCCGCAGCGGTCAGTCCCGTTCTTCACCCACTCAGTCTCGTCATGTCCTCCCGTTTTCTTTTTCTGCTCATCCTCGCCTCGGCCGCGTCCCTCCGGGCGCAGACCGCGCCATCCGCCTCCGACCCCGTCGTCCCCGCGCCGCCCCCGGGCGGCGCCGGGGCCACGGTCACCATGGAGCCCTTCGTCATCAGCGACCATCTCGACAAGGATCGCGATGACATCGTCCCGGCCCTGGGGGCCACCCAGTTCAGCATCTCCCCCGGGCAAATCGCCGCCCAGCCCCTGGGGGGCGATGCCGGTTTCAACCAAGTCCTCCTCCGGGCCCCCAGCATGGCCCAGGATTCGGACGGGCAACTCCACCTGCGGGGGGAGCACGCCGAACTGCAATACCGCATCAATGGCGTTCTCCTGCCCGAAGGCCTCTCCGGCTTTGGCCAGGAGCTCGACCCGCGCTTTGTGCAGAGCCTGGAAGTCCTGACGGGGTCGCTGCCCGCCCAATATGGCTATCGGACGGCCGGGATCGTGGATATCCGCACCCAGACCGGAGCCTCGCTCCCGGATGGGGGCGCCGTCACGGCCTTCGGCGGCAGCCATGACACGGAGCGGACGGATCTGGAGCTTTCCGGCACCCAGGGGCGCCTCAGCGGCTTCGTCACCGCCAGCGTTCTGCAAAATGACCTGGGCATCGAAAATCCCACCGCGGCCACGGACGCCCTTCATGACCACACCCGGCAGGCCAAGCTCTTCGGCGATGCCGACCTGACGCTCGATTCCACCAGCCGTCTCAGCGTGATGGCCAGCGGTTCGTTCGCGACGTTCCAGATCCCCGACAATCCCGGCCAGGCACCGGTCTTTCAGCTGGCCGGAGTGCCCGGGTTCGATTCCGCCGGGCTCAATGAGAACCAACGCGAGGACAACGCCTACACCATCGTTTCCTACCAGAAGACGGCGGGGGACTTCAGCGGGCAGTTTTCCGCCTTCAGCCGGTACAGCCTGGTCAAGTTCCTGCCGGATCCCGCCGGCGACCTCATCTTCAACGGCGTGGCCAGCCGCGTCCACCAGGACGTCGACGCCAACGGCTTCGAGAGCGACATGAAGTGGTCGCTCGGCGCGACGCATACCCTGCGGGCCGGCGCCCTGGTCACCGCCGACAATGCCAACACCCGCACGGCGGATTCGGTCTTTCCCGTCGATGCGTCCGGCAACCCGACCAGCACCATCCCGCTGCTGATCGCCGACGACAGCCACAAGCTAGGCTGGGTCTATGGCGTCTATGCCCAGGACGAATGGAAGCCGCTCTCCGGCCTGACCATCAACTATGGGGCCCGGGCCGACCGCTCCAAGGGCTACCTGACGGAAAGCCAGCTCAGCCCCCGGCTCAACGCCTCGTACAAGCTCGGCGATTCGACCACCGTGCATGGCGGCTACGCCCGCTATTTCACCCCGCCGCCGCTGGAACTCGTGCAGCCCGGCGACCTCGCCAAGTTTGCGGGCACGACGAACGCGCCCGAGGTCAGCGCGGACGCCCCGGTCCGCTCCGAGCGCTCCCACTATTTTGACGTCGGGATTTCGCACGATTTCACGCCGGATTTCAGCGCGGCCCTCGATGGCTATGACAAGGCGGCGACCGACCAGTTGGACGAGGGGCAGTTCGGAGCCGCGCCGATCTACGCCCCGTTCAACTATGCCCGCGGCCGGATCTACGGCGTCGAACTGAGCGCCGACTACACCCGAAAGACGTTCTCCGCCTATGTGAACCTCGCGCGCAGCCGGGCCATGGGGACGGGCATCATTTCGGGCCAATACCAGTTCAGCGCCGCCGAGCTGGCCTACATCGGGGCCCACGATGTGCATCTCGACCATGACCAGAGCCTGACCGGATCCACGGGGGCCTCCTGGCATCTCCACGGCAATCTGGCCTACCTGGACTTGCTCTACGGGTCGGGACTCCGGAGCGGGTTCGCCAACACGGACCACCTGCCGGAATACCACCCGCTCAACATCGGGTTCGAGCACACGTTCACGTGGACGCGCCGGCGCCAGCTCAAGGCGCGGTTCGACGTGGTGAACGTCTTCGACGAGGTCTACGCCCTGCGGGATGGTTCCGGCATCGGGGTGTTCGCGCCCCAATACGGCCAGCGGAGGGGCTTTTACGGCAGCACGACCTTGCTCTTCTGAAACCGCGCAACGGCCCTTGGCTCCGGACGTCTAGCTGGCCATACCCTACCCCATGGCCCACCCCGCCCGCGCCCTGCCCCTGCTCTCCCTGGTTTTCGCGCTGATCGCCCCGGCCCGGGGCGATTCGGCGTCGCTCCAGCGCGCCTTCGCCCAGCCGCCCGACGACAGCCGTGTCATGATGCGCTGGTGGTGGTTCGGAGCGGCGGTGACCAAGCCCGAGATCGAGCGGGAGATGCGGCTGATGAAGGCCGGCGGCTTCGGGGGTTTCGAGGTCAACCCCGTCTATCCGCTGGCCCTCGACGGCGAGCAGCCGGGGCTGAAGAACCTCCGGTTCCTTTCGCCCGAGTTTCTCGACATGCTCCGGTTCGCCTCGCTGAAGGCGAAGGAGCTGGACCTGCGGATGGACCTGACTCTGGGCAGCGGCTGGCCCTATGGCGGCCCGATGTTTTCCGCGGCGGAGGGGGCCGGCGCCCTGAGGGTCCAGAACACCTCCGTCGCCCCCGGTGAGGCCTCCGTGCCGCTGCCCACGCTGCGCGCCGGCGAAAGCCTGCTAGCGGCCTTCATGGGGCCGGCGCCGGGCGCCCAGGCGGTGACCGACGCCTACCGCGACTTCCACCAGCCGATGGCAATCCGCGGCCAGGCGGCGTGGCTGCCCAACGCGATCAAGGGGCCGGCGCCCGTCGTCTTCTTCATTTCCAGCCGGACCGGCATGAAGGTGAAGCGCGCGTCCGTGGGCGCCGAGGGCAACGTCCTCGACCACTATGATGCCGATGCCGTCGGCAAATTCATCCGGACGGTGGCGCAGCCGGAACTGGCGGCCTTCGGGCCCAATGTTCCGTATTCAGTCTTCTGCGACAGCCTTGAGGTCTTCAACACCGACTGGACCCCCGCCCTCCTGGCGGAATTCAAGCGGCGGCGCGGCTACGACCTGACACCCTACCTGCCGGCGCTCATCGGCGAGAATGGCCCAAAGACGGCGGACATCCGCCACGACTGGGGACAGACGCTGACCGAAGTCTTCGATGATCACTTCATCGCTCCGATCCAGACCTGGGCGGCCGCGCACGGCACCCGTTTCCGGATCCAGGCCTACGGCACGCCCCCCGCCGCCCTCTTCAGCTACCTGGACGCCGCCCTGCCCGAGGGCGAGGGGGACGGCTGGAAGGGTTTCCGGACCGCGCGCTGGGCCGCCTCCGCCAGCCATCTGCTGGGCCGCCCGGTCACCTCGTCGGAGACCTGGACCTGGCTGCATTCGCCGGTCTTCCGCGCCACCCCGCTCGACATGAAGGCGGCGGCGGACACCTACTTCCTCCAGGGCAGCAACCAATTGATCGGGCACGGCTGGCCCTACACCGCCGAGGGCGTCCCCTACCCGGGCTGGCGGTTCTATGCCTCCGCGGTGTTCGACGAGAAGAACCCGTGGTGGATCGTGATGCCGGACGTCACCGCCTACCTGCAGCGCGTGAGCTTCATCCTGCGGCAGGGCCAGCCCGCCAATGACGTCGCGCTCTACCTCGGCGAGGACGACGCCTGGTCGCGGTTTAGCGCCGGCCACGTCGCCCTGAGCGCCCTGGTCAGCCAGGGCCTCGGCACGGAAATCATCCCCGCCATCCTGGGCGCCGGGTACGATCTGGATTTCTTCGACGATGTCCTCCTGGCGAAGCGCGGCCGGGTGGACGGCGGGGCCCTCGCCTTTGGCGACCTCCGTTACAAGGTCGTGATTCTGGCCGGGGTGGAGCGAATGCCGCTCGCCACGCTGCGGCAACTCGAGACTTTCGCCAACCAGGGTGGCATCCTCATCGCGACCCGCCGGCTGCCCGCGCTCGCCCCGGGCTTCACCGCCACGGATGCGGACCAGGCGGAGGTCCGCGCGATCGTGCAGCGGCTGTTCACCGGTCCCGGCGCCCCCGGCATCTTCCTGCCGCTCGAAGCGCAAACCGGCGCGGCGCTGGCCAAGCGGCTGGCGCCCGACGTGGCCTTCTCCTCGCCGGCGCCGGACGTCGGTTTCGTCCATCGGCACATCGGCGACACCGAGGCTTATTTCGTCGCCAACACGGGCAATACCCCGGTCAGGACGCGGGCCACCTTTCGGGTATCGACCGACGGCTATCCCCAATGGTGGGATCCCATGACCGGGAAGATGGCGTACGCCGCGGTGGCCGGGAGATCTCCCTCTTCGGAAACGGTCCGTCTTGAATTGGCCCCCTATGCTTCCCGTGTCCTCGTTTTCCCGCCCCATCAGGCACGCGTGGACCTTGGCCATGTGGGCGGCGACATCCTGAGCCGCCGCGTCACCGTCGATCTCAGCCACGACTGGACCGTCGCTTTCGGCTCAAGCCCGGCGAAGCCAGTCGCCTCGCTCGCGTCTTGGACCGACTCGTCGGAGACCAAAAACTTCTCCGGAGTCGCGACCTATGACAAGTCGGTGGAGGTTCCAGCCGCCTTGCTCAACCCGGGCGAGCCGGTCTGGCTCGATTTCGGGCCCGCCAAGGCGGCGGCCGCCAGCGGACGCGGCCGCAACCGCTTCCAGGCCCTGCTCGACGCCCCCGTCCGCGAGGCCGCCGTCGTCACGGTCAACGGGGCCCGCGCTGGCTCAGTCTGGTGCGCGCCGTACCGGCTCAACCTCGCCCCCTTCCTCCATGTGGGCGAAAACCAGCTCCGGATCGAGGTCGCCAACCTCGCCTTGAACGAGATGGCCGCCCATCCCCTGCCCGACTACAAGGCGCTCAACGCCCGGTACGGCGAGCGGTTCCAGCCGCAGGAAATGAACGAGATCCGCGCGATTCCCGCGGGCCTCATGGGCCCGATCACCCTGACCAACGCGGGCGACTAATCGCCCAGCCCGAAGACGGCCTCCGCGTAGTCCTTCACCGAGAAGGGCTGCAGGTCCTCGGGCTGCTCGCCCAGGCCCACGAAGCAGATCGGCAGCTTGAGCTGCCGCCAGATGCCGACCAACGCCCCGCCGCGGCTGGTCCCGTCGAGCTTCGTCACGATGACGCCCGTCAGGCCGAAGCTCTGGTGAAACACCTTGGCCTGCTCGATCGAGTTGCCCCCCAGCGAGCCGTCGACCACGAGCCAGGAATGATGCGGAGCGGTCGGATCGTTTTTGCGCAGGACGCGCCGGATCTTCGACAACTCCTCCATCAGGTTGTCCTTCGTGTGCAGCCGGCCCGCCGTGTCCACGATCAGATAGTCCCGCCCGCGGGCCTTGGCCGCCTGCCAGCCGTCGAAGGCCACGGCCGCCGGGTCCGCCCCGCTGTGGCTGGCCACGACGTCGAGCTCGAGGCGGGCGCCCCAGACCTTGAGTTGCTCGACCGCCGCTGCGCGGAACGTGTCCGCCGCCGCCAGGACCGTGGTCTTGCCCTCCTGCTTGAGCCGCCACGCCAGCTTGGCCGCGGTCGTGGTCTTGCCCGAGCCGTTGACCCCCACCAGGCAGATGACGGTCGGCGGCGCGGCCGCCGCAGCCAGCCGGCCCTCGCTGCCCTCCAGGACCCGCTCCAGCACCGCGGCCCCGATCTCCGCCGCCTGCCGGCCGCGGAGATCCGGGTCCTTGCGGTAGGCGGTCTTGATCTCGTCGACGATCTCGGCCGTCGTCTCGACCCCGAAGTCGGCGGCAAACAGCGCCTCCTCGAGCTCCTCGAGGGAAGCCGCCGCGATCTTCCGGCCGCCGAACAGCCCGCCGGTCTTGGCGGCAATCGCCGAGACCGTCTTCGCGAATCCGCTTTTGAACTTCTGGAAGAACGACGCCACGGCTCGCCTACTCCGTGGCCTTGCGCGCGTCGCGGCCCAGGTCGTCCTTCAGCCGGTCGAGGATGCCGTTGATGAACCGCTTCGCGTCCGCATTGGAGAATTCCTTGGAGAGGTCGATCGCCTCGTTGATCGAGACGACCGGAGGAATGTCCTTCCGGTAGAGCATCTCGTAGATCGCGACCCGCATGATCGCCAGGTCGATCTTGGCGATCCGGTCGAACTCCCAGTTCTTGGCCAGGGTGCGGATCCGGCCGTCGATCTCGTCCGCCTTCCCGATCGCGCCCTGGATCAGCTCCTCGCCGAAGGCGTAGTGCTCGCGCGGCTGCTCCAGGCTGGAGAAGAACACCACGAGGTCGTTCGCCAGGTTGTCGGGGCGGTTGAGGCTCCAGGCGTAGAGGTACTGCACGGCCGCGACGCGGCCGTCGCGCCGGAGGAGGAATTGCGCCTTGCTCATGCGCGGCCCTTTTTCCGGCGGCGGCCCAATTCGGCCATCTCCAGGGCGGCGCGCGCGAACTCGGCGCCGCGGTTGATCCGGCCCAGGCAGCGGTCCTCGGCCTGCTTTTCGTTCTCCACCGCGATCACGCCGTTGATCACCGGCAGCCGGGCGTCGAGCGCCACCCGCTGCAGCGCGTGGGCCGAGGCGTAGGAGATCAGCTCGTAGTGGATCGTGTCGCCGCGGATGATGACCCCGAGGGCGATCACGACATGCGGCCGGCCGGCGGCGAGCCATTGCGCCGCGGTCGGCAGCTCGTTCGAGCCGGGGACGCGCAGGACGGTCAGGGCCTTCTCCCTGACCCCGGCCGCGCGGAGGGCGGAGACCACCTGGGCGAGCAGCGGCTCGACAAAGCGGTCGTTGTAGCGGGCGGCGGCGATGCCGACCCGGAGGGCGGCGCCGGAGACGGCGAGGGAGGCGGGGGCGAGCAGGCTCATGCGGCGGTCAAAGGGAAATTTGCTCCACGATCTCCAGGCCATGGCCGTCGAGCCCGACGACCTTGCGCGGATTGTTGCTGAGGAGGCGGATCTTGCGCAGGCCGAGCGCCACGAGGATCTGGGCGCCGACGCCATAGTCGCGGAAGTTGATGGGCGGAGCCGCCTTCGGCTGGGCGGCCACGTGGCGGAGGAGGTCGGCGGCGCCGGCCGGCCGCTCGAGATAGAGGACGACGCCCCGGCCCGCGCGCGCCACGGCCTCCAGGGAGGATTCGAGCACGCGGTGGGAGTCGAGGCCGCGCAGGCGGAAGACATCGCCCAGGGTGTTCTCGGACTGCACGCGGACCAGGGTCGGCTCCGGGCCCAGGTCCCCCATGGTGAGCGCGATGTGATGGCGCTGGTCGAGGACGCTGCGGAAGACGTGGAGGGTGAACTCCCCGAATTCCGACGGGAAGGGCCGGGAGCCCACCGGCACGACCAGCCGGTCCCGGCGGGCGCGATGCTCGATCAGCTGGGCGATGGAGATCAGCTTCAGCCCGAACTTCTGCCGAAATTCCATCAGTTCCGGCATCCGCTGGACGGTGCCGTTGTCGTTGACCAGCTCGCAGAGGACGCCCGCGGGCTCGTGGCCGGCCAGGATCGCCAGATCGACGGCGGCCTCAGTGTGCCCCGCGCGCTCCAAAACCCCCCCGGGACGGGCCCGCAGCGGAAAGACGTGGCCGGGCTGCACGAGCTGCTCCGGCCGGGCGGCGGGATCGGCCAGGATCCGGATCGTGCAGGTGCGGTCGTTCGCGCTGATCCCGCTCGTGATGCCCTCGGCCGCGTCGACGCTCACCGTGAAGTCCGTCCGGTGGGCCTCGCGGTTGCTGACCGCCATGGGCCCCAGGCCCAGCCGCCGCAGCTGCGGCTCCACCGTCGGCACGCAGACGATGCCGCTGCCATAGCGGATCATCATGCTGATCGCCTCCGGGTTGACCCGCGAGGCGGACATGATCAGGTCGCCCTCGTTCTCGCGGTTCTCGTCGTCGGTGACGATGACGAGCTTGCCCGCGGCGACGTCGGCGATCGCGCTTTCAATGGGGTCAAACGGCAGGGCGGCGGACATGGTCGGTTCAGGTTTCCGCAGTCTCGGGCAGGTCCTCGGCCGGATCGAGAGCGAAGGTGTGGCCGATCGTGTTCAACTGGCCGCTGATCCGGCGGAGCACATTGATGAGGTCGAGAAAGATCTGGCTGGAGGCCACCGACTCCGGGTCGGCGCCCACCAGGCGCTGGTAGTGGACCTTCTGCACCTCGATGCACCAGTTCTTCAGCTGGTCGCCGTCGGCCAGGAACTGCTTGGCCAGGGCGCGGTCGCGCGAGGCCAGGACCGAGATGGCCGCGTCCATCCGGCGCAGCACCTTCTCGTAGAGGGACTGAAGGATGGCCCGGTCGTCCGGGTGGAGCACCATCTTGTCGTGGGCGTGCTTGATCAGGGCGGTGCAGAGGTTCTTGTCGATGATGTCGCCGATCGACTCGAGCTGGCTGCAGAAATTGAGCAGGCCGAATTGCAGCTGGCTGTCCCGCGGCGTCATGGCGTCGGTCGGGATTCGGCTCAGGTACATCTTGATCGCCGTGTGCAGGTCGTCGATCCGGTCATCGTGCTTCTGCACCTCCCGGGCGAGCGCGACATCGTGCTCGATCATCGCCCGCCAGGAGCCTTCGAACATGATCTTCACCTCGTCGGCCAGCCGCAGGCTCTCCCGGGCGGCATTGGCCAGGGCGAATACGGGGCTCGCCAGCGCGGCCGGATCCAGATGGGTGGCGACCGGCCGCATCCCCACCGGCGCCCCCTGGGGCGCCCGCTGGACCAGCTTGGTCACCAGCCCGCCGAAGGCCAGGCCCGCCGCCGCGACGCCGATATTGAAGAGGCTGTGAAAATTGGCGGCCTGGCGGGTGATCGAGCCCGGGGAATGGCCGAGCCAGGATTCGAGATAGGAGAACCCGGCCAGGCAGAGCAGGATGGCCGCGCCCTTGAAGATCAGGTTGGAGAACGCCAATTGCCGACCGGCCGGCGTGGGCCACCCCGCCACCAGCGAATTGAAGCCGATGCCGAGATTGGCGCCCAGGACGACGGGAATCAGCAGCCCGAGGGAACCCGCGCCCGCCTCGCCCAGGGCCAGCGCCAGGCCGATGGCGGCCGTGGAACTCTGCGTCACGAAGGTCATGATCGTGGAGAATAGGAGCAGCAGCAGCCGATGGTGCAGGAGCACGCCAAAGACCGTCTCGAAGTCGGCGCTGTGCGTCAGAGCCCGCGCCGCGTCGCTCATGATCGCCATCGCCAGGTAGATGAAGCCCAGGCCCAGGAGCGACTGGCCGATCCCGCGGATCGTCTCGCCCCGGCAGAACTGGAACCCGATCACACCGACGATCAGGAAAACGGCGTAATAGTCGAAGAAGTGCAGCGCGATCAGCTGCACCATGGCCGTGATGCCGATATTGGCCCCCAGCAGGAAGACCAGGACCCGCTCCGGCGGGATCTGGGAGGAGCTAAGGAATTGCAGCGAAAGGAGCGTCTGGGCGGTCGAGGAGGGCGCCACCGCGCCGATCGCCGCGCCGGAAAGGACCGTCGTCCACGAACGCTGCGACATCCGCTCGAGCCAGGCATGAAGTCCATGACCCAGCATTCGCTCCAACCCCTTGCGCAGGAATCGGATGCCGAAGAGGATCAGGGCGACGCCGCCCAGGATATTCAAAAGAACCATGGCTTGATCGGACCCAAGCTAGCCCCTGGCCCGGCCGCCGCAAGAACCAACAAAATCGGTCACTTTTGCACTTGGGCCGGGCCTCCGGCCCGCAGGAGCCGCCAGCGCGCGAGGCGCTCGCCAATGGCCGCCTCGGCCCCGGCGCCTCTGGGCGCATAAAGCTTCAGCGGTGGATCGAGGTAAACCTGATGGGGTGAAATCGCCTCCGGGTAGTCGTGGGAATAAAGGTAGCCCTTCCCCTGCCCCGCGCGCTTGTTGGCCTGCCCGCTCTTGGACCGGAGGGCCGGGGGGATCGCCTGGACCGGCTTCTCGGCCAGGGCCCGCTTCGCCTCGCCGATCGCCAGGGTCGCCGAATTGCTCTTCGGGGCGGTGGCGATGTACAGCGTGGCATGGGCCAGGGTCAGCTCCGCCTCCGGCAGCCCGATGAAATCCACCGCGTGATGCGCCGCGACCGCCAGGGGGAGCGCCTGCGGATCCGCGAGGCCCACATCCTCGCTCGCCAGGATGACCAGCCGCCGGGCGATGAAGCGGGGGTCCTCGCCCCCGGCCAGCATCTTCGCCAGCCAATAGAGCGCGGCATCCGGATCCCCGCCGCGGCAGCTCTTGATGAAGGCGGAGATCGTGTCGTAGTGCTCGTCCTCGTCCGCGTCGTAGCGGACGCGGCGCTCGCGGGCGAAGGTCTCGAGCTCGGTCGCGGTGATGGCCGCGCCCTCGGGGAGGCTCAGGGCCACCACCTCGAGGGCGTTCAGCGCCCGCCGCAGGTCGCCGTCGCAGAGGACCGCCAGACTGGCCAGGATGGCGGGTTCGGCCGTCACCCGGTGGCCCCCGAGGCCCCGCTCGGGATCCTGCAGCGCGCGGGCGAGCACCCCGGCGATCGCCTCCGGCGCCAGCGGCTCGAGCCGGAAGAGGTGGCTGCGGGAAAGCAGCGGCGGGTTGACGTAAAAGCCCGGGTTGTGGGTCGTCGCGCCAATCAGGCGGATGGTGCCCTCCTCGACGTCGGGCAGGAGCAGGTCCTGCTGCGACTTGTTGAACCGATGGAGCTCATCGATGAAAAGGAGCGTGCCCGCCTCCGGCCGCCGGCGCGCCGCCGCGAGGATTTCCCGCATCTCCGCCACGTTCGACATGACCGCGTTGATCCGGACGAACCGGCTCCTGGTCTCGTTGGCGATCGCCTCCGCGATGCTCGTCTTGCCCGAGCCAGGGGGGCCGTAGAAGATCAGCGAGCCGAAGCGGTTTTGCTCGACCAGCCGCGGCAGCAGGCTGCCCGGCCGCAGGAGGTGCTCCTGTCCGACCACCTCGCTCAATCGCCGCGGGCGCATCCGCGCCGCCAGCGGCTGGTGCGCCCGACTGGCCGCCGCTGTCGCGAGTGGTTCGCCCGCCTCGGATGCGGGCTCCTCGCCAAATAGGCTGCCTTGGTCGGGATCGGGCATGACCCATAGGAGAACGACCGCACCCCAGGAAGCAAACGTACTTGCTACCCTCCCTGCATCCACCGCTGCCTCGGACATCGCGCGCCCCTCCTCTGGCTCGTCCTCCCGCTGACGGCCGGGCTGGGCCTGGGCCGAATGGCCCAGGCCGGCCCGAGCCCCGGCCTGGCTCTCGCGGCCTCCGCATTGGCGGCCGCGGCCTGGGCGTTCGCCGATCGAAGCCGGACCGCCTGGGCAGCGGCCCTCCTGCTGGCGCTCGTCCTGGCGGGTGCCCAATGGGGCGCCTGGGAGCGTCCCGCCCCGCCCCCGTGGCCGGAGCGTCCGCCGCGGGAGGCCCGGCTGTCGCTCCGGATTGATCGCGCCTTCACGCCGTCAGCCCGGGGCCGCGGCGCCACCGGCTGGGCGACTATCGTCCGGACGGAGCCCCACCTCCGCGAATGGCTCGGCCAGCGGGTGTACTATTCCGTCGCTTTGCGCGCGGCGGCGGCGCCGCCGGATCAGACCGAGGTTGTCCGGGTGGTCGGCGTCCTTCTGGCGGGCCCGCGGAACCCGACCCCGGGCAGTTTTGACGCCAGCCTGGCGGCCGAGGGCGTCAATTTCCGGCTGATCCGGGGCCGCCTCCTGTGCGAAGACCGGCCGCCCACGGCCTATCGCCGCTTCTGCGCCCGCCTGACCGCCCAGCTGACGGTCCTGCTCGGCCTGGGCCTTGACGGTCACCCCGCGCTCCGCGCCCTCTATGGCGCGATGCTGCTGGGCCGGAAAAGCGACCTGACGCCGGACCAGCGGACCCTCTTCCTCCATGCGGGCGCGATGCACCTCTTCGCGGTGAACGGCATCCACATCGGCACGGTCGCCGTGGCCCTCCATGCGATCGCCGCGCTCCTCCGCCTGCCCCGCTCCGCGGCCAGCGGCCTGGTCCTGGCCTGCCTTTGGCTCGACGTCGAGACGACGGGCGCCAGTCCCTCGGCCGTTCGCGCCTTCCTGATGGCGGCCGCGGCGGAAGCCGCCTGGGTGCTCCACCGGCCCTCCAACCCGCTCGCCTCCCTCTCGGCCGCGGCGCTGCTCGTTCTCCTGGTCGATCCCAGCGCCCTCTTCAGCGCCAGCTTCCAGATGTCCTATGGCGTCATGACCGGACTCGCCACCCTCGGGCTGCCGCTCGCCGCCCGGGCCCGCGAGCGATTCGCACCCTACCGCTGGCTGCCGCGCGTCGCCTGGAACCGCCGCCAGCGCCTGTGGGCCGGCCTGCGGCATCACCTGATCGACGCGCTCGGGATCGGCAGCGCGGCCGCCGCGGTGGGGGCCGTCAGCGGGATTGAATTCTTTCACCTCTTCGTGCCGGGAGGCCTGATCACGAACCTCTTCCTCGTCCCCCCGGCCTTGCTCGTGATCGTCGCGGGGGTGGCCGCAATCGCCGCCGGGCTCGCCGGCGCCCTGTCCGCCGCTCGCTTCTGCAATGGCGCCGCCGCCGTGGTGCTCTCCGGCATGACGGCGACCGCCCGGCTGGCGACCCGGGCGCCGGCGGTGGCATTCCAGGCTCATTTTCGCGCCGCTTGGATCGGGCCCGCCGCCCTGATCCTCCTGCTCGCCGCCTGTCTCTTTGGCTACGCGAGCGACTGGCGGGCCCGCCGCGGCGGCTTCTGGCCACCCTTCGCCGTCGTGGCGGCTGTCCTCCTCCTCGGCGTCGCGTATGCCTGAGCCGGGGCGATCCGCCGCGGGCTCACTTCTGCCCAAGCCGCGTCCTGATCTCCCCATGGATCCGCACCAACTCCTGCTGCTCGTGCACGATCTCCCGGTCCGTCTCCGCCAGGATCCCCGGCAGGCGCAACAGCCGGCTTTTCTGCGCGGCGCTGACGCGAAGGTACTCCCACTCCCGCGACATGAAATAGGCGCAGGCGAAGGAGCTGGCGACCGCGGCCGCCAGCGCCAGGCCGAGGAGGAGGCGGTTGCGCCGGGCAGTGAAAACGGCGTCGGTCTTCATCGGTCAGGGCGCATTCCGTTTCATCGACTCCAGATACGCCTGCGCCTGCGCGCGCGCCAGGTGGATGCCGGCGAGCGCGCGCCGGCTGTCGGCGAGCTTCTGCTCGAGCGCATCCAGCGATCCCTGCTGTTCGGCCAGGATCCGGCTTTCGAGCGCCCGCCGCGCGCCCGCGACGGGCCGCAGCTGGCCGGCGGTGACGCCCAGGGCCGCCAGCACCGCGAAGAGGGCGCACGCCCCCGCCCGTCCGTCCCGCCCCAGCGGCCGCGGCGCCGACGGCGCCGCGGACTTCGGGGACCAGGCCAGCAGCTGCCGCCCCAGCGGCTCGATAAACCCGGCGCTCAGCCAGGCGAGGACGCCCACCAGGACGACCGGGCCGGCCATCAGCAGTTTCGCCGGCACGTCGGGAAAGGCGCGATGCAGCTTCGCTGCCAGCGACCAGCTGATATTCTGGTGCAGCAGGTAGAGCGGATAGCTGATGAACCCGAGAAACACCCCCCAGGGGTGGCAAAAAAGCCGCTTCAGCGGCTCCCAGAAAAACGGCGCGATGAAGACCAGGTAGACGCCCGTGCAAAACACCATCCCGCCGACATCTGCCGTGCTCGTGCTCGCCACGATGCCCAGCACGGCGCATCCCGCCGAAGCCGCCAGGAAGGCGGGTCGCTCCGAATCGAAATACAGGTAGAAGAAAGCGCCCGCCGCAAACCAGCCGTAGCAGCGGGCGTTCATCTCGTCGGAGACGCCGGCGGCGGCCCGGCCCAGGAGGCTCGCGTTGAAATCGAAGCCGTACGCCGGCCCGACGTAGATCACCACCCCGAGCACCGCCAGCAGCGCCAGCAGGCCGATCGCCTTCCGGCGCACCAGGAAATACGCGGCCCCGAACAGCAGATAGAATTTAACCTCCGTGAAGAGCGTCCAGAAATCGCCCTCGATCGGGCCCGTCACAGGCAGCCGGGCCCAATCGCGCAGCCAGTGCGGATCCGCGAAGAGAATGCCGGGAAGCGCGTCGAGGTATCCCGGCAGGGAATCCATCCGATCGTACATGAAGGGCGCGCTGACGAAGATAAGCCAGGAGGCCGCCACCATCGCGGGAAAGAGCCGGAGCCACCGCCGGTGGTAGAAGTGCCCCAGCGAGGAGCTGGTCTCCAGGCTGTGCAGGATCAGGAACCCCGACAGCAGGAAGAAAAGCTGGACGCCGAGATAGCCCTGGCGGAAGAGGTTCGTATTCAGCCCGGGCAGGTCGGGCCCCCGTGAATAACAATGGAAGAGGACCACCGCCAGGATGGCGAGGCCGCGCAGGCCATCGAGGTGCCGCACCCTCTTTTTCGTGTCGAAATTTTCCAATGAAGTAGCCGTCGGTTAAGGGCGCACGCTACCGCGGGCCCCCGCGGGCTGGCGACCCCATTTCGCGGCTGCCAGCCGCGGGGGCCCGGCCGCGGCGCCGGCGTTGCGTTTCCGCCCCGTCCGCCCCACCCTGGGGCCATGAAATCATCCTACGAACTCGCCATGGAGCGGCTGGCCAAGTCCGATCCCAGCGCGAACCAGCCGCTCACGGCCGGGCAAAAGGCGCGGCTCACGGAGATCGGCAAAATCTACCAGGGCAAGATCGCCGAGCGCGAAATCTTCCTGAAAAAGCAGCTCGATGACGCCTTCGCCGCGCAGAAGCCCGACGAGATCGAGAAGATCAAGCAGCAGATGGCCCACGAGCGGGCCCGCCTGGAAGAGGAGCGCGAGGCCGAGAAGGAAAAGGTCCGCCGGGCCTGAGCGTCACTCCGGCTCGGCCGTGCCCTCGACCACCCACTCCCGCGCCTCGGGCACCTGGTCGAGGAATGACTTCAGCGCCGCGCTGAGGTGCTCGGCGTAGCGGAAGTGTGCGCCCATCCCCGTCCGCAGTTCCGCCTCGTAGATGAACTTGTCGGCGTGGGTGCTGTGCTCGAAGGGCGTCTGCGCCCCCAAGAGCAGCGAATAGACATAGGCCGGCGAGCGGCGCTCCAGCAGTTCCCGGGTCAGCTCCGCCTGCTCCGCCAGCAGCTCCGCGTGCGCGGCGCGATCGATCTCCGGCGGCAGGTAGAATCCCGCCTGGATCAGCGGCGTGTGCCGGTGGCCGGTGCGGTGCCGGTTCAGGTCCCGCAGTTCCGCCAGGGCCATGTTGTTCCAGGCGAAGGCCACCCGCATGCGGCGGGTCGCGGTTCCCTGCAGCCCATAGCGGTTCTGCCGGTGGCGCAGGGCCTCCGGCACGGTCTGCTCCTCGGCCAGCCACGGCGGGACGGTCCGGTCCACCTTAACCCAGACCGCGTCGGGCAGGGCGGCGGTGGAAAGCCGCTCCCGGCCCAGGGCCAGGCTCGCCGCGAGCTCCTGGCGCGCCTGCTCCTCGCAGGATTTTTCCGCAAAGCTGTGGCGCATGAGCCGGGGCGATTGCTTCAGCAGCTCGTCGCGGATCAGGCCCGCGGCGGCCTGGGCCTCCGGATGCGGCAGGGACGCCAGCTGCTTCACCGTCTGGGCCCACATCCGCGAGGTCTGCACCAGACCGAGATTGGTGCGGGTCGCAAACGGGATGAAATACCGGGCCCGGTCCAGGGCGTAGTTCTTGCGCAGCCGGGCCGCGACCGCCGGCTTGGCGTCGGCCGGCGTGCGCACGCGGGCCGGCTCGGCCACCGCCAAGGCGTCGAGCCGCGCGTACTCGGCATGATAGGCGGCAAAGGCCTTGGCCAGGACGCTCGACCAGCGGGGCGCGAGATCGGCGGGAAGGCCGAGCGCCTCGGCGGAGGGAACGTTTGCCGCGTCCATCGTGATGTAGCGCGTGCTCGATTCCTGGCCGTCCGCCATCTGCGCGATCTCAAAAATCTTGTAGGCGAGCCACATCGATATCCCGTCGAGCGCGATGGCGAGCCCGCCCGTCAGGCCGCCAATCGAGGCATGGCCATAGTCCACGAACTTCAGGATGCGGTCGATCGAGGCGTCGGGGTTCTGCACGTCCACCTTCGCCAGGATGGCGCCGATGCCCTCATTGCTGCGCGAATACCGGGCGAGCACGGAGGCGAGCAGTTCCGGCGTGACCTGCGGCAGGCTCGCGGCGGACGGGGGCGGGACAAGGGCAAGCCCGGTGATTTTCATGGGACGTCAGCGGGCCGGGGCGGTCGGGAATCGGGAGAAAGGCGCGGGCATCGCGACGATCAACCGAAAGGTTCCCCTCCAAGGCAAGAGTTCCCCGAAATCGCCCACGAAACAATTGCGATTTCTGATTGTCAGTAGCTCCAGCCTCGCTCTATCCACGTAACTTCCAGGCGTGACGCCCGTCACCAGCTTCATCCCATCGCCTCCTTCACTCCTATGAAATCTGCCCTCAATTCCGCGAAGGTCCCCCTTCTCGCCCTCGCCTTTTCGCTCCCGCTGGCGGCCCAGGCCCAGCACGTGAGCGTCGGCCTCGGCTTCCGCTTTGGCCCCCCGCCGCCCGTGCGGGTCTATGCCGCGCCGCCGCCTCCCATGCAGGAGGTCGTATACGCGGCCCCTGGTCCCGGCTACATGTGGGTCCCGGGCCACTATTCATGGATGAATGGCCAGTGGGTGTGGTACCGCGGCCAGTGGATGCTGCCGCCCCAACCCGGCGCCTACTGGGTCGCCGGCAACTGGGATCCGAACCGCAACTGGATCGATGGTCACTGGGAAATGGCGCAGGCCGCGCCGCCGCCCCCGCCCCCGCCGCCCCAATACGCTCCGCCGCCGCCGACCGAGGAAGTCGTGGTTGACGGCCCGCCGCCGCCGCCGCCCGTGGCCGAGGTGGTCATCGGGCCCCGTCCGTCCCCCTATCACGTGTGGATCGGCGGCTATTGGGGCTGGGAGAACGGCCGGCGCCGCTGGTACAACGCGCACTGGGAGCTTCCGCCGCATGGCCGCCATGAGTGGGTTGGCCCCCGCTATGATCATCGCGATGGCCGGACGATCTACGTCCGCGGCTACTGGCGCTGAGCGTTGTTAGTTCACCTCTTCAAGGCGGGCCTCAGGGCCCGCCTTTTTTGTACGCCCAGCCAGCCTTTGCTTATGGCCGGCAGGCACCAACCCGACCCTTGCAGCAGCTGATCGCCGTGCGCCCTACCACTGCAGCCAATGGCCCAGCGGTCCCGGGTAAAAGCCCAGGACGATCGAACCCAGCGCCAGGACGCCCAGCACCAAGCCGAAAAGCTTGCCGACCGGCGTGGGCACGGGCACCGACCCCGCGGCCGGGGCTTTCCAGGCCTCGAAGTAAGCCGCCTTGATCCAGCCAAAGTAATAATAAATCGAGACCACCACGCCGGCGATCGCGACCACGAGCGCCCCGTGCATCCCCGCCTGGTAGGCGGCGACAAAGACGAAGAACTTTCCCATGAACCCCGCCAGGGGCGGGATGCCGGCCAGCGAGCCCAGGCCGATCGCGAGGACCGCACCGAGGAACGGATGATCCTTCGCCAGGCCCGCGTAGTGCTCGAGCTCCTGGTCGGAATCCTCCGGGCCCGCCAGATGGGCCATCACGCCGAACACCGTGAACGAGGCGATGAGGTAAGCCAGGAGGTAGAAATAGATGGCGCCCACCGCGAGGGGGGCATACGGCGCCGCGGCCACGCCCAGGAGCAGGAAGCCCGCGTGGGAGACGCCCGACAGGCCGATCAGCCGCTTGACGTTATGCTGGGTCAGCGCCGCCAGGTTGCCGAAGAGAATCGTCGCCACGGCCATCGCCGTGATCACCGGGGTCACCAGCCAGCCATAGGACGGAAAGGCCCGCAGGACCAGGCCCAGCAGGACCGCGAAGCCCGCGCCCTTGGAGGCCACCGCGAGGAAGGCCGTCACCGGGGTCGGAGCGCCTTGGTACACATCCGGAATCCAGATCTGGAAGGGAAAGGCGCCAACCTTGAAGGCCACGCCGGCCAGCACGAGGACGATGCCGACGCTGGCCAGGAAGTTGTGGGGATTGAGGGTGAGGAACTGCGCGAGTTCCGCGTAGCGCATCGCATCGGCCGAATGCCCCGGCAGAAACGGATTGCCCGCCACGCCGTAGAGGATCGCGATCCCGAAGAGCAGGAGAGCCGAGCTCAGGGCCCCCAGGATCAGGTACTTCAAGCCGGCTTCCAGGGAGGCCGTGCTTGTCCGGAAATAGCTGACGAGGATGTAGAAGCCGACCGTGACCGTCTCGAGGGCGAGGAAGAGCATCACGAAGTGATTGCTCTGCACGAGCAGCATGAGCGCGGCGGTCACGACAAGGACGATGTGGTAAAACTCAATCCGCGGAGCCGGGTGCTTCGCCAGGGTCACGCGCGCCAGCAGCACGACCAAAATCGACGACAGCAGCAGGAAGACCCGCATGGCCTGTCCGGCCAGCGAGGGATGGAGCAGCCCGTTGAAAGTGTCCTGGTTCAGCCAGACCGAGTGGAAATGGCAGAGGACATCGGCCAGGACGGCCAGCTGGCCCGCCAGCGAAACGCAGGCCACCAGCCCGCCCGCCCGCTTCGGAAACAGCAGATCGAGGACGAGCAGGCCCAGGGCGAGGCACCCGAGCGCCAGCTCGGGGCGGATCGCACCCCAGGTATTGCCGGCGGCCAGGTGCTGGAGAAGGGAAAGGTCCATCGAAGGGCGGTGGAGGTTAGAGGGGGGAGACGCCGCCGGCCGTGGAGGTGGGCGCGATCGGGGCGGCAATGGCCGCCAGGCCGGCGTCGACCGGCCGGGCGATCGAGCGGGGCCACAGGCCGATGAACAGCAGCGCCGCAATCAGGATCAGCGCCGGAATCCGTTCCGACCAGCTGAGGTCGGTGGGCGGGTGCTGCTGGGCCACCAGGGCGAAGGCCTCGCTCGGCGGCCCGAAGAAGACGCGCGCGGCCGCCCGCAGACCGTAGATGGCGGAAATCACCACGCCCGCCACCGCCAGGATCGTGAAGCCGGCCGAGAACGGCCAGAGGGCGACGAAGATCGTGAGTTCGCCCCAGAAGTTGGCGAAGCCGGGCAGCCCGATGCTGGCGAAGGTGGCCGCCACGAAGAAGGCCGCCAGGACCGGCGCGGCCTTCCCCAGCCCGCCCATATCCGCCATCGTGAAGGTCCGGGTGCGCTGGTGGACGCTGGTCGCAAGGAGAAACAGGAGCGACACCGACAGGCCGTGCCCGACCATCAGGAGCACCACGCCGCCCACGCCGAGGGCGGAGCCGCAGGCGAGGCCCAGGAAGGCATAGCCCATGTGCATGACCGAACTGTAGCCGATCATCTGCTTCAGGTCCCGCTGCGCGATCGTGACCAGGCCGATGATCAGGACGTTGCCGAAGCCCGCCAGGAGCGCCAGGGTGTGGCCCCAGGCGCCCAATCCGGCCGGGAGGAGCGGCAGGACCACCTGGATCAGGGCGTAAAGGCCGAACTTCTTCAGGACGCCGGCGTGGAGCATGGCCGCCGAGCTGGGCGCGGCGCCATAGCCCAGGGGGGCCCAGGAATGGAGCGGCCAGAGCGAGACCAGGACGCCGAAGCCGAAAAGCAGCAGCCCAAAGAGATGGTGCTGCGCCACCACGGCGAGCGGCCGGTCGGCGAGGGTCGCGCGCAGCGCGATCAGGTCGAAGCTATGCGCGCCGCTCTTCACGTAGATCGCGATCAGCCCGAGGAGCGAGAGCATGGCGCCCAGGGTCAGGTAGATCGTCATGGTCATGGCCGCATAGTTGCGGTCCCGGCCGCCCCAGATGCCGACCATGATGAAGGTCGGGATCAGCGCCAGTTCATGGAAGAAGTAGAGAAAGAAGACGTCCACGCTGGCAAAGACGCCCATCAGGCCGGCCTGCATGACCAGGAGCAGCATCACGTACAGCTTCAGCCGCTCGGCCGTGGACTGCAGCGCATAGAGCCCCGCCGCGAAGCCCACGACGCCCGCGAGGACGAAGAGCGGCAGCGCGATCCCGTTGACGCCCAGCTTCAGCCCGATGCCGAGCCCGTCGAGGCCGGTCGAGTAGCTCGCGAGGTAGGCGTAGCCGAAGGCCTTGGGGGCGTTGTTGAAATGCCACCAGACATGGAGGGCGCACAGGAGCGGCGCCGCGAAGCCGAGGTAGGCCAGCCGCAGCGACCAGCGCTTGGGCAGCCCCAGGCCGATGGCCAAAGCCACCGCGAGGGGGGCCGCGATCGCGAGCAAAAGGGGATTGCAGGGGAAGGGGGGCATTTCAGAGGACTCCCGCGGCGAAGAGCCAAAGGACAACGACGCCGGCCAGGAACCAGTAGACGTAGACGTTGATCCGGCCGACATGCAGGGCCCGCACCCCGAGGCCGGCCAGGCCGGTCAGGCCCGCCACGCCGCGCACCAGAAGGCCCGCGATCGCGATCACGTCGATGAAGTTGAGCGCCATGGCCAGCCGTTCCTGGACCTTGGCCACATACCAGGCGTAAAGGCGGTCAAAGCTCTCCTGGAGGGCGTTCAGGCCGGCGAAGAGGCCCGGGAACCGGCGCTCCAGCTCGTCGGCGGCGGAAGCGGCGTAGAAAGCCCAGGACGCCAGGGCGCCGATCAGGAGGACCGCCAGCGAGACCCCGAAGACGATGCCATGGGCCCGGCCCTCGGCCTCGGGAATGGCGCCCAGGATGCCGTCGAAGCCCGCGGGATAAAGCCGGCGGTACCCGGCGAAGACGGCGCAGATGGCCAGGACCAGGAGCGGCAGGGTCAGGACGACGCCCCCTTCATGGGCGTGCTCGGCTCCGTGCGACCGGGCCGTCCCGAAGAAGACGATCTTCCAGAGCCGCACCATGTAGAAGGCGGTCAGGATCGCGGTGAGGGCCAGGACCCCGAAGACCGCCCGGTTGTTCGCGAAGGCCAGCGCGAGGATCGCGTCCTTGGAAAAGAAGCCCGCCAGGAACGGAAACCCGATGATGGCCGCGACGCCGATCGTGAAGGTCGCGAACGTGAACTTCATCCGCCTCGCCAGGCCGCCCATCTTGAAGATGTCCTGCTCGTGGTGGCAGCCGTAGATCACCGAGCCGGCCCCGAGGAAGAGCAGCGCCTTGAAGCAGGCGTGGGTCGTCAGGTGGAACATGGCGGCGCTGGCGCCGCTCGAGAGATGGTAGGTGCCGTCCGCCTGCGGCTGGTAATGGTTTCCGAGGCCGAAGGCGGCGACCATGTAGCCGAGCTGCGACAGGGTGGAATACGCCAGGACCTTCTTGATGTCGCGCTGCACGATCGCGCAGAGGGCGGCATAGAGCGCCGTGGCCGTGCCGACCCACATGATCACGTCGAGGGCCGGCAGCACCATCACGACCTGGATCCGGCAGAGCATGTAGATGCCCGCGGCCACCATCGTGGCGGCGTGGATCAGGGCGGACACCGGCGACGGGCCCTCCATCGCGTCCGGCAGCCACACCTGGAGGGGCAGCTGCGCCGACTTGCCGACCGCGCCGCAGAAAAGGAGCAGCGGGATCGCGCGGCTGTACGGCGCCGTCCCCGAGGAGGCCTGCGCCGCCAGGGCGCTGAAGTTGACCGTGCCGCGCAGGTGGTAGCAGAGGATGATGCCGAGGAGGAAACCGAAGTCCCCCACCCGGTTCACGATGAAGGCCTTCTTGGCCGCGGCCGCCGCCTGCGGCCGCTCGTACCAGTGGTTGATCAGGAGCCAGGAGCTGAATCCAACCAGCTCCCAGAAGATGAACATCATGAAAAGATTGTCGGCCAGGACGATGCCCAGCATCGAGAACATGAAGATCGACAAGCCCCCGAAGTACCGGGCCTTCGCCGCGTCGTCGTGCATGTAGCCGAGCGAGAAGACATGCACGCAGAGGCCGACCAGCCCCACGATCGAGATCATCAGGGCGGCCAGGTCGTCAAAATTGAAGCCGAAGGAGACCGTCAGGCCGCCCAGCGACAGCCATTCGCGCGAGGCCTCGAAGCGCGCCGGGTGCAGCGCGAGCCAGAAGGCGCCGAGCGCGACCGCGGCCGCGGTCCCCACCGACAGCGCGGAGGCCAGGCCGCCCTGCCGGCGCAGGAAAAGCGCGATAAAGCCGGCCGAGGCGAGCGGCACGGCCAGGACCAGGAACGCGAGATGGGAGGGAGACACGGCGGTCACGGGTTAGCGCTTGAGGGTGTCGAGCCGGTCGACCCGGATGGTCTGCGTCCGGCGGAAGAGCGCCACGATGATGGCCAGCCCGACCGCGACCTCCGCGGCCGCGACGGTGAGGATGAAGAACACGAAGACATTCCCCTCCATCGTCCCGTTGTAGCGGGAGAAGGCCACCAGGGCCAGGGTCGAGGCCACCAGCATGAGCTCGAGGCACATGAAGATCACCAGCGTGTTGCGCCGCACCAGGACCCCCAGGAACCCGAGGGCGAAGAGCGCGGCACTGAGGCCGATGTAGGCGTTGAGCGTCTCGGGGACCATGTCAGTTGCCGTAGCCGGAGTGCTCGCCCTCGCGCTTGCTGAGGACGATGACGCCCAGCATGGCGATCAGGAGGAGGAAGCTGATGATTTCGACCGGCAGGAGATAGGTGGTGAAGAGGAGATAGGCGTGCAGCTTGAGCGAGGCGCCCAGGGCTGGCACCGTGCCGACGGCCGGCGTCGCCAGCCGGCCCTTGACGAAAAGCGAGGCCAGGCCCGCGACCACCAGCGCCGCCGCCGCGATCCGGGGGGCGACCGTGAGGCCGCGGCGCGCCTGCGGGGCCTGCTGCCCGCGGGTGTCGAGCAGCATGATGATGAAGAGGAAGAGCGCCACGACCGCGCCGGCGTAGACCAGGAGCAGCAGGAAGGCCAAGAGGAAGGCGTCGAGCCGCACGAAGAGCGCCGCGACCCCCAGCAGCGACAGCAGCAGGCACATCGCGGCGTTGACGACGTTCTTGCACACGACGACCCCGGCCGCGCACACGACGGTCAGGCAGGCGAAGACGGAAAAGAGGAATTGGCCCATGGGATCGCGGCTTAGTGGGCGTTGCCCGCCTCCTCGGCGGCCTTCTTCTTGTCCCACTTGTAGTGCTGGTCCGGCAGCGTGCCGCCCATCTCGTAGAGCTTGTCCTTGTGGTTGACCATCTCCTCGCGGGAGGTGCCGCACATCGAGTACTGGGTCTGCAGGACGATCGCCTCCTCCGGGCAGACCTCCTCGCACAGGCCGCAGTAGATGCAGCGCAGCATGTCGATGTCGAAGGCCTGCGGGCCCTTCTCCACGTGCTCGACGCCGCTGCCCTCCGGCACCGCGCCGGGCGCGATCCGGATCGCCTTGGGCGGGCAGACAAACTCGCAAAGCTGGCAGGAGACGCATTTCTCCCGGCCGTTCGGATCCATCACCAGGGTCGGGGCGCCGCGGTAGCCCGGCGGAATGGACGGGCGCTCCTCGGGGTACTGCAGGGTCTCGCTCGGCTTGAAGAGATGGCGCAGGGTGATGCGGAGGCCGGCGGCGATCTGCGGCAGGTAGGCGCGCTCGGAGAAGGTGAGCGGCTTGCGCGGGATGGTGATGATGGCCATGCGGACGGGCTTCCGGTTATTTGGTCAGGAACGCGATGCCGAGCGCGTAGACCAGCAGGTTGGCGATGGCGAGGGGCAGCAGCTTCTGCCAGCCGATCTTCATCACCTGGTCGTAGCGGAACCGCGGCACGGTCCAGCGCACCCACATGAAGAAGAAGATCAGGAAGGCGATCTTCCCGATGAAGATGCCGATCGAAAGGAGGCCGAGGATCAGCGGATGGCCGCCGAGGTGCAGCCAGCCGGCGAGGGTCGCGAGCGGGATCCACGGCAGCGGATTCCAGCCGCCGAGGAAGAGCAGCGTGAAGACCCCGGAGCCCACGATCATGTTGGCGTATTCCGCCACGAAGAAGAGGGCCCATTTGAAGGCGCCGTATTCGGTGTGGAAGCCGCCCACCAGGTCGGACTCCGACTCCGGCATGTCGAACGGCTGGCGGTTGGTCTCGGCGAACAGCGCGATGATGAAGATCAGCGCCGAGAGCGGCATCGTGAAGATGAACCAGGTGCCGCCCCAGAACCCGGGCTGGCTCTGGAATTCCACCACCTTGGCCAGGCTAAGCGTGCCGGCGGTGCCGGGGGCGTTGATCCAGAGGAAGACCGGCAGGACCGCCAGGGTGAGCGAAAGCTCGTAGGAGATCAGCTGCGCCGAGGCGCGGACGCCGCCCAGGAAGGGATACTTCGAATTCGAGGCCCAGCCGGCCAGGATGAGCGAGTAGATGCCGAGCGAGGAGACGGCAAAGACGGCCAGCAGGCCCACGTCGACGTTGGCCAGGACGAGCGGCACGACCTGCCCGCCCGACAGGTAGGCGCCAAACGGCACGACCGTGACGGTCGTCAAGGCCGGGATCATCGCGATCAGGGGCGCCAGCGTGAAGTAGGGCTTGTTGACGTGGCCGGGCACCGGCTCCTCCTTGACCAGGAACTTCAGGCCGTCGGCCGCGAGCTGGAACAGGCCCATCCGCTGCAGGAGGGGCCCGATGACCGGCACATAGGCGGCCCAGGGCACGATCGTCCGGTTCGGGCCGGGCCGGCCCTGGATCCAGGCCGAGACCTTGCGCTCGGCCATCGTGCACAGGCTGGACATCGGGAAAACGACGAGGATGACCGCCAGGCCCTTCAGCAGGCCCTGGACGACGAGCGGGAGACTGAACCAAAAATCAACCATGGGTCACTCGATCCCTCCGCCGGTCCAGACGACCAGATTGACCACCGCCAGCGCCAGATGGAGCGCCAGCAGAGTCAGGTTGCGCGCGTCCGAACCCACGCCGCGCTTGAGCCGCACCCAGGAATGCATCGCGACCCCGGCCCAGAGGAGGCAGGCCGCGGGCAGCAGGCAGGTATGGAAAAGTTCGAAGCTCACGGGGCGGGAACGGCGGCGGGCGCCGCCGGCGGCGTGTAATGGAGGGTCTTCCCCTCCGGGAAGGCCAGGGCCGCCCAGGGCGTCCCGTCGAGCAGGAGGCCGGTGGAGGGAAGGTTGCCGTAGCGAACCGTGCCCAGGGCCGGGACCGCCTGGCCGATCAGTTCCCAGAGGGCGTTGAGTTCGACCCGGCCGGAAGCCTGGTACAGGGGCGTCTCGCCCAGCTTGCCGCCGACGGCGACCGTCAGCTTGGCCAGGACCTCAAGGTCGTCGAGGGCTCCGCCCGGGCCGGGCACCGCCGCCGCGAATTTCTGCAGGCGGAACTGCTGGTTCACAAAGCTGCCGGATTTCTCAAAGACGGTCAGCGTGGGCACGACCACCTGGGCCGCCGTGCTGGTCGGATTGGCGTGGGTGCCGAAATAGACGACCTTCACCTTGGCCAGCTGGGCGGGCGTCAGCCCGGCGGCCACCAGGTCCTCGTTCACCGCGACCACCGTCTTGACCGCCCCGCTGTCGATCTGGCCGGCGAGCTCCGTCAGGGCGGCCGCCGGCAGCCCCCGGATGAGGCCGGTCACGAGGGCGCCGCGCACGTTCGGGTTGCGGTCGGCGGAAATCAGGATCCCATCCCCCGCCCCGCTCCGGGCCACGAGATACGCCGGCGCGCCGGCCGCCTCGGCCAGCTTCCTGGTCAGGAACTGCTCCTCGACGGAGCTGCGGCCGGAGCCGACCACCGCGACGCCGCCGCCGCGGATCAATTCCGCCGCCGCCGCCAGCGCGGCCGCCGGCAGCACGGCGAGGCCGTCGACCGTCACGCCCGCCAGCCGGTTGTCGGCCCGGACCTCCTTGTAGAGGATGCGTCCGCTGTCCGCCATCCACGTGTCGTTCACGTCGTCGTTGCGGCGCGGGGTGATCCGGTAGATCACGCCTTCGCGCGACCAGACCACCGTGTTGGCGCCGACGCTGCTCTCGGCGTCGATGCTGTCGGTCTCCTTGAGGAACCAGACGCGCATCTTGAACCGGAAATCGGTGCTGGTCAGGGCGCCCACCGGGCAGATGTCGACCGTGTTGAGCGAGTAGTTGTTCTCGAGCTGCCTGCCCGGAAAGCAGGTCAGCGTCGAGTAGCTGCCGCGGTCGATGAAGCCGAGGACGTCGTCCTTGGCCACCTCCTGGCTGAACCGGACGCAGCGGGAGCAGAGGATGCAGCGCTCGTCATCGAGCGTGACCCGCGGCCCGAGCCGGGTCCGCTTGGGCTTGACGTTCTTCTGCTCGATGTAGCGCGAGTAGCCGCGGCCATAGCCCGTCGCCTGCTCCTGCAGGCGGCATTCGCCGGCCTGGTCGCAGATCGGGCAGTCGAGCGGGTGGTTCACCAGCAGGAATTCCATCACGCCCTCGCGGCAGTCCTTCACCAGCGGCGTCGTCGTCCGGATGTGCAGGCCCGGCGAGGCGTTGGTCGCGCACGCGATCGTCGGGCGCGGCGACCAGTTGATCTTCTGCTTCCCGCTCGCCGGATCCAGGATCGGCGTCTTCGTCGCCGGATCCACCGCCGGCATGCCCATCTCGACCAGGCACATGCGGCAGTTGCCCACCACCGTCAGCTTCGGGTGGTAGCAGTAGTGCGGCACGTCGATCGCCAGCAGCCGCGCGGCCTCGATGACGTTCGTGCCCTTCGGCACGGCGATCTCGCGGCCGTCGATGTTGACGGTGACTAACTCGGGTTTGGGCGGAGCAATCATCAGATGAGCGGCAGCGCCGCTTCCTTTCCTTCGGCCTTGGTCTTGGCGTAGTCCTTGAATTCATCGCCGAACTTCGCGACGAAGCTCTGGGTCGGCCAGGCGCAGGCCTCGCCAAAGGCGCAGATCGTGCGGCCCGCGATCTGGTCGGCCACGCTCTTCAGCAACTGGCCGTCCTCGGTCCGGGCGTCGCCGTGCACCATCCGGGTCGTGATCCGCTTCATCCACAGCGAGCCCTCGCGGCAGGGCGTGCACTGCCCGCAGCTCTCGTGGGCGTAGAAGGCGTTGATGTTGGCGAGGGCCTCCACCATGTTGACGGTGTCATCCATCACGATGACGCCGCCGGAGCCGCCCATCGAGCCGATCATGGCCAGCGAATCGAAGTCCATCGGGACGTCCTCGAGGCCCCAGTCGTAGTCGACCATCTCGGCCCCCACCTTGCGCTTGCCCTTGAAGCGCTCGCCGAACTTGAGAACCTTGGCGGAGGAGCCGCCGGGGATGA
>CAIWXW010000156.1 GCA_903916755.1 uncultured Opitutaceae bacterium | reverse complement strand
TCACGTCGCGCAGAACGACGGCAGCGTCTTCGGCTCCGGCACCCACGCCAAGACGGGCCGGCACTGCCTGGCGACCGATCCGCGGGGGAAGCTCAACCTGCCGCGCGATTCCGGCTACTGGCTGCGCGACGCGCGCGGCCGGGTCACCCGCCGTTTCTCGCACATCTGCTGGGACGGCTGCATGTTTCCGAACCGCACGATGCTGCGGCCGCAGACCTGGAACGATATCCTGGCCGCCATGATCGAAGTGCGCCGGAACCATGGCTGGAGCGCCTGACCTTACGATGAAACCAATCAACATCGGGCTCATTGGCTACGGCTTCATGGGCCGGGCCCATGCCAACGCCTACCGCAAGGTGGGTCATTTCTTCCCGCAGGACCGGCCGCTCGTGCTCAAGGCCGTCTGCGGCCGGGATGGCGCGCTGGCGCGGGCGTTTGCCGAGACCTGGGGCTTCGAGTCGACCGAGACCGATTGGCGGAAATTGATCGCGCGGGCGGACATCGATCTCATCGACATCGCGGCGCCGAACAACGTGCACGCCGAAATCGCCATCGCGGCCGCGCAGGCCGGCAAGATGATCCTCTGCGAAAAGCCGCTGGCCATGAACGCGGCCTCGGCGGCGGCCATGGTGCGGGCCGTGACCCGGGCGCGGGTGCCGAACATGGTCTGGTACAACTATCGCCGGGTGCCGGCCGTGACGCTGGCCAAGCAGCTGATCGACGAGGGGCGCCTGGGCAAAATCTTCCATTACCGCGCGAAATTTCTGCAGGACTGGACCATCTCGGCCGAGGTGCCGCAGGGCGGCGCCGGCACCTGGCGGCTGGATGCGGCGGTGGCGGGCAGCGGCGTGACGGGGGACCTGCTGGCCCACTGCATCGACACCGCCCTCTGGCTCAACGGCGGGATCGCCGAGGTCAGCGCGATGACGGAGACCTTCGTGAAGCGGCGCCAGCATGCCGGCACGGGCAAGCTCCAGGCCGTGGCGATCGACGACGCGAGCGCGTTCCTGGCGCGGTTCCGCAACGGTTCGCTCGCGACCTTCGAGGCGACCCGCTACGCGCGCGGGCACAAGGCGCTTTACACCTTCGAGATCAACGGGGCGGACGGATCCCTCGCCTGGGACCTCCACGACCTGCATCGCCTGCAATGGTTCGACCACCGTGACACGGGCGCGGTGCGGGGCTGGCGGTCGATCCACGTGACCGATCGGGACCATCCGTACATGAAGCAGTGGTGGGTCCCCGGGCTGCAGATCGGCTACGAGCATTCCTTCGTGCACCAGATCGCGGACTTCCTCCAGGGCTTGCGGGACGGCCGGGCGGCGGCGCCCACCTTCCGGGACGGACTCGCCACGGACCTGGTGACCGATGCGGTGCTCCGGTCCGCGCGCACGCGCCGCTGGCAGAAGGTCAGGGCCCGCTGATTCCCCCGGATTGGTTTTCGCGTTGGTTTGTCTTAACCCCCCCCCTGCCACCCCATGTCTTCCCGCCCCATCCCCTCCTGGTTGTGCCTCCTCCTGGCCGGCGTCACGTCCCTGTCGGCGGCCACGTTGCCGGAGTATGTCGCCCGCGCCCCCTTTCCGATGCCGGCCGTGCCGGTCCCGACGTTCCCCGACCGGAATTTTCCCATCACCGACTACGGTGCGGTGGGTGACGGCCAGACGATCGCCACATCGGCCATCAGCCAGGCGATCGCGGCCTGTGCCGCGGCCGGGGGCGGGCATGTCATCATCCCCGCCGGCCTCTGGCTGACCGGCCCGATCACGCTGCAGAGCGGCGTGGACCTCCATTCCGAGTACGGCGCGGTGATCCAGTTCACGCCGGACCACACCGCCTATCCGCTGGTCCGGCACGGCACCCGCGGGTGGGTGGCGGCCTCCTGCATCACCGGCACCGGCCTCACGGATATCGCCCTCACGGGCCACGGCATCTTCGACGGCGCGGGTGACACCTGGCGGCCGATCCGGAAAACCAAGACGACCTCCAGCCAGTGGGCGGCGCTGCTGGCCAAGGGGGGCGTGGTCAGCCAGGGCGGCGAGCCGGACTGGTGGCCGACCCGGGAGGCGATGGAGGGCGAGGATTTCCTGATCCGGCTGAGCCGCGACCACCCCCATCCGACGGCGGAGGAATCCCTGCCAGGCCGCGACTTCAAGCGCTCGCCGCTGCTGTACCTCGAGCAGTGCCGCACGGTGCTGCTTGACGGCATCACGCTGCGGAATTCGCCGGCGGGTGTCTTCGAGCCGACGCAGTGTCAGGATCTCACCCTGCAGTACACGACCTTCTTCAACGAATGGTGGGCGCAGAATGGCGACGGCATGGACATCAACGTCTGCCAGAATGTCCTGCTCTACCGCTGCACCGTCAGCGCGGGCGACGACGCGATCTGCCTGAAGGCCAGCGGCGAGGTCCCTGCGGGCCGGGAGGCCGGGCTGCAGAACGTGATCGTGGCCGAATGCACCGTCTATCATGGCCACGGCGGCTTTGTCGTCGGCGGGGCCACGGACGCGGGCATGCGCCATCTCTGGGCGACCCAATGCTCCTTCGTCGGCACGGATACCGGCATCCGGGTGAAGAGCGGGCTGGGCCACGGCGGCCTCGTCCGCGACGTCACGGTCGACCACATCTTCATGCGGGACATCGCGAACGACGCCATCCTGTTCGACACCCACTACGACAACACGCCGGTCAGCGCCTCCACCCTGAAGGCGCCGCTGCCGCGGGACCAGAGGAAGACCCCGGAGTTCAAGGACTTCCTGATCAGTGACGTATACTGCCTGGGCGCGGGCGCGGCGATTTCCATCACCGGCCTGCCGCACCATCCCATCCACGACCTCAAGCTGCAGAACATCGCCATCACGGCCCGGCGCGGGTTCCGGGCCGAGCAGGCCGAGAACGTCCTGCTGCAGAATGTGAAGATCCATACCCCCGAGACGCCGCCCGTGCGGATGAAGGACGCGACCAACGTCAGGTTCGTGGACTGACGCCGGTCGCGGGCGCCGGGTCGTGGGAATTCGCGAGCTGCGCGAACCGATCCGGCCCATCGCGCCGGAGGGAAAGAGGACCCTGCGCGCACCCGTCGGCCCTCTGGCGGTCGACCGCCGGGTCGGGCAGCGCCTACCAGGACAAATGAAACTGGATCGTGGGCCTGGGCGGCCCCATCCGCTGGGTGTCCTCCTTGAAATCGATGATGAGCGACGACTTCCGCCCGTCGGCCTTCAGGAGGGTGCCCGTATTCAGCAGGCGGGACAGCGGTGTTTCATAGTGCGGGAGCGGCGCCGCCTGTTTCCGGCGCTCCTTGACGACGAAGGGATCCATCATGACGACCCCGGTGGGTGCGGCGGGTGCGGCGGGGGCAGGCGCGGCCCCCGCCGGCTTTATCCTGGCATCGTCGCGGATCAGCTGCGTCATCTCGAAATGGATGCCGCTCCCGGCCCCGGGATCTGCCGGAGCCGCTGCCGGAGCGGGCGATATCGGATCCGCCGCCCAGGCCACCCCTAGGCCCAGCGCCAGGGGCACGGCATGGATCAATGCCTTCATGGGGTGCGGATGTGAACCCGCCAGAGGCGGGAGAGTTCCCCCAATCTGAGGGGCGCTTTCTGGTCTATCCTCGACCTGTTCGAGGGCCGCCGCTCATGCTCGGGGCCCTGTGATCCCCTTCGAGCATGCCCTGGTCCTGCTGCTGCTGGTCGCCAGCCTCAGCGTGGTGGGACGATGGCTGCCCTGGCCGGAATTGATCACTTTTCTGCTCGGCGGCCTGGCCGCGGCGCTGATTCCCGGGT
>CAIWXW010000155.1 GCA_903916755.1 uncultured Opitutaceae bacterium | reverse complement strand
GTTGTTTGATCTTATGAGTGACCATAGTGCTATACATTCTAGCACCATGCGCCTTATAGCAAGGGAAACACCCGGATTTCCGGTAGTATAAAGTGTCTACTATACGGCAATAGCAACTTGCTACTAATCTCAGCGACTAGATGGTCATGGCGTGGTAGCCGCCGTCCACGACGATTTCGGAGCCGGTGATGAAGCCGCCCGCCGCGTCGCTGGCCAGGAGCAGGGTCGCCCCCACCAGCTCCCCGGCCTCGCCAAAGCGCTTCATCGGCGTGTGGCCGAGGATCGCCGCCACCCGGTCCGGGGAGAGGATCTTGCGGTTCTGCTCGGCGGGGAAGAAGCCGGGCACCAGCGTGTTCACCCGCACCCGCTGCGGCGCCCATTCGCGCGCCAGGTTCTTGGAGAGGTTGTGCACCGCGGCCTTGGTGGCGGAATAGGTGAAGACCCGGGAAAGCGGGATCAGGGCCGACATCGAGCCGAGATTGATGATCGAGCCGCCCTGGCCGCGGTCGAGCAGGTACTGGCCGAAGACCTGGCAGCCGAGGAAGACGCTCTTGTAGTTGACGCGCACAATGCGGTCGAACTCGTCCTCCTCAATGGCGAGGTAGGGCGTGGCCGAATTCACGCCGGCCCCGTTCACCACGATGTCAACCGCCTTGGACCGGCCGACCACGGCGGCGAGCAGCTGCTGCAGCTGGCCCTTGTCGCTCGCCTCCGCCGCCAGGAAGTAGCCGCGCCCGCCCGCGGCGGCGATGCGCTCGATCCGGGGTTTGGCCTTCTCCTCATTGCGGCCCACCAGCACCACCTCGGCGCCGGCGGCCGCCAAGCCCTCGCCCATGGCCCCGCAGAGCTCGCCGGTGCCGCCAATGACGACGGCGACCTTGCCCTGGAGGGAGAAGAGGGAGGAGATGACGCTGGAGGGGGAATTCATCGGGAAGGTCAGTCAGAAAGAAAAAGCGGGACGCGGAAAGCGGAAAAGCTTAGGGTGCTCCCCTTTTACCTGCGCACCCCCCATGTCCCGCGTCCCCCTCGAAGACAATTTCACCGATGTGATTGGCAAGGCCCAGCGGGGCCTGCACATCACCGATGAGCAGCTGGCGGGCCTCGCGGAAGTGAGCCGGGCGGACCTGGCGGCCGTCAAGGCCGGCGCCAAGATCGACGCCGTCATCCGCCGGATCGCCCGCCACCTCAAGCTGCATCCCGATGCCCTGGAGGACCTCGCGCATGACCGCTGGTACCCGGAACAGATCCGGATCCACCGCGCCTTTGCGATGTTCAACACCGTGTTCGAGGACATGCGGGTGAACAGCTACCTCATCTGGGACTCGCGCGAGCGCTGCGCGGCGGTGTTCGACACCGGCGCCAACTGCGATGAGCTGCTCGATGTGGTGCGCTCGGAGAAGCTCGACGTCCATTACATCCTGCTCACCCACACGCACGACGACCATATCGCCGACCTGGCGAAGCTGGCCGCGGCCACCGGCGCGCAGGTCTGGGCCAATGAACGGGAGCCGGTCGATTTCCCCGGGGCCCGGACCTTCAAGGAAAACGCCCACTTTCACCTCGCCTCGGTCGCGATCAAGGCCCTTACGACTTCCGGGCATTCGCCGGGGCAGACGTCCTACTTTGTCACCGGGCTGGGCCGGCCGCTGGCCGTGGTCGGCGATTCCCTCTTCGCCGGCTCGATCGGCGGCAGCGCGACCCATTTTCTCGAGCAGTATCGCAATGATCGCCAGAAGATCTTCAGCCTGCCCCGCGACACCGTCCTCGCGTGCGGCCATGGGCCCCTGAGCAGCGTGGCGCAGGAATTGATTCACAACCCCTTTTTCGCCTACGGTCGCTGAGACCGCCCGCGCATGAACATCCAGCCGACACCCGCCGCCTTCGCCGACCTCGCGCGCCAGGGAAACGTCATCCCCGTGTATGCCGACCTGCTGGCGGACTTCGAGACCCCCGTCTCCGCCTACGCCAAGCTGGCGTCGACCGGCCCGGCCTACCTGCTCGAGTCGGTCGAGGGCGGCGAGCATCTCAACCGCTACAGCTTCATCGGCTGCCGCCCGCGGAAGGTGTTTCTCTGCGGCCCGGAGACGACCGAGATCCGCCAGCCGGGCCGGCCGCCCGAGCGCATCCCGACCCCGTCCGACCCCCTGACCCTGATCCAGCAGGAAATCGCCGGCCACCGGCCGGTGAAGCTGCCGGGCATGCCCCGGTTCACCGGCGGAGCCGTGGGCTACATCGGCTACGAGTACATCACGCGGATCGAGCCGAGCGTGCCCGCCGCGGCGCGTGACGAGCTCAAGATCCCGCTGATCTATTTCATGCTGTCGGATTCGCTGCTGATCTTCGACCGCGTGAAGCAGACCCTCCGGCTGTGCGTCAACGCCCACATCGCGGACCACTCGCCGGCGGCCCGGGCGGCCGCCTATGCGGCGGCGGTGCAGGAGCTCCACCGCCTCGAGGAGCTGCTGCGGCAGCCGCGCTCGCTCGCGCCGGCGCCGCTGATCGTGCCGCCGCCCCTGGAGGTCCCGCCCGGCAACTTCACCCGCCCGGCCTATGAAGGCGTGGTCGAGGGCGTGAAGGAATACATCCTCGCGGGCGACATCATCCAGATCGTGCCCTCGCAGCGGTTTTCGCGGCCGTTCGACCGCAGTGCCCTCGACCTCTACCGCGCGCTGCGCTCGGTCAACCCCTCGCCCTACATGTTCATCCTCGACACCGGCGATTTCGCGCTGGTGGGGGCGTCGCCGGAAGTCCACGTGCGCCTCACCGACGGCCGGGTCGAGATCCGTCCGATCGCCGGCACCCGGCCCCGCGGCGCGACGCCGGAGCAGGACGTCGCGCTGGAGCAGGAACTGCTGGCCGACGACAAGGAGCGGGCCGAGCACCTGATGCTGGTCGACCTGGCCCGCAACGACATCGGCCGGGTCTGCGCGTTTGGCAGCGTGCACGTCCCGGAATTCATGGCGGTGGAGCGCTATTCCCACGTCATGCACATCGTCTCGCAGGTCGAGGGCCAGATCGCGCCGGGACGCAACGCCTTTGACCTCATGCGGGCGACGTTCCCCGCCGGCACCGTCAGCGGAGCGCCCAAGATCCGAGCCATGCAGATCATCGCCGCCCAGGAACCGGTCCAGCGCGGCTTCTACGCCGGCGCCCTGGGGTACTTCAGCTATGACGGCAACCTCGATTCCTGCATCACCCTCCGGACCGCCCTGCTGAAGGACGGACGCATGTACATCCAGGCGGGCGGTGGGGTGGTGGCGGATTCCGACCCGGCCGCGGAGTACCAGGAGACGATCAACAAGGCCTCGGCCCTCTTCAAGGCGGCCGAGATCGCCTCGCGCCTGCCCTAGCCCGGATACTTTACAAAGCACGGGCTAATCTGGACAAACTACCGGCCAGAGAAAGCCTCAGCCTCGCTCGAAGGGCTGAAAGCCCATCTTCGTTCGGCTGCGGATGCTTCAAATCCGGTATTTTGCCCGTCTTCATCCCGCGTTCATTGCATATCCGGGCAAGCCGCAAAGACGGCGCCTAACGCGGTATATAAATTTTGCTTCAGGGCATCACCCGAGGGGAATCCTTGGGGCGTCCCGTGCGTATATCTCAATAGAGGGAATAAATTAGCCGGGAAGGAACTATCCGGCGTCGAATCCCACCAAAGGGGAAGCGAGGAACATCTATGACGCATAAAGCCACTATGCTACGGTCCGGGCGGTCAGCGACGGGCGAAGCCGAGGATTCGCCGGTCGACCGCCTCACGGTGGTGCTGGACGCCCCCCCTTCATTCCTGGAGAAAGCCGAGCCTCCCGCCGCGGCCGAGGCGGCTCCGCTCGAGCGCAGCAACCTCCAGCTTTACCTGCAGGAAATCGGCAAGACCGCCCTGCTGACGATCGACGAGGAGATTGCCCTGGCCAAGCGGATCCGCCGCGGGGACCGCTCGGCGCGCAACCACATGATCCAGGCCAACCTGCGTCTGGTCGTGAAGATCGCGATGGACTATAAGGATTTCGGCCTGCCCCTCCTCGACCTGATCAGCGAGGGCAACATCGGCCTGGTGAAGGCGGTGGAGCGCTTTGACCCCCGCAAGGGCGGCAAGCTCTCCACCTATGCGGCCTGGTGGATCAAGCAGTCGATCAAGCGCGCCCTCGCCAACCAGTCGAAGACGATCCGCCTCCCCGTGCACCTGGTGGACAAGATCTCCCGGATGCGGAAGACGGCGATGATGCTGTCCGAGAAGCTGGGGCGCGAACCCAGCGACGAGGAGTTGGCGGCTGAGCTGCAGATCCCGACCGCGAAGGTGGCGCACCTCAAGGCGGTCAGCGTCCGCCCGGCCTCGCTCGACGCGCCCATCGGGGAGGACGGCGACACGGCGACCTTTGGCGAGATCGTCGGCGACGACAGCGCCATCAGCCCCTACGAGGGGCTGCGCGAGAAGAACATGAATCTCGACCTGCATGCCATGGTCGACTCCCTCGACGAGCGCGAGGCCGAGATCATCCGGCTGCGCTTCGGCCTCGATGGCCATGACGAGCTGACGCTGGAGGAGGTCGGCAAGCGGTTCAATGTGACCCGCGAACGGATCCGCCAGCTCGAATACATCGCCCTCGGCAAGATGCGGAAGGCCATGCACCAGAATGAGTCCATCCGCACCGTCGATGAAATTGAGGAGGATGTCCGCGTGCGCCAGCGCATGGCGGTGATCCGCGAGTTCATCGAAGGAAAACGTCGCAAGGCGTTGCGGATCGGCAAGAGTTGACGGCGGATTGATTCCGCTCGCCACCGATCTTTTCGACTACCCGCTCCCGCCCGCCGCGATCGCGCAGGCGCCCGCGGCGGTGCGCGACCAGTCCCGCCTCCTGGTGGTCGACCGCGCCGCCCGGACGGTCTCGCACCATCGATTCGGGGACCTGCCACAATTCCTGCGGGCCGGCGACCGGCTTTTCCGCAACGCCGCCTCCGTCCTGCCGGCCCGGCTCCGGGCCCAGCGCCCCACCGGCGGCCAGGTGGAATGCCTCCTCCTGCGGGAGATCGCCCCCGGGCTCTGGCAGTGCCTGCTCAAGCCTGGCCGCAAGCTGCCCGCGGGGGCGACGTTCGCCGATCCGGGCGGCGCCTTTCAGGGGGAAATCCTGGCCTGGGCGGAAGACGGCACGGCCCAGGTGCGCCTCGTTCCCGCCGGCCCCGAAACCGTGACGGCCCTGGCCCAGCGGCTGGGCGAGGTCCCCTTGCCGCCCTACATCGAAAGGGATGGCCCGTCCGGGCGGCCCCAGGATCTTGAGCGGTACCAGACCGTCTACGCCGACCCCGCCCAGCCGGTGGCGGCGGCGGCGCCGACCGCGGGGCTGCATTTCACGCCGTCCCTCCTGGCGGCGCTGGCCGCCCAGGGCGTGGGCACGGCCGATCTCATCCTCCAGGTCGGGCTCGGCACCTTCCGCCCGATCGGCACCGACACCGTCGATGCCCATGCCATCCATCGGGAGCACTACCAGATGCCCGTGGAGACCCAGCGCGCGCTCTTTCCCGGAACCCCGCCGGCCGGCCGGCGGGTCGCGGTCGGCACGACCGCCGTCCGGGCCATCGAGGACTTTCTGCGCAAGGCCTCCGCTCCCGGCGAACAGCCGTTCGCCAGCGAGGCGGCCATCTACCTCTATCCTCCGGCCCAGTTTCGCGGGGTCGATGCCCTGATCACCAACTTTCACCAGCCCCGATCGACGCTCCTTTGCCTCGTGTCCGCGTTCCTCGCCCCCGGCTCCACCGAGGGCATCGCCTGGGTGAAGCAGATCTATGCGGAGGCCCTCGAGCGGGGCTACCGCTTCTTCAGCTACGGGGACGCGATGTTGATTCTTTGAGCGCCCCACGTTGACTGTCCCCATGCGCACCTCGTCCACCGTCTGCCCCGGCGCCGCGCCGGACGCCTCCGCGCGCCCGGTGAGCGGCGACACCGCGCGGATCCGGAACTCCTGATGACCCCCGACGAGCTCCAGCATCTGATCGAGGACGCCACATTCGACCATGCGATGGGCGAAGAGGAGACCGCGCTGGCCAAGCTGGCCCGGGCCACCGCGGCCGTTCCGGATTCATTTGAGGCCTGGCATGCCGCGGCCGAGATCAATTTCAGCCTGCGTCGCTTCGATGCCGCGCTCGTGGCGGCCGACAAGGCGCATGCCCTCCGGCCGGGAGATCTCTTCATCAACACCAGCCTCTCGCGCATCTGGATGGAAAAGGGCGACAAGGCGCGCGCCGAGCACTTCGGGGCCCAGGCCAAGATCCAGACCTGGAAGGAACAGCTCAGGAACCCGGGGGATGCTTGACCCAGATGCCGGCAGGCGGGAGAGTGCCGCGTTTTCCGCGGGCGTAGTTTAGCGGTAAAACTCCTGCCTTCCAAGCAGGTATCCGGGGTTCGATTCCCCGCGCCCGCACCAATTTATGGTTCTAGTTCAAAGATTGGGGACAAGTCATGGGGCCCCCTGCGAAACCGAGCTCGCCGATGAGGAAATAGTTCCCGCCGCGCAGATCCACCGCCTCAGTTCGTGCGTCATTCAGTAAGATGACCCCCGTTATATCCCCCCGGGGCAGCGCCCTCGTGGGCCCGCCCCGATGAGCGCCCCCCCATCCCCCTACCGACCCGGCCGGCATTTCCTCCAGATTCCCGGACCGACGAACGTGCCGGACCGGATCCTGCGCGCGATCGACCAGCAGACGATCGACCACCGCGGCCCGGAATTCGCGGCGCTCGGGCGGGAGTGCCTGGAGGGCCTGAAGGCCGTCTTTCAGATGACGGCGGGTGAGGTGATCATCTATCCCGCGAGCGGCACGGGCGCCTGGGAGGCGGCGATTGTCAACACGCTCTCGCCCGGCGATCGCGTGCTGATGTTCGAGACGGGCCATTTTGCGACGCTCTGGCGGAAGATAGCGGAAAGCTTCGGGCTCCAGGTGGACTTCGTGCCTGGCGACTGGCGCCACGGGATCGATCCGGCCGTGGTCGAGGCCCGCCTCGCGGCGGACCAGGAACAGGCGATCAAAGCGGTGATGTGCGTCCACAACGAGACTTCGACCGGCGTCGCCAGCCGGATTGGGGCGGTCCGCGCCGCGATCGACGCCGCCGGGCACCCGGCGCTCCTGATGGTCGACACGATCTCCTCCCTCGCGAGCATGGATTACCGGCACGAGGCCTGGGGCGTCGACGTGACCGTGGCGGGCTCGCAGAAGGGTCTCATGCTCCCGCCGGGGCTGAGCTTCAACGCCGTAAGCGAGAAGGCCATCGCCGCCTCGCACCAGGCCCGGCTTCCGCGCTCCTACTGGTCCTGGGCGGAGATGATTCCACCCAGCCGGAACGGCTTCTTTCCCTATACCCCATCGACGAACCTCCTCTTCGGGCTGCGCGAGGCCCTGCGGATGCTCGTCGCCGAGGAGGGGCTGGCCAACGTCTTCCGCCGCCACGACCGGCACGCCGAGGCGACCCGGCGCGCCGTCCGGGCCTGGGGGCTCGAGCTGAACTGCCTCGATCCGCGGGAATACAGCAGCTCCCTCACGGCCGTCGTCCTGCCGGTGGGCTTCGACGAGGCGGCCTTCCGGCGCGTCGTCCTCGCCGCCTATGACATGTCGCTTGGCGCCGGCCTGGCGAAGCTGGCCGGGCGCGTCTTCCGGATCGGCCATCTGGGTTCCTTCAACGACCTGATGCTCGCCGGCACGCTCTGCGGCGTCGAACTCGGCCTGAAGCGGTTCGGCGTGCCGCACCAGGCCGGCGGGGTCGCCGCCGCCCTGGATTTTCTCGGTCGCGACGGGAACGAGGCCTGACCGGGCGGAACCATGCCTCCCGCCGCCGTCCGCGCGCAGCCCCGGCCGCTCTTTTCGGCGAGCCGGATCGTCCTGGGCCTGCTGTGCCTGATGTATCTCCTGACGTACCTCGACCGGGTGAACGTCAGCACGGCCTCCGCGGTCTTCGAGAACGAGCTGCACCTCAGCAAGACCCAGGTCGGGTTCGTCTTTTCGGCCTTCGCCTATCCCTATCTTGTTTTTCAGATCATCGGCGGTTACCTCGGCGACCGGTTCGGCCCGCGGCGTGTCCTGACCCTCTGCTCCCTCGTCTGGGCCGGCGCCACGATCCTGACCGGTGTCGCCGGCGGCTTCGCGGGGATGGTGCTCGCCCGCCTCCTCCTCGGCTTCGGAGAGGGAGCCACCTTTCCCGCCGCGACCTCCGCCATGGCCTCCTGGACGAAGCCGGGGGACCGCGGCCTGGCCCAGGGCGTCACGCATGCCTCCGCCCGCGTCGGCAACGCCCTCACGCCGCCGGTCATCGTCGCTCTCATGGCTTGGATCGGCTGGCGCGGTTCGTTCGTCGCAACCGGCCTGCTGAGCCTCCTCTGGGTCGCGGCCTGGTGGGCCTACTACCGGGACAACCCGGCGCGGCACGCGGGAGTCACGCCGGCGGAACTGGCGGCCCTGCCCCCCTTCATCGATTACCGGGCCCGCCGACGGAATCCCGTGCCCTGGGGACCGCTTTTCGTCCGCATGCTGCCGGTCACCTTCGTCTACTTCTGCTATGGCTGGACCCTCTGGCTCTTCCTCGGGTGGCTGCCGCAGTACATCCGCAACCAGCACCATCTCGACCTGAAGAACTCCGCATTCTTCGCCATGGGCATCTTTCTCGCCGGGGTCGCGGGCGATCTCCTTGGCGGCTGGCTCAGCGACCGGATCTTCCGGCGGACGGGGAACCTCCAATGGGCGCGCCGCAATCTCGTCGTCATCTTCTTCCTCAGCTCGTTCGCCTGCATGGTGCCGCTTTTCCTGACGGCAAATCTGACGCTCCTTACGCTCAGCCTCAGCGGCGCCTTCTTCTTCGCCGAGATGACGATCGGGCCCATGTGGTCGATCCCCATGGACATCGCGCCGCATTTCGCGGGCTCGGCCAGCGGCATCATGAACTCCGGGTCCGCCCTCGCCGCGATCCTCTCGCCGGTCGTCTTCGGCTTCATCATTGACCGGACCGGCAACTGGTCGCTCCCTTTTCTCGGCTCGATGGGCCTTTTCCTGGCGGGCGCCGTCGCCGCCTTCTGGATGAGGCCGGAAAGGACCTTTGCCCTCGATGACATCGCCATCTCCGCTGCCTCCTAGCTCGCACGGCGTGCCGCCCGACAGCTTTGCCGCGGCGGCCGAGCTCGAGCGCGCGCTGCGCGCCGCCGTCCGAGGCGAGGTCCGGTTCGACCGCGGATCGCGGGCCGCCTATGCAAGTGACGCGTCCAACTACCGGCAGATCCCCATCGGCCTCGTGGTCCCGCGCGACGAGGCCGACGTCGTCGCCGCGGTGGCCGTGTGCCGCCGCTTCCAGGCGCCGATCCTCTCGCGGGGCGCGGGCACGAGTCTCGCGGGGCAGGGCTGCAACACGGCGGTCGTACTCGATTTTTCCAAGTATCTCACCGCGATCGTCGAACTTGACCCCGCCGCCCGCTTCGCCCGCGTCCAGCCCGGCATCGTCCTCGACACGCTGCGCGACGCCGCAGAGGAGCACGGTCTCACCTTCGCCCCCGATCCGTCGACCCACAACCGTTGCACCATCGGGGGGATGATCGGCAACAATTCGTCCGGCGCCCACGGCCTCATGGGCGGGAAGGTGCAGGACAACGTCGAGGAGCTGCGAATCCTCCTGTACGACGGCACGATCCTGACCGTCGGGCCGACTCCGCCCGCGGAGTGGGACCGGATCGTGGCGGCGGGCGGCCGCCGGGGCGAAATCTATGCGGGCCTCGCCCGACTCCGCGAACGGTACGGCGACGAGGTGCGGCGCCGCTTCGCGCAGATTCCCCGCCGGGTTTCCGGCTACAATTTCGACGAGCTGCTGCCCGAGACGGCGGGAAACATCGCCCGGGCGCTGGTCGGCAGCGAAGGCACCTGCGTCATCGTCCTCGAGGCCAAGCTTCGGCTGGTGCCCAGCCCGCGCTGCAAATCCCTGGTCTGCCTCGCCTTTCCCGACGTCTTCCTCGCCGCCGACCGGGTGCCGGAGATCCTGCTCAGCCGGCCGATCGCCCTGGAGGGCTTCGAGGGCGATGTCCTCCGGGTCATGCGCCAGAAGGGCCTGCAGCCGGAGAACATCGCCCTCCTGCCGCCGGGGGACGGCTACCTCCTCGTCGAATTCGGCGGGGCGACTCCGCCGGAGGCCGACGCACAGGCCGATGCCTTTGCCGGCGCCGTGCGCGGGTGGAGCGATCCGCCCGTCATCAAGATCGTCCGCGATGCCGGAGAGGTGCAGCGGATCTGGAAGGTCCGCGAAGCCGGCAACGGCAGCACGGCGCTGATTCCCGGCCCGCGCGGGATCATTCATACCCATGAAGGCTGGGAGGACGCCGGCGTGCATCCGCGGGTCCTCGGGGCCTACCTCCGCGCCTACAAGAAGCTTCTCGCGCGCCACGGCTACCAAGGATGGTACTATGGGCATTTCGGCGAGGGCGTGGTGCACCAGCGGGTGACCTTCGACCTGGAATCGGCCGAGGGGCTCGGAAACTTCCGGAAGTTCCTCGAGGAAGCGGCCGACCTCGTCATCGCCTACGGCGGATCGATCTCGGGCGAGCATGGCGACGGGCACGCGCGGGCTTTTCTCTATGAGAAGATGTTCGGGCCGGAGCTCCTGGAGGGATTCCGGCAGTTCAAGGCGCTGTGGGATCCGACGGGCGGCCTCAATCCCGGGAAGCTGGTGGACCCCTACCCGCCCGAGGCCTTTCTCCGCCTGGGCGCCGACTACCACGAGCAGCCCCGCAAGCTGAATTTCCAGTTTCCCGACGACGAGGGTTCGCTGGAAAAAGCGACGAACCGCTGCGTGGGTGTCGGCGCCTGCCGGAAGCTTGATGCCGGCACGATGTGCCCGAGCTACCAGGTGACCCGCGAAGAAATCCATAGTCCGCGGGGCCGGGCCCACCTCCTCTTCGAGATGCTCCAGGGCGAAATCCTCGCGGACGGCTGGCGCAACCGGGAGGTCAAGGAGTCGCTCGACCTCTGCCTGGGATGCAAGGGGTGCAAGAACGAGTGCCCAACCAACGTCGACATCGCGACCTACAAATCGGAGTTTCTTTCCCATTATTATGCCGGACGGGTCCGCCCCCTCTCGCACTACGCCTTCGGCTATGTCGACCGCTGGGCGCGCCTGGCGGCGGCGGCGCCGGGGCTGGCGGGGGCGGTGCTGGATGTCCCCGGCGTGGAGCGCCTGGCCAAGGCGGCGCTCGGCGTGGCGCCGGCGCGGCGCCTGCCGCGGCTGGCCGCCGAGAGCTTCGTGACCTGGCTGGGCCGCCAGGCGCCGCGCCCGGGGGTCCGGGGCGAAGTCGTCCTTTTCGCGGACACCTTCAACAACTACTTCCATCCCGGCCCCGCCCGCGCGGCCTGGGATGTCCTGACCCGGGCCGGCTATGCCGTGACCGTGCCCCAGACCCGGGGGCATCTGTGCTGCGGTCGGCCGCTTTATGACTTCGGCCTCCTCGCCCCGGCGCGGCGATACCTGCTCAAGGTGCTCGACGCCATGGGGCCGGCCATTGATGCGGGGCAGCCGGTCATCATGCTCGAGCCCAGCTGCGCCAGCGTCTTCCGGGACGAGCTGCGGAATCTTCTCCCCCACCATCCGCGCGGGGACAAACTCCGCCGGCAGACCTTCGCTCTCAGCGAATTTCTTCAGACCCAGGCGAAGGGCTACGAACCCGGCCAGCTGCCGGGTCGTCGGGCCCTGCTGCAGGGGCACTGCCACCACAAGGCCGTCCTGAAATTTCCCCACGAGGAGGCACTCCTGCGTCGGATGGGCCTCGCCGTGCAAAGCCTCGACAGCGGCTGCTGCGGCATGGCGGGGCCTTTCGGCTTCGAAGCCAAGAACTTCGGGATTTCGCAGGCCCTGGGCGAACGCGTGCTCCTCCCGGCGGTCCGCGCCGCCGCCACCGACACGATTGTCATTGCGGACGGCTTCAGCTGCCGCGAGCAAATCACGCAAAACACAAAGCGGGAGCCGCTCCACCTGGCCGAGGTCCTGCAAATGGCGGTCGGGCCGGAGCCGGCCTGAAGGGCCGGGGGGCCGGGTAGACCGCGGGTATTGCTGCGGCCGCGAAAAGCTCCGGACCCGGGAGCATGGCCTCGATACCGCCGGCGGCGAGGCCGGGATCCCCGGATCGGTCGCCGACCGCGCTTTCCCGCCGACAGGCGGCCCCGGTGGCGGGAACAAGCCCGCGGTTCGATGCCCCGCGCCGCACCCTTTCGCCCGCGCTGATTTCCCCCGTGCGCGGCGCCGCTCCTGGCCTGGCGGATATTATAGCCAGATCGTCCGCGGCTTTGGCATGCCTCATGCACAAAGCCGGTCTCCGACCCTCGGATACATCACCGGCCCAGTGCATCCATTGCCTATGAACCCACTGACTCGACGCAGCGTAACGACGTTTTGCCCTCCGCTGCACCGGACCGCGGCCCCGATCACTCGCCCACGCCGGTTTTCGCTCGTATGCGTGCTCGCTGCCAGTTTGGCCGCTGCATTGTCCCCGGCGGCCGCGGAGAGCGGTTCGACCCCGTTCCGAATCGAAGAAGCGACGATCGCCGGCATTCAATCCGCCATCCTCAACCATCAAGTCACTGCCGTTCAGGTGGTTAAGCTCTACTTAGCCCGGATCAAGGCCTACAATGGGCCGAGCGTGGAATACCCGGACGGCATCCTCGGGCCCATCAAGACGATGCCCCACGCGAAGGGAATCGGGGCCTTGATCACCCTGAATCTTCGGCCGGCCACCCGCCAGGCGATGGGCTTCCCCGACCGCACCGCCCGGAGCATGACCGATTCGGCCGACAACGATCCCAATATGCCCGATGCCCTGGAGGTCGCGGCCCAGCAGGACGAAGAATTCGCGCGAACGGGCCGGCTGGTCGGACCGCTCCACGGCGTCGTCATGACGATCAAGGACCAGTACGACACCTTCGACCTGCGCACGACCTCGGGAGCGGATGCCCCCTACGCCAACGACCGGCCGCCGCACGACTCGACCTTCGTCAGCCGGTTGCGGGCCGCCGGAGCCATCATTCTCTCCAAGGCCAACATGGGCGAGTATGCGGGGAGCTACGGCCACAACCGCAGCTCCTTTGGAGGCCAGGTGGTGAATCCCTACGACACCGAGCGCGATCCCGGAGGCTCGAGCGCGGGAGTGGGCGCGGCGGTGGGGGCCAATTTGGCCACTTGCGGGATCGCCGAGGAAACCGGGCCGTCGATCCGCTCGCCGGCGCAGAATAACAATTGCGTCGGCATTTCGCCGACCCAGGAATTGGTCAGCCGGGTCGGACTGATGAACCAGGGCATCAATACCCGCGTCGGTCCGATCGCTCGCACGGTGGAGGACGCGGCCCGCATTCTGACCGTGATTGCGGGCTATGATCCCAAGGATGAATTGACCGCCTTCAGCGTCGGCCACCTTCCGGCCCAGCCCTATCAGAGTTTCACCCATGCCACGACGCTTAAGGGCATGCGGATCGGCATCCTCCGGGAATACATGGATCGCGCCGTCGCCACCAAGGCCGAGCTGCAGAACATCGCCATGGCCGAGCAGGCGGTCGAAGACCTGCGGGCCTTGGGCGCCACGATCGTCGACCCCGGCGCCGAGGGCCTGTTCACCCCCTACATTCGGCGGTATTACCCCATGTTGACCAACGCCAGCTTCGCCAAGGCGAATCCGGCGCTGTTTCCCGTGGACGCCGAGGGCAAGCCGGCCACGGATCAGGTCGCCACCCTCGTCATGCTCGGCATGGATCCTTCGAAGGTGCCCGGACACATGACCATCCGGGATCTCCCGGGTGTCACGGCGGAAGGTGAATCCAAATACGGCTACGACTGGTACCTGGCCCAGCGCGGCGACGCCAACATCAAGAACCTGGCCGATCTGGTGGCCAAGGCGAAATACTTCAACGACGGCACCCCGGGAAGCGGAGTTCCATCCGGTCTCAAGACGACGGACAGCGCGATGGCAATGGATTCGGCGCTTCGGATGCAGCGCCGGTTCGTCGTCCAGCAGATCGTCCTGCAATGCCTGGCCGAGCTCAACTTGGACGCGGTGGTCTATCCCACCGGCACCCTGCCGCCGGACAAGATTTCCCTCTACCGCCGTGCCGGCGGCGGAGCGGGGGCCCGGGGCGGCCGGGCGGCTGCGGCCGACGCGAGCGGCGTGGCCGGCCTCGGCGGCGGCGGCGGATCCGGCGGAGTCACGAGCTGGAATTTTCTCGGGACCCAGGGATTTCCGGCGATCACGGTTCCCGGCGGGTTCACCACGGAAGCGTACGACCGTCTTCCGGCCCGGCCGGCCCGGGCTTCCGGCGAAGCAAGCCCCGCCGGCGCTCCGGGCGGCTCGGGCCCGCGCCTCGCCGGACCTTTTCCGGCCAAGCTTCCCATCGGCGTTGATTTCCTCGGCCGGCCCTTCAGCGAGCCGACCCTGCTGACCATTGCCGCCGCCTACGAACAGGAGACCCATCACCGGATGCAGCCGCCCGATTTCGGTCCGCTTCCCGGCGGCTCCGCCATGTCCCTGGCCTCGATGCGGTAGCGCTTCGCGGGCTCGCGCCTTCAATCGTTCCCACGATCGCCGAAGCGCGGGGAATGAAGGGATCAAAATTGCTTCGCGACGTCCCGGGCGCCAAACCGAGCCTTGCTCGCGGCGGATGCGCCGCCAGCGCCGGCGCGGCGACTACCGCATAGCCAGATGAGCCGGTCCGGGCCAAACCCACCGCCTCGGACGAGGACGAACGTCCCTAGTTGACCCAGTGGGATCGGATTCGCTTGGCGGGGAAAGAATCGCGCAGGCGCAGCGATATATGCACGAGGACAATCAACGCCGGGACTTCGATGAGGGGTCCCACGACCGCGGCAAAAGCCACCCCCGACTGGAGTCCAAACACGGCAATGGCGACAGCGATGGCCAGTTCGAAGTTATTCCCCGCGGAGGTAAAGGCGATGCTCGCCGCCTGCGGATAATCTGCGCCGATCCGTTTGGCCATGAACAGGCTGGCGAAGAACATCGCCGCGAAATAGATGACGAGCGGCACCGCGATGCGCACGACATCCAGCGGAAGTCGCACGATGGCGTCGCCTTTGAAAGTGAACATGACCACAATGGTGAACAGGAGCGCGGCGAGGGTGAGCCGCGAGATTTGGGGCAGAAACTTCTCGGTGTACCAGGCTTCTCCTTTCCGTTTCACCAGCAGGATCCGACTCAGAAAACCCAGGGCGAAGGGAATTCCCAGGTAAGTCATCACGCTCCAGAAAACCGCGGACATCGCGATGGGAATGGTTCGGCCTGCCAGCCCAAACCGGGGCGGGAGCACCGTGACAAAGAGCCATGCGTAGAAGCTGTAAAACAGAATTTGGGCTAGGCTGTTCAAAGCCACCAGCCCCGCCGCGTATTCGCTGCTGCCTTTAGCCAAGTCATTCCAGACGAGCACCATGGCGATACAACGCGCAATCCCGACCAAGATCAGCCCGACCATGTAATCGGGGTGGTCGCGCAGGAGGGTAACGGCGAGGAGAAACATCAGAGTCGGACCGATAATCCAGTTTTGCACCAACGACAGGATCAGAAGACGCGGCCGGGCAAAGACCTTGGGTAGCTCGGCGTACTTCACCTTGGCCAGCGGCGGGTACAACATCAGGATCAGTCCCACCGCGATCGGAAGATTCGTGGTGCCGACCGTCATCGGGGCGAAGAACGCCACGGGGTTGCGGATCAGGAAGTGACCCAGTGCGACCCCGAGCCCCAGCGCCGCGAAGATCCAAACCGTCAGGTACCGGTCCAGGAACGCCATGCGCCCGACGATGGATTCGCTCATGGCGCCAAAGGGCTCGCGTCTTCCAGCGGGTGCTGTCCGCCGATCGCGCGAATCCGCATCGGTTCGAGCTGCCCTTCGGGCACCGCACAGAAAAGATCGATGAGACGCGCACGCTGCGGCGCGACCCGGAGGAAGAGCCATTTCTGCTTTGCTCCCCGGCCTTCGTAGCTTGCCGGATCGGGCCAATTGAAATGAGCGGTCACGGGATGCCCCGGGAAAATGGGACAGACTGCATGGGCGTTGTCACAGAAGGTGATGATAAAATCGAATTTTACGTCCTTAAACTCGTCCTACGACTTGCCCCGCGCCTCGCCCGCTGCGTTGCCATGATGTTGCGGGAGGACTCAGATCGCAAACGGAATATCAAAGCCAAATACTTCGCGACCCGGGGTCCATGGGCATCAAGCGTATGCTGCGCCGCGCGGGTCCGGCGCATGAGTCCGGCCGGCGGACGAGGACTGATGTGGTCCCCGGCGCGGAGGGATTTTTTCTCCCCCGGAGGCGCGCTTTCCCGCTTGCGGCTTTTTTGGTGGCCCCCAACCCTCGGCGGCATCTGCGCCCATGCCGAAACGCACTGATCTTAAGTCCATCCTCATCATCGGCGCCGGCCCCATTGTCATCGGGCAGGCCTGCGAATTCGACTACTCCGGCACCCAGGCCTGCAAGGCCCTGAAGGAGGAGGGGTACCGGGTCATCCTGGTCAATTCCAACCCGGCGACGATCATGACCGACCCGGAGTTCGCCGATGTGACCTACATCGAGCCGCTCAACGTCGAGATGCTGGAAAAGATCATTGCGGCCGAGCGCCCGTCGGCCCTCCTGCCGACCCTGGGCGGGCAGACCGCGCTGAACCTCTCAATGGAGCTGAACAAGCTCGGCATCCTCGAAAAATACGGGGTGGAGATGATCGGGGCGAAGCCCGACGCCATCGCCAAGGGCGAGGACCGGGAACTCTTCAAGCAGGCCATGATCAAGATCGGCCTGGACGTGGCCAAGTCGCGCACCGTGCGGGCCTTGGAAGAGGCGCGGGCCGCGGCGGAGGC
>CAIWXW010000154.1 GCA_903916755.1 uncultured Opitutaceae bacterium | reverse complement strand
CTGATCGGCGCGCAGCTGGCCGACCGGACCAAGCGGGAATGGCGGGCGGGCCTGGCGGCCTTTCGGGTGCTCGGGGTGATCCTGGCGGCGGCGGCCCTGGTCGCCGTCCTCAAGCCGGGACTGATCCGCGACCCGGCCGCCGCCACGGCGCTCCGCCCCTTCGCCTATGCGCTCGCGCTCATCCTGGCGGCCGGGGTGATCCTGGTGCGCCGGCCGGCGGGCATGGCGGCGACCGCCATTCTCTTCATGTGCGGCCTGGTGTGGGCCGAGCCCCGGATCCCGCTGCGCAGCACCAAGCCGCTCGCGCTGCAGCTGCGCGCGCTGGCGCGCCCGGAGGACCGCGTCTATCACTACCACGAGTTTTTCCACGACTTCACGTTTTACGCGGGCCGGACGGTCGGGGAGGTCGCGTTCACCGGCGAGCTCGAGCCCGACAATGATCCCGCGGCGAAGGCCAGCGGCCGGTTCATCGACGACGCGGAATTCCGCCGGCAGTGGAGGGGCGCGGGCCGGGTCTTCGCCGTCGCGCGGAAGAAGGACGTGAAGGAACTCTTTTCCGATCCGGCGTTTCATAAACAATTGCTCGGGGAGAACTCCGACTATTACCTGTTCAGCAATCGTCCCTGATCCCGCCATGTCCGCGCCTCCTGCCGCCACGCCGAAACCCGTCCTGCCGTTCCTGCCGTTCACCCGGCCCACGATCGACGACGAGACGATCGCCGGCGTGGTCGAGGTGCTGAAGTCGGGCTGGCTGACCTCGGGGCCGCAGGTCAAGGCCCTGGAGGCGAGTCTGTCGGAGTATTGCGGCGGACGCCCGGTGCGCGTCTTCAACTCCGGCACCTGCACGATGGAGATCGCGCTGCGGATCGCGGGGGTGGGCCCCGGGCACGAGGTGATCACCTCGCCGCTTTCCTGGGTCGCAACCAGCAACGTGGTCCTTGAGGTCGGGGCGCGGCCCGTGTTCGTCGATATCGATCCGGTCACGCGGAACCTCGATCTCGCCCGGGTCGAGGCGGCGATCACGCCGGCGACCCGAGCGATCATTCCGGTCGACCTGGCGGGACTGCCGGTCGATCGGGACCGGCTGCACGCCCTCGCCCAAAAGCACCGGCTCCGCGTGGTGGAGGACGCCGCCCAGGCCTTTGGCAGCACCTGGCAGGGCCGGCGCATCGGCGCCTTCGGGGACTTTGTCTCCTTCAGCTTTCACCCGAACAAGAACATCACGACGATCGAGGGCGGGGCGCTGGTCCTCAACAGCGAGGCCGAGGCGAAGCTGGCCGAGCAGTACCGGCTCCAGGGCGTGGTCCGCTCGGGCCAGGACGGCATGGAGGTCGAATTGGTCGGCGGAAAATTCAACCTGACCGACGTGGCCGCGCGGGTGGGCCTGGGCCAGCTGCCGCACCTCGAGGAGTTCACCGAGAAGCGGAGGACGCTGGCCCGCGAGTATTTCGCGCTCCTGCGGGCGCCGGAGCTCCAGCGGCTCGGCCTGCGCCTGCCGGTGCCTGATTTCGCCCAGAGCAACTGGCACATGTTCCAGGTCATACTCCCCGAGGAGCGGCTGGGGGTGAAGCGGGCGGACGTGATGGCGGAGATGCACGCGGCCGGGATCGCGACCGGCGCGCACTATCCGGCCATCCACCTCTTCGCGCTCTACCGGCGCCAGGGCTGGAAGCCGGGCGACTTCCCGCACGCGGAGTATGCGGGCCGCAATATCCTGACCCTGCCGCTCTTTCCCGCCATGACGAAGGACGACGTGAGCCACGTGGTGCGGGCCCTGGCCGCGATCCTGTCGGCCCATTTGCAATCATGAGCGTCCCGCAGTTCTCCGTCGTCATCCCGGTCTACAACGAGGCCGGCAATCTCCCGACGCTCTTCGCCCGCCTCTACCCCGTGCTCGACGCGCTGGGCCGGCCCTACGAGGTCGTCTTCACCAACGATGGCTCGCACGACCGCTCGTTCGCGCTGCTGCAGGAGCAGTATGCCAGGCGGCCCGACGTCACGCGGGTCATCGACTTCAACGCGAACTACGGCCAGCACATGGCGGTGATGGCGGCCTTCGAGCGGGTGCGCGGCGCGGTCGTCGTGACCCTGGATGCCGACCTGCAGAACCCGCCCGAGGAGATCCCGAAGCTGCTGGAGAAGACGGATGCGGGCTTCGACTGCGTCGGCGGCCGCCGGATGAACCGCCGGGACTCCTTCTTCCGCACGCAGGCCTCCAAGGTCATCAACGCGGTCCGCCGGCACACGACCAACATCGAGATGACCGACCAGGGCTGCATGCTGCGCGCCTACAGCCGGCCGGTGGTGGATGCGATCGTCCGCAGTGGCGCCACCAACACCTTCATCCCCGCGCTGGCCTACAGCTTCGCCAGCAAGCCGACCGAGGTGGACGTGCGGCACGAGGAGCGGCACGCCGGCGTCTCCAATTATTCGCTCTACAAGCTGATCCGGCTCAACTTCGACCTGATCACCAGCTTCTCGATCGCGCCGCTGGAATATTTCACGATGTTCGCGCTGAGCTGCTCCGGGCTCAGCCTGGCGCTCGTGGCCGTCCTGCTGGTCCGGCGCTTCGCGCTCAACCTCGACCGCGAGACCTTCGGCGTCTTCACCCTCTTCGCGATCCTCTTTTTCCTGCTCAGCGTGGCCATGGTCGGCATCGGGCTCATCGGCGAATACGTCGGCCGCACCTACCAGGTCGTCCGCTCGCGGCAGCGCTACTTCGTCCGGGAGATCCTCGAGGCCAAGCCGGCGGCCTGAGCGGCCCTCTTTCGCATGGCCAAGCCCCGCATCCTCTTTTTCGGCTACAGCGAGATCGGGCACGACTGCCTCGAGCTGCTGCTGGCCCGCGATTACAACGTCGTGGCGCTGTTCACCCACGAGGACAACCCGAACGAGAAGATCTGGTTCAAGACCCCCGCGCAGGCGGCGCGGGCGAAGGGCATCCCGGTGTTCACGCCCGAGAAGATCACCACGCCGGAATGGATCGAGCAGATCACCGCGCTCAAGCCCGACCTGATCCTGTCGGTCTATTACCGGAACATGATCAGCACCAAGATCCTGGCGCTGGCCCATCTGGGCGCCTTCAACCTGCATGGTTCCCTCCTCCCCAAGTACCGCGGCCGCGCGCCGATCAACTGGGCCATCCTGCACGGCGAACCGCGGCTGGGCGTCACGCTGCATCGCATGGTCAAGGCGGCGGATGCCGGGGCGATCGTCGACCAGGAGGGCGTCGACGTCGGGCCCCGCGACACCGCCGAGGAGGCCTTCCGCAAGGTGCTGCCGCTGGGCCCGCGGGTCATTGGGCGGCAGATCGACGCCCTGCTGGCGGGCCGGGCCCGGGAAAAGCCGCAGGACGAGTCCGAGGCCACCTATTTTGGCGGGCGCAAGCCGGATGACGGGCGGATCCTCTGGGCCCAGACCTCCCGGCAGATCTTCAACCTGGTCCGCGCGGTCACTGATCCCTACCCCGGGGCCTTTACCGAGGTGGGTGAGGCGCGGCTGCTGATCTGGTGGGCCGAAGCCAAGCCGCGCCCGGAAGGCGCGGAGGAGGCCGCGCCCGGCGAGATCCTGGCGCTCGACCCGCTGATGATCGCGACCGGCGACGGCGCCCTGCAGGTGATCCGCAGCGAGTGGACGCAGAAGCCCAAGCGGAAGCTGAAGCTCGGCCAAATCCTCTGAGCCCCCGGGCTCGCCTTTGTCCCCGCGGATACTCTAGCCTCCCTCCCCCATGCCGCTCAAAGTTCTCATCCTCGGAGCCAACGGTTTCATCGGCAGCTCGCTG
>CAIWXW010000153.1 GCA_903916755.1 uncultured Opitutaceae bacterium | reverse complement strand
CGGCCAACACGCTCGTTTACCTGAAGGACCGCGGAATCGTCCTGCGGGAGCCCTCGGTCGTGGCGCTCGACACGGTGACCCGGAAGGTCCGCGCCGTGGGCGACGAGGCGAAGCGGATGCTCGGGCGCACGCCGGGAAACATCACCGCGATCCGCCCGATGAAGGACGGCGTGATCGCAGACTTTGACGTGACCGAGGCGATGCTCCGGTACTTCATCCAGAAGGCCAGCCAGAGCTTCCGGGCCCCGCCCCGCGTCGTCATCGCCATTCCCTCCGGCATCACCGCGGTCGAGAAGCGCGCGGTGATGGATTCCGCGACGCACGCCGGCGCCCGCAAGGTCATCACGATCCCGGAGCCCATGGCGGCCGCGATCGGCGTGGGCCTGCCGATCGACGAGCCCGCCGCGAACATGATCGTGGACATCGGCGGCGGCACGACCGAGATCGCCATCATCTCCCTGAACGGCATCGTCTTCTCGAAATCGATCCGGGTCGCCGGCGACGAACTCGACACCGCGATCATCAATTACATGAAGCGCGCCTACAACCTGCTGGTGGGCGAGCGCACCGCGGAGGAGATCAAGATCCGCCTCGGCTCGGCCTTCCCCCTCGACGAGGAGCTGACGATGGAGGTGAAGGGCCGCGACTCGGTCGCCGGCCTGCCCAAGACGATTCACGTCACTTCCCAGGAAATCCGCGAGGCGCTGGCCGATACGATCGCCGCGATTGTCGACGCCGTGCGCACGACCCTCGAGCGCTGCCCGCCCGAACTTTCCGCCGACCTGGTTGACCGAGGCTTCGTCATGGCCGGCGGCGGCGCGATGATCCGCGGCATCGACCGGCTGCTCAGCGAAAAAACCGGCCTGCCCGTGATCGTGGCCGACGACCCCCTCTCCGCCGTGGCCAACGGCACAGGTGCCGTGCTCAACGACCTGTCCTGGCTGATGCAGAACGTCTGAGGAGTGGGCTAAAAGGCCGCCGTGCCTCCGCAACGCTTCGACCAGGCCCGGCCCTTCGCCACCCTCGGCGCCGTCATTGTCGTCTGGCTGATCCTGCCGGCCGCGGTGAAGACGTTCAGCCGCGCGACCTTCTTTGAGTTCACCGCGCCCATCGCGACCAGCGCCTCCTATGTGCGGGATCTGCAGGAGTACTGGTCGCTGCGCGCCCATAGCAACAGCGACCTGGTGGAGGCCGGACGCGACCTGGCCCGGGTCAACGCCTCCTTCGCGGTCAGCGCGCAGCACAATGGCGAGCTGGAGGCGGAGGTCACGCGCCTCGAGGGGCTCCTTCACCTCCCCGCCCTGCCCGGCTACCGCCTGGAGAGCGCCCGGGTGGCCGAGCGCGACCTGGGCTCGAGCTGGTGGCAGCGGTTCGTGATCCGCAAGGGGCGGAACTTCGGCCTGACCGAGGGGGCGCCGGTCATCTTCACCGGCGGCGTCGTCGGCCGGATCAAGGAGGTCCACGCCTACACCGCCGTGGTCGAACTGATCAGCAGCCCGGGGATCCGGCTCGCGGCCACGGTCGACGGCGACTCCCGCCCGGTCAGCTATGAGGGCGGCGACAATCCCACCTTCGGCCGCCCGCGCGGCTCGGTGGAATTCCTGCCGCTCGACATCTTCGCCCAGGCCTCGCAGCCCCGGCGTCTCGTCACCTCCGGCCTGGGCGGCGTCTTTCCCGCGGGGCTCCTCATTGGGCAATTGGTCAAGATCGAGCAGAGCAGCGACGGCCTGTTCAACACGGGCATCGTGCAGCTCGATCCCCGGCTCAGCGACCTGACCGAGGTCACCGTGCTCGAGCCTGCGCCGGCCGAGGCCGCCCCCCCGCCCTGATGCGCGCCGGCCTGATCACCTTCCTGACCACGGTCCTGCTCTGGGCCCTGGTGGCGCAGGTCAATCACTACCTGGGGGGCGCCCACGTCTATTTCTTCGTCGGGGGGCTGCTGATCGCCTTCGGGGCGCTGGCGCTGCCGCTCATGGCGGGGATGGGCGTGTCGCTGGCCATTGGCGGGGTGTGCGATGCAAACGCCTTCGTGCCGTTCGGCACGCACACGCTGCTCTTCGCGTCCGCCCACGCGGTCATCTTCCACCTGCGCGACCGCCTGCCGCATGACGATCTCATCAGCCGCGTCGTGATTGCGCTCTTCGCGAACCTCGCTCTCTTTCTCGCGTTGTCCTTCATCCTCATCGACCGCGCCCCCGCCCCCGCCCCCGCCTGGATCCGGCTGTTCGCCGACCTCGCCTGCTCGCAGCTCTTCCTCGCGCTGATCGCGCCCTGGTTCTTTTCCCTCCAGCAGCGGGCGCTGGCCCTGGGACGCCCCGTCCCCGCCTGGCGCTGAGCGCCCGCCCGCGCCATGGCCAGCAATCATCCTGAGCCGACCGATCCGTCGGGGCGGCTGGTCCAGTCCCACCGCGGCTACGACCCCCGGGTGGTCGCGTTCTACTTCCTGATCGCCGCCCTGCTCCTGGTGTTGGTGGGCGGGCTCGGCTACCGGCAGCTTTTCCGCAGCGACATCTATCACGCGCGGGAGCGGATGCAGAACCAGCGGCGGGTGCTGCTGCCCGGCCCGCGGGGGAACATCTACGACCGGGAGGGCCGCGTGCTCGTGACCAACCGGGCGCGCTACGCCGTGGTCCTCTACCTCGACGAGCTGCAGGGGGATTTCCGGAAGGAGACGATCCGCATCCGCAAGAACTACCGCGCGACCGGCGACCACGACATCCCGAGCCTGGGCCAGATCGAACAGATCGCGCGGGTCAGCGTCGTCCAACAGTACCTCGACCAGGTGAACGCCATCCTGGGCCGGGACGAGAAAGTGGATGCGGGTGACCTGCGGCGGCATTTTGGGCGGGAGCTGCTGCTGCCCTACACGCTCATTCCCGATCTCTCGGCGGAGAATTTTGCGCGCCTGACCGAGCGGCTGCCGGTGGTGTCCCCGCTGCGGATCTATGCATCGAGCGCGCGGGCCTATCCCTACGGTTCGGCGGCCTCCCATGTCCTGGGCTATGTGGGTATCGACGAGGATGTGGACGTGGAGGATTTCCCGGGCGAAGACCTGACGACATTCAAGATGAAGGGGTTCGTCGGCCGCGACGGCCTGGAGAAGAATTTCGATGCGGTGCTGCAGGGCGAACCGGGCGGCTCCATCTTCCGCGTCGATCCAGCCGGCTACGAGGTCAAGCCGCCGCTGGAGGAAAGACAGCCCCGGCAGGGACGAAGCCTCACGACCTCTCTCGACATCGACCTCCAGCAGGTGGCCGAGCAGGGCTTGGGCGACCAGACGGGGGCGGCCGTGGCCCTCGACGTGGCCACAGGCGAGGTGCTGGTGATGGCGAGCAAGCCCGACTACGATCTCAACGCCTTCTCGCCCCGTCTCATGCCCGATACGGTCGCCGACATCGAGAGGCGGGGCGCCTGGACCAACCTCGCCGTCGGCGGCCTCTTCGCCCCGGGCTCGACTTTCAAGACGATCGTGAGCATCGCGGGCATGAAGCGCGGGATCTCGCCGGAAACCTTCAAGGTCGACTGCGAAGGCTCCCTCAAGGTCGGCAACCGCATTTTTAGATGCGACAACGGACTGGGCCACCACGGCGACATCGCGCTGCGCGAGGCACTGGGAGAAAGCTGCGACGTTTACTTCTATGCTTTCGGGCAGGAAACCACTCCCGAAGCCATGGCCGCCCAGGCCCGCGAAATGCATCTGGAGCGCGCGACCGGCATCGAGCTTCCCAATGAGAAACGGGGCACGATTCCAGATCCGGCGTGGAAGGAGAAGACCAAGGGCGAAAAATGGTTTCCCGGCGACACGGCCAACATGTCGATCGGCCAGGGCGACGTCCTGGTGACGCCGCTGCAAATGGCCTGCCTGGCGGCCTCATTGGCCCGCAATGAGCTGTCGACCCAGCCGACGCTGCTGCACGATCCGAACCGACCGCGCCAGCACACGGAATCAATCCCGCTCACGCCCGAACAGCGCGCGGCCCTGGTTGAGGGGATGGAGGCCTGCACGAACACGACCTATCCGGATGACACCGCCAGCCTGCTCACCACCATTGCCGCGTACCGGATACCGGGCGTGAGAATCGCGGGCAAAACCGGGACCGCTCAAGTGCATGGCAAGGGCGACGTCGCGTGGTTCATCTGCTTCGCGCCGATCGAGCATCCCCAGATCGCGATGGCCGTGGCCGTTGAAGGCGACAATCCCAACGAGGGCTTTGGAGGCGCCCAGCATGCCGCCCCGATCGCAGCCCAGGTGATGAAGAAGTATTTCGAGAAGAAGGCGCGGGCGGCCGCGGCGAGCGCCCCCGCCGTCACGCTGGCGCGCTGAGTCGCGGGCCTAGCCCAGGATCTCGAGCAGCCGCACGAAGAGCCGGTTCACCTTCTGCTGGTTGGATTTCACCAGGTCCTTGAACTTCGCGAAGTCGATCTCCGCGCCCTCGAGCCCGTTGCCGTAGTTGTCGATGATGGCGAAACTGTTGTAGCGCAGGCCCGCCTCGGCGCAGAGGTCGGCCTCGTGGGCGGCGGTCATGCCGATCACGTCGCCCCAGGCCTGGACGATCCGGATCTCCGCCTTGGTCTCGAACCGCGGGCCGCGCATCTGCACGTAGACCTTGCCGGTCGGGATGATGAATTCCGGGGCCAATTGCTCGACCAGCATCGGCATGAGATTGTTGGCGATCCCGGCCGCGCCGCCCTTCAGCTCCTGGTCAAAGAAGGTCGCCGGGCCCTGCTGCAGGCCCACGTAGTCGCCACAGGAGACCAGGGTGCCGGGAGGCAGCTCCCGCTTCAGGGAGCCGACCGAATTCAGGGAGACGATGTCCTGGAAGCCGAGGTCGGCCAGCCCGCGGATGTTCGCCCGATAATTGATCGAGTGCGGCGGCAGGGGAAAGCCGTACCCGTGCCGGTTGATCAGGACGTGGTCACCCTTCTGCTTGTACTTGACCGTGCCGTGGGCCGTCTCGACCGTCTTGACCTCCCAGGCGGCGAACAGGTCGGAATTGACGATGCTGGTGCCACTGATGAACGCGACTTTCATCCCACCCAGCTAAACAGCTGAATCCGGCGCGCAAGCTCGATGTCCTTGGCCGTCACCTTGTCGCCGGCGGTATGGGTGTTCAGCCGGATCGAAACCCGGTTGTAAACATTGGTCCAGGCCGGATGGTGATCCAGGTCCTCGGCCTCGAAGGCGGCGTGCACCATGAACGAGAAGGCCTCGCGGAAGCTGCCGAATTCGAAGGTCTTCACCAGCGCGTCGCGCTGCCATTTCCAGCCCGGGAGATTTTTGAGGGCCGCGGCGATCTTCGTCTGGTTAAGAGGTTTGCTCATGGGCGGAAGCTAAGCGGCAAAGCGTTCCGGCGCAAGGCCCGCGGCCATTCGGCGCCGGCCCACTCACCACTTGTCATTTCGGCCCGCGCCGACCTAATGGACGCGCCTCATGTCGTCGAAATCCGCACCGGCCCGACCGGACCCGTCCGCCAGGACGCCGGTCCCCGCGCACATCGCCATCATCATGGACGGCAACGGACGGTGGGCGAAGCAGCGCGGGCTGCCGCGGATCGAGGGCCACCGCCGGGGCGTCGAGACGGTCCGCACGATCACCTTTGCGGCGCGCGACCTCGGCGTTCGCCAGCTGACCCTCTACGCCTTTTCGGCCGAGAACTGGAATCGGCCGGCCGAAGAGGTGGGGGCCCTGATGGGCCTGCTGGAATTCTACCTCAAGAAGGAGCTGGCCACCTTCGTCCGCGACAAGGTCCGCCTCCGGACTATCGGCCGGATCGAGGGCCTGCCCGCCGGGGTGCAGCGCCTGCTCCGGGAAACGACCGAAAAGACCAAGGACTTCGGGGATTACACCCTGGTCCTGGCGCTCAACTACGGGGCGCGCAACGAGGTGGTCGACGCCGCCCGGGCCTATGCCGCCGCGGTGGCCAGCGGCGCCGAGAAACTGAACGACAGCTCCTGGGGCACCTTCAGCCGCTACCTCTACACCGCGGACATGCCCGACCCGGATCTCGTCATCCGCACATCGGGCGAGACCCGGATCAGCAATTTCCTCCTGATGCAGGCGGCCTACGCGGAACTGATCTTCACCCCCGTCCTCTGGCCCGACTTCAGCAAGGCCGATCTCGCGGCCGCGATCGCGGAATACGCGCGGCGCGAGCGCCGCTACGGCCTGACCAGCGAACAAATCCGGCCCGCCGCCGCGGCCAAGTAATGCGCGTCATCGCCCAACGCGCGCTCAGCAGCACCGTCCTCTGGACCATCGTGCTGTCGACCCTGTGGTTCTTCCACGCGACGGGCGCGGTGGTGATCATCGGGCTCATCACCGGGTTCACGCTGCTGGAGTTCTACCAGCTTTCGGCCGCCGCGGGCGACGCCCCCTTCGGCCGGTTTGGCGCCCTCTTCGGCGTCCTGATCGTCATTGCGCCCTGGACCCAGCAGCGGTTCGGCTGGCCGGCCGATCCGCTCCTCGCGCTGGCGGTGGTGGTCTGCTCGGTCCGCATTCTCAGCGAGCGTCCGCCCGAGCAGCGGGTCTGCGCCCTGGCCTCCACCCTCTTCGGCCTGGTCTACGTCGCCCTCCTCCTGCAGTACTTCGTGCGGGTCCTGGTCACGCCCTACCCCGGGACGGACCTCACGGTGGGCGGCCACCTCATTCTCTGCCTCTGGATCGTCGCCGTCGCCAAGTTTTCCGACGTCGGCGGCCTCCTCGCCGGCATGGCCTTCGGACGGCACCCCATGGCGCCGATCGTCAGTCCGAAGAAGACCTGGGAGGGCGCGGTGGGCGGCGTCGTCACCTCGATGCTGATCGGCGCCTTGGTCGCCTGGCTCGGCCGCGGGCGCGTTCCTTCCAGCCTCACCCCGCTGCACGCCGCCCTGATCGCCGCCCCCGTCGGCGCCGTCGCCATCATCGCCGACCTGATCGAGTCGATGATCAAGCGCCGGGCCAACCGCAAGGATTCCGGCGGCGTGATCCCCGGGATCGGCGGCATCTTCGACATGAGCGACAGCCTGATCCTGACGGCGCCGGTCGCGTATTTCCTGCTCGGGTTCCGTTGAAGGCATGAAGAAGCGACGGGTCGTCCTGCTCGGGGCCACCGGCTCCATTGGCGAAAACACCCTCCGGGTTCTCGCCGCCCACCGCGACCGGCTCGAACTGGTCGGAATCGCCGCCCGGAGCAACTGGCAGCGGTTGGCGGCCATCGCGAAGGAATTCAACGTGCGCCACGTCGGCGTCTTCGAAAACGGAGCCTATGCGGCGGCCAGGGCCTCGGGCGCCTTCGTCCCCGGCACGGCGCTGGTCGGCGGGGTGGCCGGGCTGGTTGAACTCGCGCAGCTCCCGCAGGCTGACGTGGTCCTGGTCGCCGTGGTGGGCACGACCGGCCTCGAGCCGGCCCTGGCCGCCCTGGCCGCCGGCAAGCGGCTTGCCCTGGCGAGCAAGGAGATCCTCGTCCTCGCCGGCAAGTTCGTGACGGCCTCGGCCCGCGCCCACGGCGCCACGATCCTGCCGGTCGACAGCGAGCACAACGCGGTCTTCCAATGCCTCGAGGGCCATCCGGGCGCCGGAGTCCGGCGGATCCTCCTGACGGCCAGCGGCGGCGCCTTCCGCGACTGGCCGGAGGAGCGGCTGGCCGAGGTGACGCCGGCCGACGCCCTCAAGCACCCGAATTGGGCCATGGGCCCGAAAATCACGGTCGACTCCGCCACCCTGGCCAACAAGGGCCTCGAACTCATCGAGCTGCAGTGGCTCTTCGGGCTCAAGCCAGAGCAGTGCGGCGCCGTCCTGCATCCGCAGAGCATCGTCCACTGCCTGGTCGAGTTCCATGACGGGGGCATGCTGGCGCAGCTCTCCCCCCCCTCGATGACATTCCCAATCCAGCACGCCCTGCTCCACCCCGAGCGGGTGAAGGGCGCCGAGCCGCCGCTCGACCTGACCCGGATGGTGGCGCTGGAATTCAGGCCGGTGGACGAGCGGCGCTTCCCCCTTCTCCGGCTGGCGCGGCAGGCCATGGCCGCCGGGGGCGTGGCCCCCGCCGTCTTCAATGCCGGCAACGAAGTGGCGGTCACGGCCTTCCTGGCCGGCCAGATTCCGTTTCTTGCCATTTCCCGCGTGGTTGAGCAAACTCTTGCCCTTTCCGATCATTTCGACCCCGCAGACCTGCCCGCCGCACTCTCCGCGGACGCGGAAGCCCGACGGATCGCCCTCGCGCAACTCACGAACCTAAATTCGAAAAGCTGATTTCGATGTCCCCTGGCCTGCTCCACTCCCTGCTGTCCAATTTCTGGTCGATCTTCCTGATCGTCTTCTTCTTCGGCAGCTCGATCCTGGTGCACGAGCTCGGCCATTTCCTGGCCGCGCGGCGCCGCGGGCTCGCCGTGCAGCGCTTCTCCATCGGCCTCGGGCCGGCGATTCCCGGGTGCTCCTGGACGGGCAAGGACGGGGTGGAATACCGCCTCGCCTGGTTCCCCGTCGGTGGCTACGTGCTGCTGCCGCAGTTCGCCGACCTGAGCCTGCTCGAGGGCGAGGCCGCGGTGGACGCGACGCACCTGCCGCCGGTCAGCTATCTTTCCAAAATGATCGTCCTGGTGGCGGGCGCGGTCTTCAACGTGATCTTCGCCTTCATCCTCGCCTGCATCATCTGGGTGGCGGGCGAATCCCTGCCGAACGACATGACGGGCGCCGCCCGCATCGGGTACGTCAAGCCGACCCTCGATCTGGCGGATGGCTCGACGATCACGAGCCCCGCCGTCGAGGCCGGCCTCCAAGTCGGCGACACCGTGCGCGCGGTCGACGGCGAGGCGATCCCGGACTGGACCACGCTTTACCAGCGGATTTTCAGCGGCTCAGGCCGCGACGCCCAGGGCCGGCCGCAGGCCGTCTTCACGATCGAGCGCGACGGCCGCACGTTCGATGTCACGCTTCATCCCCGGATTTCCACGGAGGACAAGGTGCGCCAGGTCGGCATCTCCTCCTGGTATGACCTCATCGTCAGCCAGTTTAACGCCACGGATTCGCTGGGCGAAAAGCTCGGCTTCCGGACCGGCGACCAGATCCTGACCTTCGACGGCCATCCGATGGCGAACGCGACCGAATACCAGGATTACCTGATCGCGAACCGCAGCCGGGTCGTGAACGCCCTGATCAAGCGCGGTGCCGCGACGGTCGCGATCGCCATTCCGCCGCGGCCTGATGCGGTCACCGCCGCCCATCTCGGCCTCGTGCTCACCACCGGCTATACCACCGTCCACCCGTCACCCTTCGGCCAGATCCGCGATCAGATCACGACGACCTTCCGCAGCCTCTCGACCCTGCTCAATCCCCATTCCGATGTGGGTCTGTCGAAGATGTCGGGGCCGATCGGGATCGTGCACTACTTCAGCAGCGCGGCCAGCGCCGGCCTGCTCGCGGTGATCAACCTGACGATCATGATCAACGTGGGCCTCGCCTGCCTGAACCTCCTGCCGATCCCCGTCCTCGACGGCGGGCACATGCTCTTCGCAACCATCGGCCGGCTGCGCGGCCGGTCATTGCCGACCAATTTCATCGTCAACACGCAGGTCGTCTTTTCGGTCCTGTTGCTTTCGATGGTGCTCTACATCAGCGTTTTCGACGTCCGTCGCTGGGCGCGCGACTGGCCGAGCGAGCATCCGGCCGCCGCGGCCCCGGTCCAGCCCAGCCGCGATCAGCCGACCGGCGACCGGCACTGAGCCGTTCCGGCGCGGGACTGATTTGCCGCACGGGCCGAAGGGGCCCAAACTGACTCCCATGTCCTACACCGCATCCCGCTCCCGGACCGTGCGCCGGCCCACCCTGGAAGTCATGGTGGGCGCCGTCGGGGTTGGCGGCCGCCATCCGGTGCGGATCCAATCAATGACGACCAGCGACACGCAGGACGTCGCCGCCACCGTGCGCCAGTGCATCGCGCTGGCGGAGGTGGGCTGCGAAATCGTGCGGGTCACCGCCCCGAACGTCCAGGCCGCCAAATGCCTGCAGGACATCCGGGCCCGGTTCAGCGCCGCCGGGTTTGCGGACGTGCCCCTGGTGGCCGACATCCACTTCCTGCCGTCGGCCGCGATGGAGGCGGTCGAGCACGTCGAGAAAGTCCGGGTCAACCCGGGCAACTATGCCGACAAGAAGCGCTTCGCGGTGCGGGAGTACACCGACGCCGACTACGAGCGCGAGCTGCAGCGGCTGCACGAGTCCTTTTCGCCGCTGGTGCGCCGGTGCCGGGAGCTCGGCCGCGCGCTGCGCGTCGGCACCAACCATGGCTCGCTCAGCGATCGGATCATGAACCGCTACGGCGACACGCCGCTGGGCATGGTCGAGAGCGCGCTCGAGTTCCTCCGCATCGCCGAATCACACGGCTTCAAGCAGACGATTCTGTCGATGAAGGCCTCGAATCCGAAGGTCATGATCCAGGCCTACCGGCTGCTGGTCGAGCGGATGCAGCAGGCGGACATGCACTATCCCCTCCACCTCGGCGTGACCGAGGCGGGCGACGGCGAGGACGGCCGGATCAAGAGCGCGATCGGGATCGGCTCGCTGCTGCTCGACGGCCTGGGCGACACGATCCGCGTCTCGCTGACCGAGGACAGCGTCTATGAGATTCCGGTCGCCCGCGCGCTCGCGGACAAGGCGATGAGCCTGTGGGCCGGGTCCGGCGCAGCCCCCGCGGCGGAGCCGCCGGACGGCGTGGATCCCTATCATTTCACGCGGCGCGAGACGGCCACCGTGGCGCTGGGCGCGCACAGCGCGGTGGGTCCGGAGCAGCCGCCGCGGGTCGTCGTGCGGGTGCGCCCCGAAGCCCTCGCGGCGCTGCCCGCGCAGATCACGCGGCCTCGCTCCGCCGACACGCCGGTCGAGGGCGTGCTGGTGCCGATCGCCTCCGACACCGCCCTGGCCGAGGCGCTGCCCGCGCTCGCGGCGCTGCACCCGTTCGCGGATTTTCTCGTGCTGGAATGCGCGGCGGGGGTCACCCTCGGCGGCCTGGGCGACCGCCTGTCGGCGCTGAGCCGGACGGGCACCTCTCTCGTTCTCCTTCGCCGCTTTTCGGCCGGCGAGGGCGCCGCCCTCGCCGGCTGGGCGGAGCTGGCCGCACGCCTCGGCTCGGGCCTCGCCTGCGACATCGCCGCCGCGGATCTCCCGGCCCTCGCGCCCGCGCTGGAGCCGGTGCGCGACGACCGGCTCCTCTTCACGCTCGCGGTGCCCGCCGGGGCCGGCCACGCGCTCGGCGCCTATCGCCAGCTGGCGGGCCAGCTCCAGCAGCTCGGGCGGCGCGCCCCCATCTGGATCCGCAACACCGCCGCCGCCGCGATCCAGGGCGACAATACTTTTCTTTCCCGGCTGCTCGAGGCCAGCTGCCTCACCGGCGGCCTGCTCTGCGACGGCCTGGGCGACCTGCTGAGCGTCGAGACGGAGCCGGATCCGTCGCGCGCGCTGCGCCTCGCCTACAATCTGCTCCAGGGCGCGGGGTCCCGCAGCTCAAAGACGGAGTTCGTGGCCTGCCCCAGCTGCGGCCGGACGCTCTTCGACCTGCAGACGACGACGCAGCGAATCCGCGCTCAGACCGGGCACCTCAAGGGGCTGAAGATCGCGATCATGGGCTGCATCGTGAATGGCCCGGGCGAGATGGCGGATGCCGACTTCGGCTATGTCGGCGGGGCGCCGGGCAAGATCAACCTCTATGTCGGCAAGCAGTGCGTGCAGTACAACATCCCGCAGGCCGAGGCGGACGCGCGCCTGATCGCGCTCATCCGCGAGCACGGAAAATGGCTGGAGCCGGCGGCGGCGCACGCCTGAGCGCGCGGCGCGCGTATTCAAAAAAACGGGCGTCGTCATCCAACCGTCACCCGGCTGTAACCGGGAAACGGCTTCCCAAGCGGGCTCCGCGACAATGTAACATACCGAAAATTACGGCGCCGCGCGCGGGTTTTCCCGACGCGAAGCCCGGCCCGGCGAGGCAACGATAAAAGCAAAAAAGTTATGCCCAGCAGCGTTGTGAACAACTTGTCAGAAAGTTCGCCTTGAAATGATTTTGGGGTTCACAGTTATAGCAGCTTCGTTCACTCGTTTTTCTTGTCCGTCCGTTCTTTCCCACGTCGCTTCAGTCCCGTAGCGCGATCCCCCAGCAGCAACCAACCATAGGCCCTAGCCATCAAGACTTTACAACTCTTGCCCCCTTACCCCCCCGATCGATGGCCCGGATTTGAATTTTGCTGCGCTGGGCACGGTCGGCCGGCGCCGGAAGCGGTGGTGGAAAAGGGTTCGTCGGCGGGCGTGTGAATAAACCTCCCCTTCTTAGCCCGTCCATGCCCGCTCCGTCCCTTACGCCCATCCTGTGGGAGACCGTCAAATGCGACTTCAAGTCGCTGTTTCCCGACGACGTCTTCCAGATGTGGTTCGAACCGCTCGTCTGCCTCGAAACCACCGAGGACGCGATCACGCTGGGCGTGCCTAATGACTTTGCCGCCATTTGGATCCATGACAATTACCTGGATCTGATCACCCAGCGCCTCCGGCTGAGCGCCGGCCGCCCGGTGAATGTCACGTTACGGAAGGCCGAATCCTCGTCGCGCAACCTGGCTTCCAGCCCGCGCCCCACCGAGGGGGTCGGCGGTCGGGCCCGCAGCGCGGCCCCCGCCCGCCGCGGCGGCCGCTACGACGAGCGCGGTCCGGCCACCGGGACCCTGATCCCGCGCAACACCTTCGAGACTTTCGTGGTCGGGTCCCACAACCAGATGGCCCACGCCGCCTCGCTCGCAGTCGCGCAGGCGCCGGCCCAGGCCTATAATCCCCTTTTCATCTACGGCGAGACGGGACTGGGCAAGACCCACCTGATGCACGCGATCGGCCATGCCATCCTGCGCCACAATCCCGAGACCCGCGTCGCCTACCTCTCGACCGAGAAGTTCACAAACGAGTTCATCCATGCCCTGCAGGAGAACAGCCTGACGAAGTTCCGCCAGCGCTACCGGCACGCCGACGTGCTGCTGCTGGACGACGTCCAGTTCCTCGCGGGCAAGGAGCGGATCCAGGAGGAGTTCTACCACACCTTCAACGATCTCTTCGAGGCCGGCCGCCAGATCGTGCTCTCGAGCGACCGCCGCGCCAGCGAGATCCAAAAGCTGGAGTCGCGGCTGGTATCCCGATTCGAGTGGGGCCTCCCGGCCGACATCCAGGCCCCCGACTTCGAGACGCGCGTGGCCATCCTGCGCAACAAGGCGGTCAGCCTGAAGTGCGACCTGCCCGACGCCGTCGTCACCTTCATCGCGCAGAACATCACCCGCAATGTCCGTCGCCTCGAGGGCGCGTTCATCCGCGTGGCCAGCCACGCCGCCCTCTTCAGCAAGCCGCTCGACGTCCCGACGGCGGAGCGGCTGCTCCACGACATGCTGATGGAGCAGGCGCAGACGATCCTCACGATCGAGACGATCCAGAAGCGGGTCGCCGACCACTTCCAGATCCGGCACAGCGACATGACCAGCAAGCGCCGGCCGAACAACATCGCGATTCCGCGCCAGGTGGCCATGTACCTCTCCCGGACGCTGACCAAGCATTCGCTCCAGGACATCGGCGACGCCTTCGGCGGCCGCGACCACTGCACCGTCATCCACGCCTGCAAGGCCGTGGACAACATGATGGAGCAGGACACCTCCATGCGCAGCAGCGTGGAGTTCCTGCGGACGCAGCTGGCCAAATAGCGGCGCCAGGCAGCGGCCGGGTCCGCCTCGCTCAGCTCGCGGTAGACATTCGGCCCGGCGGGCCTATGCTTTTCCCATGACCCTATCTCCCGAACAGAAGCAGGCCGTCGCCTCGTGGGTGGCCGGTGGCGACAATCTTTCGAGCATCCAGAAGAAGCTGAGCCAGGAATTTAAGCTTTCCCTGACCTACAAGGACGTGCGCTTCCTGGTCGACGACCTGGATCTCAGCCTGAAGGACGCCCTGCCGAAGGTCAGCGACGACCTGAGCCAGCCGGCCGCGGCGGCGCCGGGCGCCGCGCCGGAGCCGGCGCTGGACGATCCCACGGCCGATTTGGCCGACGCCGGCGCGGGCGCCGTGACGGTTTCAGTCGACCGGGCCACCCTGCTGCCCGGGGCCATCGCCAGCGGATCGGTGACCTTCAGCGACGGGGTGACCGGCAAGTGGATGGTCGATCACCAGGGCCGGCCCGGCTTCACCGAGGTCAGCCAGCCGGGCTACCGCCCCACGCCCGCCGACGCCCAGGCGTTCATGCAGGAATTGAGCGCCGCCCTGCAGAAGCGCGGCCTCTAGTCAGCTCCGGGCGGCCGGGGGCTTCTTCAGCAGATCGCGGATTTCCTCCAGCAGCACTTCCTGCCGGGGCACCGGATCGGGCGCCTTCGGCTCGGCCCGGCGGATGCGGTTGATGATCTGCACCATGACGAAAATGGTGACTGCGATGATCGCGAAATTGAGGACGGTGTTGATGAACAGACCGTAGTTGAGGGTCGCCGCGCCCGCGTCGTGGGCCATCTGCAGCGTGGCGTATGGCGGCGGCGCCTTCTTGCCCGTCCGCAGAAGCACAAAGAGGTCCTTGAAGTCGACGCCACCGATCAGGACGCCAATCGGCGGCATGATCAGGTCGTTGACCAGGGAGTTGACGATGCCACCGAAGGCCGCGCCGATGATCACGCCGGTGGCGAGATCGACCACGTTGCCCTTGACCGCAAATTCCTTGAATTCCTTGAACATAATGATGGAGCCCCCCCGCGGCGGATTCCGCGGTCAGGTGGCCATGCCCAGTTCCAATAGGCCAGCGACGGCGTTTTGAAAATCTTTAATTGAAAAGGGCTTCGGGAGGCAGACGCGGGCCTGCCGCCGCAGGAACTCCTGGAAGGCGTCGCTCACGACATCCCCCGACATGAAGCAGACGCGGGCCGCCGCCGCCGGATGGGTCGCAAGCAGGTGCTCGTAGAGCTGGAGCCCATTCATGCCCGGCATCTTCCAGTCCGAGACAATGACGTCGAAGCGCGTCCGGGCGATCGCCGCCACCGCGGCCTCGCCGCCGGCCACCGTTTCCACCGTGTAGCCGTCCTGCCGGAGCAGCTCGCGGGTCAGCGCCAGGATCTCCTCCTCGTCGTCCACCACCAGCACGCTGCGCCCCGTCCCATCGGCCCGCCGCGCGGCCGGCTCCGTCCGCGCCTCGCTCGCGCCCGCGGCGGCCGAGGCCGCCGGCACCGTGATCAGGAAGCTGGCGCCCTGCCCCGGCTCGCTGCGGGCGGAGATCGTCCCGCCATGCTCCCGGACGATGCCGTAGCAGAGGCTCAGCCCCAGGCCGGTGCCCTTGCCCACGGGCTTCGTGGTGAAAAAGGGGTCGAAGATCCGGGAGAGGTTTTCGGCGCTGATGCCCGGCCCGTTGTCGGCCAGCTCCACCTGCACGTCGGCGTCCACCCGGCGGGTGCGGAGCGTGATCCGGCCCTGGTTGCTGAAAGCCTGGATGGCCTGCCGCCCGTTGCTCAGGATGTTGATGAAGACCTGCTGCAGCTGGTGACGGTCCGCCAGAATCAGCGGGAGATCCTCGCCAAATTCGCGGACGATCTCGACGTTCCCCGTCCGAAAATCATACGCCATGATCTCGAGGACCTCGTCGATCGCGTCGTTGACCGCCACCAGCGCGCGCTCCGGCGGATGCTGCCGGGCGAAGCCCAGGAGGTTCTGCACGATCTTATGGCAGCGATGCGCGCTGCGGGCGATCCGCTCCAGATGCGGCTTGATCGCGGGGTCGGTCGGCGTCTGCACCAGCAGGTCGGAGAACCCGATCACCGCGGTCAGGGGATTGTTGAGCTCATGCGCCACCCCCGCCACGAACTGCCCGACCGCGGAGAGTTTCTCGCTCTGGATCAGCTGGGCCTGGGTGGCCTGCAGCGTCTCGACCGCCCGCTCCAGTTCCGTCCGCAACGTCTGGAGATTGGACGTCATCCGGTTGAAGGCCTCGGCCAGGTCGCCGAGCTCGTCGTTGGCCAGCCGCCCCATCCGGCGCGAGAAGTCGCCGTGGCCGACCGCCTCTGCCGTGTCGCGCAGCTGGCGGAGCGGATGGATGATCCGTCGGACGAAAAACCAGACAGCCCCGGCGCTGAGCAGGATGCCCGCGGCGGAAACGGCCACCAGGGTCCGCTGCATCTCCGCGAGCGTCCGCCGGCTCTGCTCATAGGACGAGAGCAGGACGTAGCGGAAACCGCCCACCCCCGCGACCTCCCCGTAGGCCCCGGCGGTGGCCAGGAAGTGTTCGCCCTTGAGGACCCGCTGCTGCGCCTCACCCGGCCGGCTCGCGCCGCCGCCCAGGCCGGCGAGGTCGACGCCGCTCACGGTGGAGGCCGCCACCCGGTCGCCGGCCAGCAGCACGATCTCGGTGCCGGTGAGCTGCTTGAATTCCTGGACGGTGGCCTCGCTCACCCGCACCCCCACGGTCAGGGCTCCGGCCACCTGGTTGTTGACCACCACCGGGACCGCGACGGTGTTCAGCACCGTGCCGTCGAGGGCGATCCAGGCCGAACCTGATTCGCCGGCCAGGGCGGCGCGCGAAAGCGGGAGGGCCGCCCGGGTGAACGCGTCCGCCGCAAACAGGCTGTCGTCGCTGCGCGCGCCCACCGGGGCCGTCGCGCCATCGGACGCCAGGAGGATCGCGACCGTGTCACCGCCCAGCTGCTGCGCGAGGGCATCGCGCAGGGTGTGGACGGCGGCCGGGCTTTGGTTCGCCGCGATCTTCAGCAGATCCTGGTAGGTCCGCTGCATCGTGCCGCGCTCGCCCAGGGCGGAGTTATAGTGCTCAAGGAGGTCGCGCCCCTGGTTTTCCAGGAGATGGCGGAAGACCCCGTCGGCCGTCGTCAGCGCCGTGACCGCCTCCTCCCGGACCTGGCGGGTAATGGTGTCATTGACGATCCAGATCACCGCCACCGGCAGCAGGACCAGCAGGACCGTCACTGGGATCAGGACCTTGGTCTGAACGCTCAACCGGGGGGCAGCGGCAGAGGATTGCATGCGGGTAACGTCAGTATTTGGGCAGATCGCCCAGGCCCAGGACGAAATCCGCCCCCTTGGCATCCCCGGCCGCGGGGACCGTCACCAGCCGGGCCGCGGAGGGCGGCATCCGCTCCTGCCAGGCGCGGACGCGATAGGTCCCGGGCGGGACATTGCGGATGGCATAGCGGCCCTTGGTGCCGCTGACCGCGAAATACGGGCTGGGCAGCACGAGCACGATGCAGTGCATCTTCGCATGGATGCTGCAAAAGACGTCCACCCGCCCCAACTGGTCGAAGACGAGCTCCGGGACCCGCTCCTGCAGATAGAGGCCCAGGTCGAACTCCTTCGATTCCGAGGTCGAGTAGACGTTGTGGTACACCGCGTCGCCGTTGGGCCAGCGGACGCGCTGGCCGAGGGCAACCGGCAGCACATGCGGCTCGAAGCTGACGTCATGCTGCGTGATGGTCTGTGTCCCCTGCGGGGCCGGGGCCCCCGGCACGACCTGATCCACGTAGACAACGAAGTTGTCGAGGTGCGCGTAGTCCACGCGTTCCGCCAGGCTGAAGCGCCGGCTCCCGTATTCCCCTCCGGCCGCGGCCCGCGCCACGTCCGGCCCCTTGGCGCTGACGACGCCCGTGATCGAGCCGGCCCGCGCGACGGTGGTGAGCAGGCCGGCGGCAACGGCGATCACCCGGGCGAGGTGGCAGGGCGGGCCCATCTAGAATTTTACCCCCAACTCCGAGGACAGGAGATCCTCGTTGTTCCGCCGCGGTCCCGCCAGCAGGCGGCCCCATTCCGGGCTGTATTCGAGCTTGAGCACGAGCGGCGGCCCGAAACGGTAGTCCAGGCCCAGGCTCAGGCGGGTGAGCTCCGTCGTCGGACTGTTGCCAAAGAGGAAGGTCGAAAAATTTCCCTGGCCCACGATGGGGAAGCCGCGCGGCGCGCTGATGTGGCTGAAGCGGACCGCCGCCAGCAGCGGATCAGCCAGGGCCTGCGTCGCCTCCAGCGAATAGTAGGTCAGGTGCCGGGAATCGCGGCCGAAGCGGTTGTTGTCGTCGTAGCGCAGCGTGCCCGCCGTCGCGCCGAAGCTGCCGCCGGACCAGCGGGCCATCGCGTCGAGCTCGCCCAGACTCGCGTTGAATTCATTCGTGCTCGCCGCGGGCCCAAGGGTCCGCAGGAAGCCATTGCCGAACCACAGCGCGGAGAGCTGGTCTCCGCTCGAGCTCAGCCGCCCGGTGCGCATGGCGCTGGCACTGAGATGCAGCCAGCCCAATGGGTCGAAGCCGACCCGGGCAGTCAGGGCCTTGTCGGAATTGAAGTCATGCAGCGTGTTGATTCCGCCGTTCTGGATGGCCGCGGCGTATTGCAGCCGGCCGCTCTTGCCATACAGCTCCACCCCCTGGTCCATTCCCCAGATGTCGGCCACGGAATGCGAGATGAGTGGATTTTCCATTACCCGGCGGTATTGGTATTCCTCGCCGAACGGGATGTAGAAGCGGCCCACCCGCACGCTCAGCAGGTCATCTTGACCCCAAGATCCGGAGAGGTTCTCGAAGTCGGCGTAATACTCGCCCAGGTACGTGCCCTCGTCACTTGACTCGCGGGTGATGAAGTCGGCCTCGGCGAAGAGGAAGACGTTCTTCCACACCGTCGCTTCGATGAAGAGCCGCGCCTCGTCGACCCGGAATTCGGCATTGGGATACTGACCGTGGGCGCCGGAATTGAAGAGCGCGAATCCCGCCTCGCCGCTCAGCCTGATCTCCTGGACGATGGAGCTGGGCGCCGGCCCGGAAGCGGCGGGGGGGGGCGCCCCCATCTGATCCCGCAAACCCTGGAGCTCCTGCTCCTGCCGGGCCGCCGAGTGATCGATCTCGTTCAGCCGGGCGTTCAACGCATCGATCGTCTTCTGCTGCAGCTGCAACTGTTGCTGCAGCTGCTGGTTCTGCTGCACCAAGGCCGCCACCGCCGGATCGGCCGCCTGCGCGCGCAGAAACGTCGCCGCCAGCAGGCCAGCGCCGACAAAAGCCAATAAACGGACGGGGGGTAAGCGCATTGCGAAACGCCGCATAGTCACCGGGATACAGCATGGAGCGCGCCCGGAGGCATGGCAAGCGCGTGCCATGCCCGAATCGAATGCTTCGGCCGCTGGGCGGCCCAATTGCAGAATGCCCGAAGTCGGGGTCGAACCGACACTCTCTTGCGAGAACAGGATTTTGAGTCCAGCGCGTCTGCCAATTCCGCCATTCGGGCGCCTGCAAGGAACCGACCGTAGGCGGCGGGCGGAGCCTGTAAACGGTTTTTTGGCCGGAAGCAGCCGCCCGGTTTTCGCTTCCCGCGCCCTTCACGCCCGAACATCCTCGTCCCCGCATGCCCGACTTCCGCGCCTTCTCCCCGCTGAACGCGTCCGCGCCGGCCGAGATCACGCTCGAGCCGGACGAATCCCACCACCTCGTGGCGGTGAATCGGGCGGAGGGGGGGGCAACCGTGGTGGTGTTCAACGGCCGCGGCACGGAATGGACCTGCATCCTGCGCTCCGCCGACCGGCGCGCGGCCCGGCTCGAAGTGATAACCACGCGCCAGGCCCCGGCCCGGGCCCACGCCCTCACCCTCGCCCAGGCGCTGCCCAAGGGCGGCGTGATGGACGACATCGTGCAAAAGGCGACCGAGCTGGGCGCAGCGCGGATCGTTCCCCTGGAAACCGAGCGGACGCAGGTGCATCTCGGGGCCGAACGCGGCAGCCGCAAAATGGGCAAATGGCAGGCCGTGGCCGTCGAGGCGGCGAAGCAGTGCGGCAATCCCTGGCTGCCCGCGATCGGGCCGGTGCAGACGCTGGCGGATTTTTTGGCGGAGGCCGGCTCCGCCTGCGACCTGAAGCTCCTGGCGAGCCTGGAACCAGGCTCGCAGTCGCTCCCCTCCGCCCTGGCGGCCTGGCGGGCGGCCCGTCCGGCGGGGGCGGCTCCGGCCTCCGCCGCCTGGCTGATCGGGCCCGAGGGGGATTTCAGTCCGGCGGAATGCGCGCGGGCCCGGGCCGCCGGGTTCGTCGGGGTGACGCTCGGACCGCTCGTGCTCCGCTGCGATACGGCGGCCGTCGCCGCCCTCAGCGTGCTCGCCTACGAGCTGGGCCGATAGGCCGCCGCGAGTCGGGCATACCCGTCGACCCTTTACTTTCGGCCAAAAGTGCCGAAGGGGCATGGTAGCCCCCCCATGAACCCCGTCCGCATCCCTTCTGCCGTCCTGGCGCTGGCCGCGCTGGCCTTCGCCCCGAGCCTTGCCGCCGCCCCAAAGATCGGCGTCCTGCTGAAGGGCCGCGGCGGCTTTTGGACCCCGGTTGAGAAGGGGGCCCTGGAGGCCGGCCGCAAACTCGGCGCCGACGTCGTGGTGAAGGCGCCAATCAATGAAAACGACGTCGCCATCCAGATCCGGCTGCTGGAGGCCCTCGGTGCCCAGGGCATCCAGGCTCTCGTCATCGCCCCGACCAACACGCAGACGCTCGCCGCGCCGGTCGCGGCCCTCGCCGCCCGCGGAGTCAAGATCGTCATCATCGACTCCCCGCTCGGGGGCGCTCCCGTCGGCCCGTTCGTCGGCACCGACCAGGTCGCCGCGGGCGAGGCCGCGGGCCGCCTCCTGGCGGCTTTGGTCGGCGAGCACGAGGAGGTCAGCGTCCTCAAGCACACCCAGAACAGCGTCGCCGCGCAGCAGCGCGAGACGGGCGCCCTCTCCGCCCTCCGTTCCGCCCATCCGCACCTCATCGTGCACAGCGACATCTATGCGAGCAGCGAGGCCGGCGCGGAGGGCGAGCGCGCCGCGCTCCTGCTGGAAAAATATCCCTCGACCCGGGCCATCCTCGCCTCCGGCACCCCCGGGACGATGGCGATGCTCAAGCTGCTCGAGGAGCGGAAGGCGGGCGGGCCCATCCGGTTCGTCGGCTTCGGCTTCGACCTGAACGCCGATGTCGCCACCGCGCTCGCGGACGGAACGATGCAGGGCTGGGTCGCGCAGCTGCCCTCGGACGTGGGCTACAAGGGCGTGGCCACCGCGCTGGCCCTGCTCAACGGCGAGAAAGTCGAGCCGAACGTCGCCACCGATTTCATCGCCGTGACCCGCGCCAACCTGCACGAGCCGCGGATCGAGGCCCTCCTCGCCGGCAACTAGCCCGGCGCCCCGTCACCAGACCAGCAGGCCGCCCGCGAAGGTCAGGCCGGCCCCGACGCTGCAGAAGATGATGCGGTCGCCGGGCGTGAAAATGCCCTCCTCGGCGGCCCAGCCGAGCGCCATGGAGACGCTGGCGGCGCTGGTGTTGCCATACTTGGCGATCGTCATCACGAACTTCTCAAAGGGAATGCCGACGCGCTTGCTGACCGCCTTGAGGATGCGGGCATTGGCCTGGTGCGGGACGACCCAGGCGATGTCCTCGGCCGTGAGGTTCTCGCGGCGCAGGGTCTCCTCGATCATCTCGGCGAAGCCGAGGATGGCGTGCTTGAAGACCGACGGCCCGTCCATCTGCAGGTAGAAGTGATCGAGGTCGTAGCCGGTCGGATCCGGCATCGGCTTGCGCGCACCGCCGCCGGGACGCTGGATCGACTCGAACTGGTCGGCGTCGCCGGTCAGGCCGATCCGGCTCAGCCGATGGCCGCCCGGGGCGTCGGTCAGGATCGCCGCCCCGGCGCCGTCGCCAAAGAGGAAGGCCGTGTCATGGTCCTGGGGATTGGTGATGCGGGAGAGCAGTTCCGCCGTGACCACGATGAGGTTGCGGGCGGTGCCGCAGCGGATCAGCGCCCGGCCGACCTCGAGGGCATAGAGCCAGCCCGAGCAGGCCGCATTGAGGTCGAAGGCCAGAACCCGCGGAATGTTCAGCTGCCGCGCCAGGGCGCTGGCCATGGCCGGCACCGGCTGGTCCGGGATCAGCGTGGCCATGATGATGCCATCGATCAGGCCGATATCCATGCCGGCCTGGTCGAGGGCGTGCTGCACGGCGATCGCCGCGATCGAGGTGGCGCTCTCGTCGTCCGCCGCGCGGCGGCGCTCGCGCACCCCCGTCAGCCGGACGATCTCCTCGTCCGTGCGGTGCGGAAAGGCCTTGAGGATCTCGCTGTTGGCGTGGATCCCCGCCGGGACGGCATAGCCGACGCCAGCGATGCAGACGGTTTCGGACAAGGGCGTCATCAGGCTTTCTTCCGGGCCAGATACGCGGTCACATCGTCGCCCGAAACCCGTCCGCCGGGCCCGGTGGCGGGCATGTCGGCGAGCTGGGCGGGGTCGAGGCCGGCCTCCTGCGCCAGCTTGGTCGCGCGGGGCGTCCAGATCACGGCCGCCGCCGGCGCCGCCGGCGCCGCGCCGCCCCCCGCCGCGCCGGCCCTGGCCTTGAGGTGCCCCAGGGAGCCATCGCTCGTCTCGATGTGCAGAAAGGAGGAACCAGAGGGCTTGGCCTCGCCGGCCTGGGCCAGGATGGCGCGGATTACGCCGGCGCAGGGGGACTCGAACTCAAAGACGGACTTGTCGCTCTCCAGTTCCGCGAGTTTCTCGCCCTTGGCGACCGTGGCCCCGACCTTGGTCTTGAGGCTCACGACAGTGAGTTCGTTCACGGTCGCGCCCATGGAAGGCATGGGCACGTCGATCAAGAATGTTTCCATCGGAGGGGGCAGAGTCTGGAACGAGCGGCGGCGGGCGGTCAATCGGGTTGTTCAGTTGAACCTTCTTGCCTCAATCCGCCCCGGGGTCTTTACTGGGAGGCTTTTCCCGCTATGAAAACGATCACTCCGCCCGCTCCGTCGCCCCAAGCCGAAACCGGCCGCGAAATGAAGGGCGCCGATGTTGTCGTCGAGTGCCTGATCCGCGAGGGCGTCGACGTGATCTTCGCGTATCCAGGCGGCGCCTCCCAGGAGCTGCACCAAGCCCTGGCCCGCACGGACAAGATCCGCACCATCCTGCCCCGCCATGAGCAGGGCGGCTCGTTCGCGGCCGAGGGGTATGCCCATGCGACGGGCAAGGTGGGCGTGTGCATGGCGACCAGCGGCCCGGGCGCCACCAACCTGGTTTCCGCGATCGCGGACGCCTATATGGACTCGATCCCGCTGGTGTCGATCACCGGCCAGGTCTTCTCCAAGTTCATCGGCCGGAGCGCATTTCAGGAGACCGACTTCTTCGGCATGACCCTGCCGGTGGTGAAGCATTCCTACCTGATCCGGCCCGCCGACCTCCACGACCTGCCCCGCATCTTCAAGGAGGCCTTCCACCTCGCCCGCAGCGGCCGGCCCGGACCCGTGGTCATCGACATCCCCAAGGATGTCCAAATCGCGAAGTTCGTCCCGGTCTGGCCCGCCGAGGTGAAGTTCCGCAACCCCTATGTCGGCATGGAGCACCGCGCGACCGACGCGCAGCTCGAGGAGGTCCTCGCGCTGATCGCGCAGGCCAGGCGGCCGGTCCTCTACACCGGCGGCGGCGTCATCTCCGCGGAGGCGAGCGCCGACCTGAAGGCCTTCGCGATCGCGACCAACATTCCCGTGGCCACCACCCTGATGGGCCTGGGCGGCTTCCCGGAATCCCACCCCCTGTCCATGCGGTGGTTCGGCATGCACGGCTCCGCCTACGGCAACTGGGCGGTGGACGCGAGCGACCTGCTCCTCTGCTTCGCCGCCCGCTTCGACGACCGGATCACCGGCGACGTCAATCGGTTCGCCCCCGGCGCCAAGATCGTCCAGGTGGACATCGACAGCTCCGAGCACAACAAGAACAAGCAGGGCATCCTCCTGCCGATCCTAAGCGACGTGAAGTACGCCCTCCAGCGGCTGAACGAGCTGATCGCGGCCCGGAAGTTCGCGCCGCCGGACACGTCCGCCTGGCACGCGCAGATCGCCGCGTGGAAGCAGCAGCAGCCCTTCGACAGCAGCGCCGGCTTTGGCAAGAGCCCGCACATCCTGCCGCAGGAGGCGGTGGCCGCCCTCTATGAGTTGACCAAGGGCGACGCGATCATCGCCACCGGCGTGGGCCAGCACCAGATGTGGGCCGCGCAGTTTTACCGCTTCAACGAGCCCCGCCGCTACATCAGCTCGCTCGGCCTCGGCGCGATGGGCTTCGGCTACCCCGCGGCGCTCGGCGCCAAGGTGGCCTGCCCCGACATGCAGGTGATCGACATCGACGGCGACGGCTCGTTTGCCATGAACATCCAGGAACTCGCCACCGCCCATATCGAGAAGATCGCAGCCAAGGCGATGATCCTGAACAACCAGCACCTGGGCATGGTGGTCCAGTGGGAGGACCGCTTCTACGGCAGCGTCCGCGGCAACACCATCCTCGGCGACGAGAGCAATGTCGGCAGCCCCGACAATCCCGACGCTCTCTACCCGGATTTCGTCAAGATCGCCGAAGGCTACGGCGTGAAGGGCCGCCGCGTGATCAAGAAGAGCGAGCTGCGCGAGGCCATCCAGGAGATGCTGGACCACGACGGCCCCTACGTCCTGGACGTGATCGTGCCCTACACCGAGCACGTGCTGCCGATGATTCCGGCCGGCAAGACGGTGAAGGAAATGATCCTGGAGTAGCCCTTCCCCCGCCCGGACGCCTCTTGACGGCCGCCCCCACCGGGGCGGCCGTTCCATTTGGCGCGGCCCGCGGACGAGAAAAAAAACGCCACCCCCTCGGTGGGGGTGGCGCAGAAAGCCGAAAACGGCTCGCCCGTTGGCCGGCGGTTAGGCCAGCGGAACGGTCGAGACCGTCTTCAGAATGCGGGAAGCCACCAGGTAGGGGTCGGCAGCCGAATTCGGCCGGCGATCCTCGAGGTAGCCCTTGTACCCACTATTCACAAAGCTATGCGGGACGCGGACCGAGGCGCCGCGGTCGGCGACACCCCAGCGGAACTTGTCGATCGACTGCGTCTCGTGCAGGCCGGTCAGGCGGAGGTGATTGTCCGGACCATAGACGGCGATGTGCTCGTCGCGGTGCTTGTTGAAGGCGTCCATCAGCTTGTCGAAGTAGCCCTTGCCGCCGGTTTCACGCATGTGCTTGGTCGAGAAGTTGGCGTGCATGCCGGAGCCATTCCAGTCGCCCTTGATCGGCTTGCAGTGCCACTCGACATCGATGCAGTACTTCTCGCACGCGCGGGCCATGATGTAACGGGCGACCCACATCTGGTCGGCGGCGGACTTGGAGCCCTTGCCGAAGATCTGGAATTCCCACTGGCCCTTGGCCACCTCGGAATTGATGCCCTCGATGTTGATGCCGGCCTCGAGGCAGAGGTCGATGTGCTCCTCGACGATGGTGCGGGCGATGTCGCCGACGTTCTTGTAGCCGACGCCGGTGTAGTACGGGCCCTGCGGCGCCGGGTAGCCGGCGGCCGGGAAGCCGAGCGGGCGGCCGTCCTTGTAGAAGAAATATTCCTGCTCGAAGCCGAACCAGGCGCCGGGGTCATCGAGAATGGTCGCGCGCGAGTTCGTGGGATGGGGCTCGCCGTTGGGCAGGAGCACCTCGGACATCACCAGGAAGCCGCCCTTGCGGGTCGCGTCCTTGAAGAGGGCCACCGGCTTGAGCAAACAATCCGAGCTCTTGCCTTCCGCCTGCTGGGTGGAGCTGCCGTCAAAGCCCCAGACCGGAAGGTCCTCGAGCGACAGCTTGGCGGGATCGCCGTCCACAATCTTCGTCTTGCTGCGGAGACTCGCGATGGGCGTGTAGCCGTCGAGCCAGAGGTATTCTAATTTGAGTTTAGCCATGTCTATTGGGTTGTTTGCGAGCTATGGGTTGATCTGCGGGTCTGGTCGTGTAAATCGCCGGAATTCCGGTGTCAAAGCCGACGAGATCTTGCGTGGCCTGAGTTCTAGCATTCTCGGTGCCAAATTTAAGGAAAATAATTAACAAATTGTTACTTAAAGGCTCGATTGTGCAAGGCCAAGTCCGACAGCTAATTCCGGCACTTGCCTCCTCGCTTGGCCGTGAAAGGATGGGGACTTCGCCATGCACGAGATCAAAGACACCCAGCGGGCGTTGGTGCGCATCGGCTATGACGGCCGGGTCCACAAGACCTTCCGCGGACCGAAGGCGGGGGAGCGTTTTTCGAATGAGGTCCGGATCCTCCGGCACCTCGAGGCCCAGGGCTGCAATTTTGTTCCTCGGCTCCTCGCGGTGGAGGCCGAAGCCCTCAAGATCACCACCACCAATTGCGGCGCCCGCGTCGAGCAGCTCAATGAGGAGCGCAAAAAGGAGCTCTTCGCCGAACTCGAGACCTTCGGCGTGCGCCACGACGATCCGGACATCCGCAACGTGACCTATCGCGCGACCGATGGCCGCTTCTGCGTCATCGATTTCGAGTTTGCGGCCCTGCTGGCCGAGAATCCGCCACCGCCGGCTTCCATGGCCTGATCCCACCCCGTGATGACCGAACTTCCCTCTTCGCTGGCCGCCGCACCCCGCCTGCGGTGGTCCGGCCAGACGCATCGGGGCCGTTTTCGCGCCAACAATGAGGACGCGTTCCTGGCCCTGGCCTTCGATGCGAACCATCTCCGACACCTGGGCAAGACCGGCGACGCCTCCCTGACCGATTCCGACCTGGTCTTCGCGGTCAGCGACGGCATGGGCGGCGCGCACTCGGGCGAATTCGCGAGCCGGATCACGGTCGACAAGGTCACCCGCCTCCTGCCGCTCGGCTTCCGCCGCTCGGCTGGGGGCACCCCGCCCGGCTTCAAGGCGATCCTGGCCGAGATCATCGCCGCGATCCACCATGACCTGACCCAGATGGGCCAGAGCTACGAGGAATGCGCGGGCATGGGGGCCACCCTGAGCCTCGCCTGGTTCACGCCGGACTGGATGTACTTCGCGCATGTCGGCGACAGCCGGATCTATCACCTGCCCCGGGAAGGCGGCCTGACCCAGCTGACGCATGATCACAGCTATGTGGGTGCGCTCCGCCGCTCCGGCCAGATCAACGAGCGCGAGGCCCGGACCCATCCGCGGCGCAACGCCCTGCAGCAAAGCCTCGGCGCCGGCCACCAGTTCGTCGAGCCCCAGCTCGGCGGTGTCGCCTGCCGGCCGGGCGATCGCTTCCTCGTCTGCAGCGACGGCCTGATCGACGGGCTCTGGGATCGCCAGCTGGAGGAGGCGCTGCGCGGCCCGACGCCCATTGCCGCGCTCGCCGCGCAGCTCGTGCAGGAGGCGGTGGAAAGCTCGGGGCGGGACAATGTCACGGCGATCACCCTCGAAATCCTGGCCCCCGCGCCGGCCTGAGCGCATGCCGCACGTGTTTGTCTATGGCACCCTGAAGCGCGGCGGCAGCAATCACGCCCTGCTGGCGGCCCAGCGCTTCGCCGGGCCGGCCCAGACCGCGCCCGCCTACCGCCTCCTTCAGCTGGACGGCTATCCCGGCATGATCCGGGTCGAAACCGGGGGCCGGTCGATCGAGGGCGAATTGTGGGAGGTCGACCTCCCCTGCCTCGCGCGCCTCGACGAGCTGGAAGGCACCGACCTCGGCCTCTATAGCCGGGTACCCGTCGCGCTGCTCGCGCCGTGGGCGCACTGCGCCGCGGAAACCTACCTCTACGCCCGCAGCGTCGAGGGCCGCCGCGACCTCGGTGTCAGGTTTGGCTGACCTGGCGCCGGGCGCTCAGGCCCGCAGGAGGCCGGCGAGGTCGAGAGGCCGCGTGAACATGGCGACGCCCCCCGCCTCGTCGCGGGGCCATTCCGCCATCGGCCGGTCCCAGGTGAGCTCGACGCCATTGCCGTCGGGGTCATGAAGGTATAAGGCCTCGCTCACCCCGTGGTCGGCGGCCCCGTCGAGGGCGATGCCCGCGGCCTGCAGCCGCCTGAGGGCGTCACCGAGCTCCGCCCGCGTCGGATAAAGGATCGCCACATGGTAAAGGCCGGTCGTGCCCGGCGCCGGCGGCTTTCCGCCCGCGCTCTCCCAGGTGTTGAGCCCGATGTGGTGGTGGTATCCGCCCGCCGAGATAAAGGCCGCGTTGGGGCCAAAGCGCTGCATCAGCTTAAAGCCCAGGACGCCCTCGTAGAAGCCCAGCGACCGCGCGAGGTCGGCCACCTTCAGGTGGACATGGCCGATCCGGACATCGGGATGGAGGGGACGGGAGGGGGTCATCGCCAGGATAAGGGAACGCAATTCCTGGCCCGGCGCAAATCGGTTCAGCGCGGCTTGACCGCCGAGGCCGGCAGCCGCCGCGCGCGGGTGAACTTGGCCCGAAAAAGGTCGTCGAGCGCCTCGCGCAGCGGCGCCGGAACGCGCGCCACCAGCGCGTCGAGCGGCGGAAGGTCCGGGCCCGGATCCAGTTCCTGGGCCGGTGGGACGGTCGGCAACGCGGGCAGCACCTCGCCGCGGGCGCGGCTGTCCGCGAAAAATGACGCTTCGTCGGCCTCGCCGGGCCAGACGGGAGCCTCGCCGGCCGCGGGGGCTTCGCTCGCGGCAGTCAGATCCGCATCATCGGGCGTGGCCGCTGGCGCCGGTCGTTCGACCGGGGCCCGAATCGCCGCCACCTCGGGCCGCGCGCCGTCCGCCCCCGGGTCCGCGGACCGGGCCCGCGCGAGGCGCCGCTCCAGCTCGCTCAGCCTATCTTTTTTTTTTCGCCGTCCGAACCGCCGCCGGCCTCGGGGGCCTCGGCCGAAAGGGCGGAAAGCTCCCTGATCAGCGAATCGATCGCGCGCGCGCGGCTCGCGTCGACCGCCTTGAGCAGCGTGACCTCAAAATTGACCTTTTCCGCCAGCCCGAGCTTCACGCTGGACTCGCCCTCGCGCAGGCCGTCGAGGAGCCGGGTCAGCTGCTCGGTCGTGAGCGCCGTTCCCAGCCGGTCGCTCGTACCACCGCGGGCAATCGCATCCAGCAGGACCCCCCGCACCAGGGCCTGGAGGTCGGCCAGCAGGCGCACCAGGTCGCGTCCCGCCGCATCGCACTCGTCGACCACGGCCACGATCTTCTGGTGATCCCCGGCCGCCAGGGCCGCGGCGAGCGCGGCGACCTTCTCCGCCGACACCAGGCCGTAGACGTCCAGGACATCCGGCTCGGTGATTTCGCCGCCGCAGAAGGAAATCATCTGCTCGAAGATGGACTGCCCGTCGCGCATGCCGCCATCCGCCAGGCGGGCGATGCATTCGAGGGCGGCCGGGCTCACCTTGATCTTCTCCTCCTGCGCAATCTTGGCCAGCCGCTCCACGATGAGCCCGGGCGGGATCGGCTTGAGGTCGAAGCGCTGGCAGCGCGAGAGAATGGTGGGCAGCACCTTCTGCACATCGGTCGTGGCAAAGATGAACTTCACGTGCGCCGGGGGCTCCTCCAGCGTCTTGAGCAGCGCGTTGAACGCCTGCGTCGTCAGCATGTGCACCTCGTCGATGATGTAGATCTTGAAGCGACCCTGCGCCGGCGCGTAGCGGGCCGTGTCGCGCAGCTCGCGCACCTGGTCGACGCCATTGTTCGAGGCGCCGTCGATCTCGATCACGTCGAGATGGCTGCCATCGGCGATCGACTGGACCGCCGGATCGTCGAGCGAGAAGTCCACCTTGGGCCCGTCGGTGCAGTTGAGCGCCTTCGCGAAGATGCGGGCGGTCGACGTCTTGCCCGTGCCGCGCGGGCCCACGAAGAGATAGGCATGCGCGATTCGCTGGTGGACGATCGCGTTCTTCAGCGTTCGGACGACATGGTCCTGGCCGACGACGTCATCAAATGTCTGCGGGCGCCATTTGCGCGCAATGACCTGGTAGGACATGGAAAAAGAGAGTGGCCAGGCACTCCACGGCACTGGGAGGACGTCGCTGCCGTTGCTGCCTTCCGGCCCTGGCGGAGTTCACGCGCCTGCCCATGCATGGCACCTGGCCGATGCGGAACATGAGCTGGTCGGCGGCTCGCGCAACAACAATTCCCCGGCCCGGCACCCGGGCGCGGGGCCGGATCAGGGCTTCTTTTCCGGCACGAAAACCAGGTCGCCGGAATGGAGGAGCAGGAGCGGATCGTCGGCCTTCTGCTTCGCGGTGCCGTTCAGGATGCCCGCCACGTCCACGTGCTGGATGCCCTTGGTCGGGTCGCCCGCGCGCGTGATGCCCACGTTGGAGCCATCCGCCTCCGGCGCGAGTCCGCCCGCCTTGGCGACGAGATCAAGCACCGAGAGGGGCGCACCCTGGTCCGGATCGTAGCTGCCGGGATGCTTGATCGCGCCGGTCACGGTGATCTTGGACATCGACATCTCCGCCGGCACGCTGCCGTCGCGCGCCACCGCGGGCGCGGGCGGCACATCCGTCG
>CAIWXW010000152.1 GCA_903916755.1 uncultured Opitutaceae bacterium | reverse complement strand
GGCATCACCCTGATGGGCCTGTCGAGCTGGAGCAATTTCTGGCTCTTCCTGGTCGGCGAGTTCGGCGGGGCGCTGGCGGCCGCGCTGGCCTTCCGCCTGGTCAACAGCGACAGCTAGGTCGCTGGCCCGCTCCTACCGCCGCATCCCGCGATGCAGGCGGCTGGAGGTCTTGGGCGCCGCCTCGGCCTGGATCTTCTCGTCGAAGAGCGCCGAATAGACGTAGGGAAAGCCGTCGATCTTCTTCCGTTCGACGGCCCGGCCCATGTAGCGCTCGATGCTGCGGGCGTCGCGCACGTCGTCCTCGGTCACGAGGGTGAAGGCGTCGCCGGTCGTCTGCGCCCGGCCGGTGCGGCCGATGCGGTGAACATAGTCCTCGGCGTTTTCCGGGACGTCGTAATTGATGACGTGCGAGACGCCGGCGATGTCGAGGCCGCGCGCCGCGATGTCGGTGGCGACGAGCACCTCGTACTTGCCGCTCTTGAAGCCGTCGAGGGCCTCGACCCGCTCGCGCTGGCTGCGGTCGGAGTGCATCACGCCGACGGTGTGGCCCTTGCTCTGCAGGCGGCTGGCGATGCGGTCGGCGCCCATCCGGGTGCGGCAGAAGATGAGGACGCTCTTGTACTCCGTCTGCTCCATCAGGAGCTGCAGGAGCTCGAATTTCTGGGCGGCGACCACGGGATAGAAGCCGTGCGAGACCGTCTCGGCGGGCGCGCGCTGGCGGCCGATCTCGACGGTGGTCGGATTGCGGAGCGCCCATCCGGCCAGCTGCGCCAGCTCGGGCGGCAGGGTCGCGGTGACGAAGAGGGTCTGGCGCTCTGTCGGGCACTTCTGGACGATGCGCCGGACGTCGGGCAGGAAGCCCATGTCGAGCATGCGGTCGACCTCGTCCAGCACCAGGATGTCGATGTTCTCCAGGGAGCAGTTGCGCTGCTCGAGATGGTCCAGCAGGCGGCCGGGGGTCGCAGCGAGGATGTCCATGCCGCGGCGCAGGTCCTCGGTCTGCTTGCCGTAGCCGACGCCACCGTAGACGATCGTCACGCGGAGGTCGGTGAACTTGGCAAATTTCTGGAAGGCTTCCTCGACCTGCAGGGCGAGCTCGCGCGTCGGCTCGAGAATCAGGCAGCGCAGCTTGCCGTGGGTGTTCAGGCGCTGGATGATGGGCAGCGCGAAGGCGGCGGTCTTGCCGGTGCCGGTCTGGGCGGAGCCGATGACGTCGCCGCCGGCCAGGACAACCGGGATGGCGCCGCGCTGGATCGGCGTCGGCTCGAGATAGCCCATCTCCTGCACCGCGAAGGCCAGGGCGTCGGACAGGCCGAGCTTGGAAAAGGCCGTGTCCATCTTCGGGACATCGATCGGGATCGCCGGCTTGATCGACTCGCTGCGGGGATGCTCGAAGTCGTCGCGCGCGGGCCGGGCCCGCCGCTCCTCGCCCCGGCCGCCATCGCGGCCGCCCCGCCCGCTGCGGGCGGGACCGCGGCCCGAGGAATCCGAACGGGGAGAATCATGCCGGGGGCGCGGCTCATGCGACCGCTGCGGACCGGATCCGGCGCCTTCGGCGGGCGGACGGCCCGGACCGCGACCCGGGCCGCGGTCATGTCCCTGTCCCTGGCTCCGCCCTTGGCTCTGCCGTTCCTGGCCCTGCCCCTGGCCCTGCGGCCGGGGCCCCGACGGCGAGCGACGGCTGTCGCCTTGGCCGGGGTGCCCCTGCCCGTGGGAGGGGCCGCGGCCGGCCTCCCGCTGGGGAGCGCGCGCAAGGGCCGGGTGGACGGTGGCGGGCGGGCGACTCTCGCTGACGTCGACCTTCTGACCGCGAAGCTTGGCAATCAACTTACGTAACATGAGATGGGTTCGAAAGGACCAAACTTCCTCCTTTCCGGGGCGCTTTGCAACCCCCGATGCGGGCCGGC
>CAIWXW010000151.1 GCA_903916755.1 uncultured Opitutaceae bacterium | reverse complement strand
GTCCGCGCGATCCCTACCAGCCGCCCGAGCAGGCGAAGGGCTATCCCGAGCCCTCCATGTTCGGCCTGCTGCCCGCCTATGGCGCCTACATCCGGCATGCCCGCGATGTTTCCTTCCGCGATGTCGAGCTGGGCGTGGCCAAGGCCGACACGCGGCCGGCCATCGTGCTCGACGACGTGGGCGGCGCGGAGTTCGACCACATCCGCGCGCAGCGGACCGCGGACGTGCCCGCCTTCGTGCTGCGGCAGGTCACCGACTTCGCCGTGCGGAATTCGCCCGGCGTCGCCGATACCCGCCGGGCGACGGCGGACCAGGAATCGTTCTAGCCGCGGACGCGGCTAGAGGGTGGAGCCGCCGCTCGCCTCGATGCGCTGGGCGGTGATCCACCGGCTGTCCGTGCTGGCGAGGAAGGAGATCGCGTCCGCGATGTCCGGCGCCACCGCGATCTGCTTGATCGCCTGCCGCGACAGCAGCATCGCGCGGCCCTCCTCGGAGCGCAGCCACCCGGCGTTCATGTCGGTGTCGACGGCGCCGGGGGCGATGGCGTTGACGGTGATGCCCCGGGCCCCGAGTTCCTGCGCGAGAACGCGGGTGATGACGTCGATCGCACCCTTGGTGCCGGAGTAGGCGGTGAACATCGGATTCGCAAAGCGGCTCAGGCCCGAGCTGAGGGTGACCACCCGCCCGTTGTCCCGCAGCCGGGGCAGCCCCTGCTGCACGAGGAAAAATACGCCCTTCACGTTGGCGTCAAAGAGCGCGTCGAAGTCCGCCTCGGTCGTCTCGGAGAACGGCTTCGAAATGAGGATGCCCGCATTGGCGACCAGGACATCGATCTTCGCCGGCAGGCCATGGGCGGCGAGCGCCGCGTCCACCCGCTGGTAGAAGGCGCCGATGCCCGTCACGGTGCTCACGTCGCCCTGGACCAGGGCGCCCTTGCCGCCGGCGGCCCGGATATCCTGGAGGACGGCTTCGCCGTCCTTCTGGGACTTGACGTAGTTGACGACGACAAAGAAGCCGTCGCGCGCGAGGCGCTTGGCGGTGGCGGCCCCCAGGCCGCGGCTCGAACCGGTGATCAACGCAACCCTGGGATCCTGGACGGAAGAGGTGGACATGGAGCGCATCGGTAAGCCGGTTTCCCCGAAGCGCAAGGGAAGGACGCCACTTTCCGGGCGATCAGCCCGCCTGGGGGATATCGGTCGACCGTTCCAGCATCCGCGTGAGATAAAGCTGCTCGGGGCCCACCTGCGCCAGTTGCAGGGCCCGCCGGAAGCTCTCGGCGGCGGCGCGGTCATTCCGCATCCGCCAGTGCAATTCGCCGGCCACGGCATGGAGCAGGTAGTGCGACTCGAGCCGGTCGCGCTGCGGGATCGCCGCGATCGCCGCCAGGCCCGCCTGCGGCCCGTGCAGCGAGGCCACCGCGACCGCGCGGTTCAGGGCCACGATGGGCGAGGGCCTGATCTCGCACAGCGCGTCATAGTGCCGGAGAATCCCGGCCCAGTCGGTGGAGGCGTAGTCGGCCGCCGTGCCATGAAGGGCCGCGATCCCCGCCTGCAGGTGGTATTCGCTGACCGCGGAGCCTTCGGCCGCCGCGGCCAGCTCGATCAAGCCGCGTTCGATCAGGGCCTGGTCCCACTTCGCCCGGTCCTGGTCATCGAGGCGGAGCAGGTCGCCCCGTTCGTCCAGCCGGGAAGGGAACCGGGCGGCGCTCAGGTACATGAGGGCCAGCAACGCATGGGTGCGGGGAGTCCGGCCCGCGGGATGCGCCAGCAACAGCGAGGTCAGCCGGATGGCTTCCTGGCAGAGGTCCTCGCGCAGGAGGCGCTCGCCCGCCGAGGCCTTGTAACCCTCGTTGAAAAGCAGGTAGAGGGCGGCCAAAACGCCATCGAGCCGGGGCGCCAGATCCTCGCCCTCCGGAATCTCGAAGCCGATATCGGCCTGCTGGATCCGCTGCTTGGTCCGGGTCAGCTGCTTTTCGATCGCCGCCTCGCTGCTCAGGAAAGCCCGGGCGATCTCGCCCGTGCTGAATCCGCACAAGACCTTGAGGGCGAGGACCACCTGGGCGTCCGGCGCGACCGCCGGATGGCAGCAAACGAAGAGCAGACGAAGCGCATCGTCCCGGATCTCATGGGCATGGCCGACGGCCACCGCGGGCGTGGGGGCCGTCACCTCGATGTGGGTCACGATCGCCGACTCCTTCGCCCCTGACATCCGCTGGTGCCGCAGGGCGTCGCGGCCCAGGTTCATGGCGACCTGGGTGATCCAGGCCGCCGGATTGGGCGGCACCCCGCCCATGGACCAGATCCGCAGGGCCCGGAGGAGCGCTTCCTGCGCCACATCCTCGGCCAGCGTGAGATTGTGGACCCCGAGCAGACGGATCAGGGCGCCATGCAGCCGGCCGGTCTCATGCCGAAAAAAATGCTCCACCAGCTTCGCGGGCTCGGCCGAGGAGTCTGCTTCGGCGGGCCCCATCGCCGATCACGCGCCCGCCACGGCCGCGGCTCGGTTCAATTTGGCTTTCACTCCCAGTTCGCATTGGACCGCCATCGAGCGGATTTCGATGATGAGGCCGTAGGCCAGGCCCGGGTGCCGCTGGGCGATCGCGGTGGCCTCGTCGAGGCCGCTCACCATCAGCTTCACGTAGCCGCCGATGGCTTCCTTGGCCTCGGCAAAGGGGCCGTCCACCACCCGGGAGCCGCCGGTCCCGGACACCAGGCGCGTCTCGAGTTCCAGGGGCTGCCCCTCGATGGCTTTGCCGTCGGCCAGCAGGCCGCCATACCACCCGTTCCAGAGCGTCAGGAGCTGCTGGCGTTCCTCCGGGGAGAGATGCTTGAGGGCTTCAGGGCCGCCATCGCGGAAGAAGAGCAGGTAGGGGACGGGAGCGGATGAGGTCGGCATGGTCGGAGGTGGATTGGGTTAAGCAGCGGTCGCCACAACTACAACGAACGGCCCGGGGCCGAAAGGACACTGCCCGCGGGATTTACGGAGGTCGAGCCTCGGCCCCGGGGCCCCGCGGCCTTGGGGGGAGAAGGAAAAGTTCTAAATCTGGCCTGGGCCTGTCCGGCCGGCCCGCTTTCGTTCGTTGGCTTAGGAGACTCCCATAGCTCTTCTTCCCCGACCCCGCCTTCCCGCCGCCATGACCGCCTCCGCCGTATCCGACCTCGAGCTGAAGATCACCCGCGTGATCGACGCCTCCCCCGCCCGCCTCTACCAGGCCTGGACCCAGCAGCTCGCGCTGTGGTGGGGGCCCCATGGCATGACGACGCCTTTCTGCGAGATGGACCTGCGGCCGGGCGGGGTCTTCCGCAGCCGCATGCGGTCCCCCGACGGCGCGGAATATCCGACCCAGGGGGTCTTTCTCGAGGTGGTGAAGAACGAGCGGATCGTCTTCACCGACGCCTACGCCGAGGGCTGGATTCCGTGCCCGGATCCCTTCTTCACCTGCATCACGACCTTCGAGGCGCTCCCGCGCGATCAAACCCGCTACTCGGCGCGGGCCCTGCATTGGACGGTCGCCAGCCGCGAGCAGCACGAGCATATGGGCTTCCACAAGGGCTGGGGCGAGAGCCTCGATCGGCTTGTGGCCCTGGTCGAAACGCGCTGAACTTCCCCCATGACCACCCCCAAAACCCGGCTCCTCCCCGCCATCGCCCGCTTCGTGATGGGCATCCCCCTCGTCGTCTTCGGCCTGAACCTCTTCCTCAATTTCATCCCGCAGCCCAAGACGCCGATCGCGCCCGGGGCCCTGGCCCTCGCCGGCGCCCTGATGGGCAGCGGCTATATCATGCCCCTGATCGGCCTCACCCTCCTGGTGGTGGGCCTGACGCTGGTCAGCAACCGCTTCGTCCCGCTCGGGCTGGCGCTCTTCGCCCCCTTCATCGTCCATAGCATCTGTTTCCATCTTTTCCTCGAACACACCGGCCTGCCGATGGCCGGCATCTTCCTCGTCCTCGAGCTCTACCTCGCCTGGGCCTATCGCGCGGCTTACCGCACGATGCTGGCGGCGCGGGTGGAGCCCAGCTGATCTCTCCCCTGCGCAGCCCGCGCCTCCCCGCATGCTTCTTCCGATCCTCATCATTGTCGCGGTCCTCATCGCCGCATTCCTGATCCTGGCCGCGTTCCAGCCTTCCGAAACCCGCGTCACCAGGAGCACGCTCATCTCCGCCCCGCCCGCCGCGGCCTTCCTGCAGGTGAACGATCTGGACCGCTGGCAGGCGGTCTCTCCCTACGCCAAGATGGATCCGAAGGCAAAAACGACGTTCACCGGCCCCCGGGCCGGGAAGGACGCCGCGCTCGCCTGGGATGGCAGGCGGATCGGCGCCGGCCGCATGACGGTGATCGAAAGCCAGCCGGACCGGCTGGTTCGCTACCAGCTCGATTTCCTCCGACCCTTCAAGTCGACCGGCTTCGCCGAGTTCACCTTCGAGCCGGCGGGCACCCAGACCGCCGTCACCTGGACGATGCATGGGTCGAAGAATTTCCTGTCCAAGGCCATGGGGCTGGTCGTCAACATGGACCGGATGATCGGGCAGCAATTCGAGTCGGGCCTGGTTTCGATCAAGGCCGCCGCCGAAAGCCTCAATCCGTCGTAGGCGCCCTCGGCTCAATCTCCTCCTTCCATGCCAAAAATCACTCCGTTCCTCTGGTTCAACGACAACGCTGAAGCGGCAGCCAAGTTCTATTGTTCTGTGTTCAGGAATTCCAAGATCCTCCAGTTGCGGCGGAGTGGGAAGAAAGTGGTCGGCGTCACCTTCCGGGTCGAGGGCCAGACTCTCGTCGCTTTGAACGGCGGCCCGCACTACCAGCTGACGCCCGCGATCTCGCTATTGGTCGACTGCGAATCCCAGGCGGAGATCGACGCCCTGTGGAAAAAACTGAGCCGCGGCGGCAAGCCCCTGCGCTGCGGCTGGATCACCGACAAGTTCGGGCTCACCTGGCAGATCATCCCCGCGGCGCTCGGCCGGCTGATTGGCGACAAGGATCCCGCCAAGGCGGACCGCGCCTGGGAAGCCATGATGAAGATGGTCAAGATCGACCTCAAGGCCCTCGAGCGGGCCCATGCCGGGAAATAGTCGGGTTTTCCCAAACGTTCTAGACTGCGTTGCCCTCCGCCGCGTCGCACTATCCCCGTTCGGATCGGAGCTGGATCTTTCTCGCGGCCGCGGTGATCGGGGCGGCGGCGTGGGCGGCCTATGCCGGCTCCTTTTCCGCGCCGTTCGTCTTCGACTCCAATCTCGTGGTGGTGAACAACCCCACGATCCGGCACCTCGCCACCGCCCTCCAGCCCCCGCACAACGGCTCGACGGTGGAGGGGCGGCCGCTGGTCAACCTCAGCCTCGCGCTCAACTATGCGCTCAGCGGCACGCGGGTCGGGAGCTACCATGCCTTCAACCTGGCCGTGCACATTCTCTGCGGCTGGACCCTGCTGGGCGTGGTCCGGCGCACCTTGCCGGGTCCGGGCCGCCGGAGGCTGGCGGTGGCCTTCGCCGCCGCGCTGCTATGGACCGTCCATCCCCTGCAGACCGAATCCGTGACCTACGTGGCGCAGCGGGCGGAGGCCTTGGCGGCGCTCTTCTATCTTCTGACCCTCTATGGCTTCATCCGGGGCCTCTCCGGCGGCCGGCTCTGGTCGGCGCTCTCGTTTCTTTCCTGCCTGGCGGGCGTGTACACGAAGGAGACGGTGGTATCCGCGCCCGTGGTGGCGCTGCTCTACGATCGGACGTTCGTCAGCGGGAGCTTCGCGGAAGCGTGGCGCCGGCACAAAGCCATCTTCCTGGCCCTCGCCGCCACCTGGATCCCCCTCGCCTTCCTGGTCCTGGGCGCGGCCAACCGGAGCGGGACGGCGGGCCTCGGAACGGATTTTCCCTGGCTTCGCTATATCCAGGTCCAGGTCTATGCCGTCCCCCACTACCTCCGGCTCGCGCTGTGGCCGACACCGCTGGTGTTCGATTACGGCCGCGCCGCCGTGGAACTCGGGCCGGCGTGGCTCTTCTCCCTCGCCCTCCTGGCGGTCCTGGTGATCGGAACGGGCGTCGCGGTGTGCGCGCGGGAGCCTGTCACCCGCGGGCTCGGATTCTTGGGCGCTTGGTTTTTTGCGATCCTGGCGCCGACCTGCCTGATTCCAGTCGCCACCCAGACCATGGCGGAACACCGGATGTACCTCCCTCTGGCCGCGCTGACGGTCGGGGGCGCGCTGCTGCTCGCCCGCAGCGGCCTCCGGCCGCTCGGGCTGGTGGCCGTCTCCGGCCTGATCGCGACGGGGCTGGCGGCGGGCACGCTGGCGCGAAACCGGGCCTATCGCAGCGAGCTCTCCCTCTGGTCCGACACCGTCGCCAAACGGCCCGGCAATGACCGGGCCTACAACAACCTCGGCAATGCCTACTTCGTCGCCGGCCGGATCCCGGAGGCCGTGGCGAGCTACGAGCAGGCGCTGCGGCTGCATCCGGTGGGCAATGCCGACGCGGAATACAATCTGGGGAACGGCTATCTCGCCGAGGGACGTCTGCCGGAGGCGATCGTCCACAGCCGCAACGCCATTCGCTTCGCGCCCGCCAATCCCGAGGCGCACAACAACCTGGGCATGGCCCTGGACCGCTCGGGTGATGCGCGCGCGGCCGCGCGCGAATTCCAGGAGGCGATCGGGCTCTATCGCGCGTTCCTGCAGGGCGATCCCGCGGACGCCCGGATGGTGAACGGCATTGCGATCGCCTGCTACAACTTGGGCAATGCCCTGGCGAAAGCGGGGCAGATGGAGGGCGCCATCGGGCAATATCGCCAGGCGCTGGAGTTCAAGCCGGATCTGCCCGAAGCGCAGCTGAACTGGGGCAATGCCCTGTTCCAGGAGGCCAAGTTCGCGGAGGCGGCCGCACACTACCGGGAGGCCCTCCGGCTCAGGCCCGATTTTCCCCAGGCGCAGTATATTTTAAAAGTCACATTGCAGCGGCAGCGGCGATGACCTAGCGTCTGCCTCCGCAGCCCGCCCTGGCTTCCGCTCCCCACCCTTACCCTCCCATGAAACTCCTCCCCTCCGCCTGGATCGCGTGTCTTGGACTCCTGCTGGCTTCGCCGCTTTGCGCCGACCCGGCGGTGACGGTCCCGCCGAAATCCTGGATCGATCCCGACACCGGGCACCGGGTCATTCGCCTCACCGACCAGCCCGGCTCCGCTAGCCTCTATTTCAACGACTGCGCCTACACGCCCAACGGGAAGGAGCTGGTTTACACCACCACCGCCGACTTCGGCTGCTCGGTGGTCGACCTGACCACCTTCCAGAACCGCGTGGTCGTGCCCGGCCCAGTCCGGACCATCTGCATCGGCCGGAAGACACCGACGGTCTTCTACGTGAAGACCAAGGGTGACGTGCAGGACCTCTATTCCACCAACGTCGACACCGGGGAGACGAAGCATCTGGCGACGCTGCCCGGCAAGGGCCCGCTCTACACGGTCAATGCGGATGAAACGCTCGCGGCGGGCACCTACGTCGTGGGCAATCCACCGTCCTTCGGCGGCCGCGCCGGCATGCCGTTCCCGCATACCCCCCAGGTGGATCCCCTGGAGCAGGACCCGAAGAAGGGGACCCTGATGATCGACCGCTTCTCCGCCCGGCTGCCGATCGTCCTCTACGTGATCGATTTGGCAACCGGCCAGAGCCGGACGCTGTTCACGAGCAACGACTGGGTCAACCACGCGCAGTTCTCCCCGGTCGACCCCTCGCTCCTCATGTATTGCCACGAGGGTCCCTGGCAATGGGTGGACCGGATCTGGACGATCCGAACGGATGGCTCCCAAAACCACCTCGTCCACCAGCGGACCATGCAGATGGAGATCTCCGGCCACGAATGGTGGAGCGCCGACGGGCAGACCGTGTGGTACCAGCTCCATTATCCGGCGGCGATGAAGATGAATTTCCTGGCGAGCGACAACGTGGTCACGGGCGAACGGCAGCGCTTCGCCTATCCCCACGAGGCCGACTCGATCCATCACAGCACCTCGCCCGATGAGACGCTCTTCTGCGGCGATGGGGATCAGTCGAACCCCTGGATCGTCCTCTGCCATCCCGTGCGCACGGTGGACAAGAATACGCTCGGGACGAATCTGATCCGGGACGGAACCGTCACCACCGAGCGGCTGGTCAACATGTCCAAGCACCAGTACCGGCTGGAACCCAACCCCATCTTCACGCTCGACCAGAAGCTCATCGTTTTCCGGTCCAATATGTTCGGGCCGACGTATGTGTTCGGGGTGGAAGTAGCAAAGGCGCCCCCCCGCTGACCTGGGTTAAGGCCGGATCGGCGAATCCGCTGCGCCGGCGTTCTTGTCATTCCCGGGCCGAATGAGCAGGGTGGACGCCCCTCCCCACGGGCCGATGCACCTGCTTCCGCCCGCTCCCCGCTGCCATGAAATTTTCCGTCTGGTTCGCCTTCCTGCTGGCGGCCGCGCCCGCGGGTGCGGCGCCGATCCAGCATGATTTTCTCGTCATCGACGAGGGCCTCAGCGACCTGATGCGGGTCGACCAGGCGGATCCGCGCCAGGGTTGGCGCGTGCATCTCGGCCGCGAGCAGCCGCGGGACATGCAACTCGAGGGCGCGAACCGGCTGCTGATCAGCCACGACCACGGTTACTCCGAACACGATCTGGCGACGGGCGCCCTCCTGAAGGATGTCTCGGCTTTTCACGACGTGTCGTCGGCGCGGCGCCTGCCGAACGGCAACCTCCTTCTGGCGGGCGTGGATTTCGACCGGCCCAAGACGCATCCCGGTGACGGGCCCCTGGGCGATCCCGCCGGGAGGCACATCCTCTTGGTCGAATATGACCCCGCCGGCGCGGTCGTGCGCCGGACCGCCTACCCCGGGGATTTCCTGCGGCTCGTCCGCGAAACCGCCACGGGAACCTACCTCTGCGGCACCAACCTGACCCTCAAGGAGGCGGATGGCGCGGGAAATTGGATCGGCGAAATTTCCGAAGTGGGGTTTCAACACGCCTGGATGGCCCTTCGCCTTCCGAACGGCGACACCCTCCTGTCGGCTGGGTCGGCCACGCCGGTGCCTCCCCGGAAATTTGCCTCTTCCTTTCTGGAGGAGGTCGATCCGGCGGGAGCGATCGTGCGAAAGTTCGGCGACGCCGGCCATGTGCCGAGCCGCGCGCACCCCAACTTCTATGCCATGTTCCAAGTCCTCCCCAGCGGGCATGTGGTGGCGGCCAACTGGCAGGGTCACGGAGCCGGTCACAATCACGCCGGGCCTCAGATTCTCGAGTTTGATGGAGAGGGCGCGGTTGCGTGGGAATGGAGCGATCCCTCCGTCTCGTCGGTGCAGGGCGTCCTGGTGCTGGATGGACTGGATCCCTCCGTCATGAACGATGAACACCGGGGTGTGATGGGGCCCGCGCGGTAGGCCGGGTCGACCTTTGGCCACGGTGTCCTTTTGGCCTTCGCCGCATCCTCCAGGCGCCCGCTGCGTCATTCTGCCCATGCGCTCTTATTTGCCGGCCCGTTGCCTCCTGCTCGCCCTCTCCGTTGTGGCCGCCCGCGCGGCCACCGAGCTACCCGGCGTGGTCGCCGCCATGCAGGCGACCGTCGACGCCCATGAGATCGCCGGGGCGGTCACGCTCGTCGCCACGAAGGATCGCATCCTGCATCTGCACGCGACGGGACTGGCCGATGTCGCCGCGCAGAAGCCGATGACGACCGACGCGTTGTGCTGGATCGCCTCCATGACCAAGCCGGTGACGAGCGTCGCCATCCTGATGCTGCAGGACGAGGGCCGGCTCAGCGTGGACGATCCCGTCGCGAAGTACCTGCCCGCCTTTGCCGACCTGAAGACCCCCTCCGGGCAACCGGCCAATCTGACGATCGCCCAGCTGCTCAACCACACCTCCGGGCTGGCGGATCCCAAGCCGGCCGCGACCCGGTCGGCCAAGACGCTGCCGGAGCTGGTTAAAATCTACCTGGCGGAACCGATGCAGTTCGAGCCGGGGTCCTCCTGGCGCTACACGACTTCGGGCTTCAACGTGGCGGGACTGATCGTGGAGCGGGTCACCGGCCAGCCTTATGACGCCTTCCTCCAGGAGCGGCTTTTCGCCCCCCTGGGGATGAAGGACACGACTTTCTTCCCTGATGCGGACCAGCGCGGGCGGATCGCCCACGGCTACCGCGCCAACCCGGCCCAGGGGACCCTGGTGCTGCAATCCGGCCTGGGCCCGAACGGCCCGATTCCCTCCCGGGGCGACGTCCCGCCCCTGGGCGGCGGCGGTCTCTTTTCAACCGCCAGCGACTATGCCCGGTTCGGCCAGATGCTGCTGAACGGGGGCTCGCTCGACGGGCGCACCTACCTGACGGCGGCCGCGTATCGCCGCATGACTACGATCTGCACCGGCGATTTGCCGACCGGCTACACCAAGACGAAGCTGAGCCACGTGCTGGGCTGGGGGCTCGGGGTCGCGATTGTCCGGGCACCCGATCAGGGCGTGTCCGCGCAGCTGTCCCCGGGAAGCTTCGGCCACCCGGGTGCCTGGGGCACGGCCGCCTGGATCGATCCCACCCGCGGACTCGTCTTCGTCATGATGGTGCAGCGGTCCAACATGCCCGACAATTTCGAGAATCCCCCCGCCCTCGCCTTCGTGCAGTCCGCCGTGGCGGCGCAGGACCATCCCTAACCCCTCCCATGCCCCTCCCGTCCCTCCCCTGCCTCCTCACCGCCCTCAGCCTGGCGGCGCTCTCCTGCTCCGCGGCGGCGGCGCCCGGCGAATACCTGGTCACTAACCGAGGGGCGGTCGGGGATGGCGCCACCGTCAACACGAAGGCCATCCAGGGGGCGATTGACGCCTGTGCCGCCGCGGGCGGCGGCACGATCGTCATCCCCGCCGGCACCTTCGTGAGCGGAGCGCTTTATTTCAAGGCCGGGGTAAACCTCGCCCTGCGGAAAGACGCCGTCCTGAAAAGCACCACCGCGATGGCCGACTTCCCGCCGGTGTACACCAGCTGGGAGGGCATCGAGCGGTACTGGACGTCCGGCTTCCTGAATTTCGTGGGTTTGAGCGACGTCGTGGTCAGCGGCGAGGGCATGGTCGACGGCTCGGGCCTGGCCTGGCCCGGCGCGCCGCGCCGCCAGCTGCCCCCCGGGCCCCGGCGGCCGCCCCCGCTCACCCTTGCGACCGGACCCATGCCGAAGGTGGAAGACGTCTATCCGTCGCCCCTCCCGACGACGGATGCGCTTAATTTCGCGGCGGACGCCGCGCATTTGCCCCCCTTGAACGCGGCCGGCATTCCCCTCCTCGGGGGCGCCGGCCGGCTGTCGCCGCCGCGGGCGCTGGTGTTCCAGAATTGCACGAACGTCCGGGTCTCCGGCGTCCGCCTGAAAAATCAGGCGCGGTGGGGCTTTGTCTTCATCTATTGCCGCCACGTCGTCGCGGAAAACCTCAATGTCCGCACCGAGAGCTACATTCCCAGCTCCGACGGGATCGATGTGTGCTCCTGCGACGACGTCCGCATCACCGGCTGCGACATCTCGTGCAACGATGACGACATCTCGATCAAGGCGGGCAAGGATGCCGACGGCCTGCGCGTCAACCGTCCCTCCGAGAACATCGTCATCCGCGACTGCCTGTTTGGCAGCGGCGGCGGGGTGGACATGGGATCCGAGGTGAGCGGCGGCATCCGCCATGTGTTGGTCGAGCGCTGCCGGTTCGTCGGCAGCGGCACCGCGGCCCGGATCAAGTCCCAGCCCAGCCGGGGCGGTGTGGTGGAGGACATCGTCTATCGTGACATTCAGTTTGAGCATGTCGCCCGGGCGATTGAGTTCGACGTCGAATGGCGGATGGTGCCGCCGCTCGCGCCCGCCGCGAAGGTGCTGACGGTCGTACGCAACATTCAGCTCATCAACTTCACCGGCACCGCCCAGGCCGCCGGCGTCATTCGCGGCTTCAAGGACAGCCCGATCCAGGGCCTTAAGTTCGAGCACAGCAGCATCACGGCCCAGCGCGGCCTCGCCCTCGAGCACGCCGATGAGTCGGGCCTGCCCGGCCTCGCCCTCAAGGTCGCGACCGGCGAGGCGATTCTTCGCCCCCAAGGCGCCTCGATGCCGCTGCTCTAGACGAAAGGGGGCGGCCAGCGGTTGGCCGCTCCCCAGCAAGGGACGTGTTCGTCCGTCAGTATTAAGTCGGACTGATCGGCTCGGGCAAGAGGTCGCCCGTGACCAACGGCGATCCGGCGGTCGGCCCGCAAGAGGCGGCTCGCGCCCCGCGCCGGATTGGTCCACAACCGGCGCACCCCCCATGCGCCTACCCCACCCCGGGCCCCAGCGCAGCTCGATTGTCGTCGTCACGGCATGAGCGTCGCCACCGCATCGCTCCGTCTCTCGCGTCCGTGGGTCGCCGGACTCATCCTCGCGGCCTTCTGGCTCGGGCTGGTGGGGAGTCTGCGCGACAAAAGCTACACCGCCGACGAGGCGGTCCACGCCACGGCGGGGTATACCCGGTGGCGGTTCAACGACTACCGGATCAACCCGGAAAACGGCAACCTGCCCCAGCGCTGGATGGCGCTGCCGCTTTTGGCCGGCCACTATGCGTTCCCGCCGCTCGACTCCGAAAACTGGCGCCAAGCCAACGCGATCGCGGTGAGCGAGGCCTGGTTCGATCACATGGGCAATGACCTCTCGGGCATGCTGGCCCGCGGCCGGGCGATGAGCGGCCTCTTGGCGGTGGCGCTCGGCGCCCTTGTCTGGTGGTGGTCGCGGCAGCTCTTCGGACCGGTCGGTGGCCTGGTCTCCCTGCTCGTCTTCGTCCTGGACCCCACCGTCCTCGCCAACGGGGCCCTGATGACCTCGGACACGGCGGCGGCGCTGTTCTTTCTCGCCTCGCTCTACGCACTCTGGCGAGTCCTGCACCGAATCTCGGCGGGCTCCCTCCTGATGAGCATGGTCGCGATGGGCGGACTCTTTGAGTCGAAGATGTCGGCCACGCTCATGGTGCCGATCGCCGTGACGCTTTGCCTGGTCCGGATCTTGGCGGGGCCGCCCGTGCAGGTCAGCCTGGGACGCCCGCGTGTTTGGGCCGGCCGCGGCGCGCGGGCCGTCGCCTTCCTCGGTGTCGCCCTGGTGCATGCGCTGGCCGTCTTCGCCGCCATCTGGGCGTTCCACGGGTTTCGTTTCGAGGCCTTCGGCCC
>CAIWXW010000150.1 GCA_903916755.1 uncultured Opitutaceae bacterium | reverse complement strand
GGCCCCGCCGGCCGCGCGCGCTTCCTGGCGCTGATGCGCCCGCGCCGCCGCGAGCGGCCGTATTTCCGAGGGGAAAACCCTCGGCGCCCGTCTTTCCGCCGCGCGCGATCCTGCCGCCGAAAAATATTCCCGGCGCGCCGCCCGCGGAATTAAATTTGGTCCCGCGGCTTTGATTTTCGCCGCGCGCGCCGATTTTCGGCCCGGCGGCGAACGCAAGAAATTTTCGCATTCCGCGAAGCAACTGCTTGCTACTCTGCGCGTAATTCGAATATAAAAAGATACGTCCTCGGAGAAACAAACATTCCAAGGGTGAGGCAACTAAACGAAAGAACTCCAGTTATGGCCAAATCAAAAAAAGCTGTGAAGAAGCCCGCGAAGAAAAAGTCCGCCAAGAAGAAGAAGTAAAGACGGCCGGACGCCATTCGTTCCTCACGGAACCGAATGTCACATTAAAATAAGGGCCGGCCGCAAGGTCGGCCCTTATTGCGTCCGGGCTCTTTCCCCTCGGGCCGCGCCGCCCGCGGCGTCGCGTTGCGCTCTGCAAAAATCTGCGCCAGCCTTTTTTCATGGCCGTCCAAGCCCAGTTCCCCGACGAGCAATCCGCCGACGGGAAATTCCAGCGCCAGGAGGATGCGTTCCGGGCCTGGGTGACCGCCGACGGCTCGGGACCCTACGCGGTCGCGGCCGGCCGCTATCATCTCTACGTCTCCCTCGCCTGCCCCTGGGCCAGCCGCACCGTGATCGTGCGCCACGCGAAGGGCTTGGGCGCGGCCGTCGGCCTCACCGTCCTCGATCCCATTCGCGACGACCGCGGGTGGGCGTTCCGCGAAGGGCCGGGCTTCAGCGCCGACCCGGTCAATGGCTTTTCCTTCCTGCGCGAGGCCTACCTGGCCAGCGACCCGGCCTACCGGGGTCGCGTCACCGTGCCGGTGCTCTGGGACCGGCAGACCCGGCGGATCGTCAACAACTCCGAGGACGACATCTGCCGGATGTTCGACGGCGCCTTCTCGGCGCTCGCCCGCCCGACCCCGACGCTCTTTCCGGCTGCGGTCGAGGGGGAGCACGCGCGCCTGGCCCAATTCATCTACGAGCACGTCAACAACGGGGTCTACCGGGCCGGCTTCGCCACCACGCAAGAGGCCTATGCGGGCGCCGCGCGGGAGGTCTTCGCCGCCCTCGACGAACTGGAGGAGCGGCTCGCGACCCGGCGGTTCCTCTTCGGCGCGGCGATCGTCGAGGCCGACTGGCGCCTCTTCTGCACCCTGGTCCGCTTTGACGCCGTCTATCACGGGCACTTCAAGTGCAACGTCCGCCGGATCGCCGACTATCCGAACCTGCAAGGCTACCTCCTCGACCTCTACCAGCAGCCGGGCATCGCCGCGACCGTGAACCTCGATCACATCAAGCGGCACTATTACTATACCCACGACGGCATCAATCCCACCCGGATCGTGCCGATCGGCCCCGCCCTGGATTTCTCACGGCCGAGCGGCCGTCCGGCTCACTTCACCGCCGCCCAGACGCGCTGAACGTCGTCGTGGTCCTCCAGCGCCTGGAGGAATTCGCCGAGCTTCTCCCGGGTGGGGTCGTCGAGTTCGGGAAAGGTCTTCGCGATGTAGCCCAATTCGCTGGTCACGACCGACCATCCGTGCTGCGCCAGCCAGGTGGAGACCACGTGCACCGCCGTGCGGTCGGTGACGAAGCGGGCGCCGGAGCGGCCCTCCGGGATGTCGTCGTTGTCCGCGTGGGTCAGGGCCTCAAAGTCATTCGCGCCCGCCTCGATGGCGACGGCCTCCAGGTCCGCCGGCGCGTCCGGATGGTGCGCCTCCACCAGCCCAACGTGGTCGAAGAGGAATTTATTGCTGCCGGCCTGGCCCAGGATGCCGTGGCGGAAGAGGAGCCGCAGCTCCGGGGCGGTCCGCTGGTGGTTGTCAGTGTAGACCTCGACGATCACGGGGACCTTGCCGGGGGCGTAGCCCTCGAAGACCACGTGCTCCAGGACCATCTTGTCGTCGCCGATGCCGGCGCCCTTCTTGATCGCCCGCTCGATCACATCGCGGGTGACGCTCGCCTTCCGCGCCTTCTCCAGCGCGGCAAAAAGGCGGGCATTGGCCGCCGGATCCGGTCCGCCCAGCTTGGCGGCCACGGTGATTTCCTTCACCAGCTTGCCGACCGTCTGTCCCTTGCGCTGGTTGACGATCGCGCGTTTTGCATGCAGCCATTGGCGTCCCATGGAGCAGCCAGCCTGCACGGCCGACCGCCGAACGGCAACCGCGAAACGTCGGCGCCGCTCCTCAGCCGACGCCGGCCAGCCCGAACGCGCCGGACTCCGCCACCGCCGCGGACGCACAGATTTCCTGCGCCCCCATGAGGGTTAAGATCTGCCGCGCGCGCTCCGCCTCGCCGTCCGAACTCGCATGGACGGACAGGAGATAGTTGCCATCTTCCAGCCGCGCCTGGCAGCGCTGCGCCTGCGCCGGGCAGAAGCCCAGGGCGGCCAGCCCGGCGGCGATGCCGGCCGTGACCTCGGTCGTGGCGCGGCGCAGGGCCGCGATGATCGGGCCGGCGGCGATGAAGGCGCCGAGCCCCGGCAGCCGGAGCGCGCCCGTCGTCGGGAAGACCACCGAAATGTGGTCATCGGTGAAGTTTGCGGCCTCAAGGCGGCGCATGATGGCTTCGGCCGCGGGCCGAGTGGAAGCAATGCAGACCAGCAACTTTGGCGAGCGGCTAGGCGAGGCGAAGATGCGGTTCACGCTAGAATGAGTGCATGCGGTGAGCCAAGATGGGATCCGATCCGTAAGCCTTTGGCCCCAAGTCGCTAAAAATATTCCGATTGCGAAAGGCGGCCAAAACGGGAATTGCAGAAAGCGAATCCATCCGGAAAAGCCGGGCGAAATGCAACGTGGGCGACGGCGCTCCCGGGATACCCATGCCCTCCACCCCTTCCCCTCCGACCCTTCCCCCATCGCGCGGCGCCCGACTGATCTGGGTCACGACCGCGCTGCTGGTCGTCTCCGCGATCTTCAACTACATCGACCGCGGCAATCTCTCGGTCGCCGCCCCGGTCCTTCGGACCGAGCTCAGCCTTTCGCCCGCCCAGCTGGGCGTCCTGCTGTCGGCGTTTTTCTGGACCTACGCCTGCTTTCAGCTGGTGTCGGGGTGGCTGGTGGACCGCTATGAGGCAAACTGGATCCTGGCCGGCGGATTCTGCATCTGGTCGGTCGCGACGGCCGCGACCGGCCTGGCGTGGGGCTTTGGCGGGATTCTGCTCTTCCGGCTTCTGGTGGGCGCCGCGGAATCCGTGGCCTATCCGGCGTACTCCAAGATCTTCGCGACCCACTTTGACGAGAATCACCGCGGGGTCGCCAACGCGCTGATCGACGCGGGCAGCAAATTCGGTCCCGCCATCGGCACCCTCGCCGGCGGGTTCCTGATCGCCCGGTATGGCTGGCGGCCGTTCTTCCTGGTTCTCGGCCTCGGCGCCCTCCCATGGCTGGCGGCGTGGATCCACTGGCGGCCGCGCGGGGCCGGCCGCGCGGTCTTCCATCTGGCGGACCGGCCCACGATCCGGGAGATCCTCCGGCGCCGGGTCGCCTGGGTCACCTTTGTCGGGCTCTTCGCCGGCAACTATTTCTGGTACTTCCTGCTCACCTGGCTTCCCACCTACCTCGTCACGGAACGCCATTTCTCCATGCAGACGATGGCGATCGCCGGCACGGTCCCGATCGTTTTCACCTCCGCGGCGACCACCACCGCCGCCTTCCTCTCCTATCGCGCCCTCATGGCGGGGGTGTCCACGACCCGGGTGCGCAAGAGCTGCGTCTGCACCGGCCTGGCCATCGCCACGATCATCGTGGCGGTGCCGTTCATCAGCGACCCGGGGCTTTCCCTCACCTGCCTGACCGTGGCGAGCATGGGCTACGGCGTCTTCACCTCCAGCCACTGGGCGATCACCCAAACCCTGGCCGGCCCCGCCGCCGTCGGGCGCTGGACCGGGCTCCAGAATTTCTTCGGCAATCTCGCCGGGGTGGTCGCCCCCATGGTGACCGGCTTCGCCGTGCAGGCGACCGGACATTTTTTCTGGGCTTTCGTCGCGGCGGGAGCCGTCGCCCTGACCGGCTCCCTCGCCTTCTTCTTCGGGCTGGGCGAAGTCGCTCCGCTGGCTTGGCGCCGGGGTCCGGGGACTACAGGCTGACGCGGTTGTTCAGGCGGGTGATCTCCTCGAGCGCGTGGTCCGGATCGAGCTCGACGGAACCGCCCGCGGCGGCCACCCCCGCGGGCAGCGCCAGGACGACCCGCGTGGTCTTCGGCCAAAGATCGACCGGAGCGGCCAGCGGGGCCGTGGCCGCCGTGGCGGCTATCCGCCCGGCGGCGTCCCGGAAGACGATCCGGGCGGAGGGCGCCGGAACCGATCCCAGGCTGTGCACCGTCACCGCGACCGTCCGGCCATCCGAATCGATCGCAATGTCTTCGCGCGATATCCCCAGGTCGGGCCGCGCCCAATAGGGCGTGCCCGGCGTCTTGAGCCGGAAGGTCAGGATCGATGTGGCCCGAGGGGCGAACGTCAGGTCGACCGATTCGGAGCGCCCAAAGGCGGTCGTCCGGGATTCGACCGGCCCGTCGGCCTCATCGCCGCCCTTAGCGGCCAGGCCCTCCGTGATCTCCCAGACACCGGGATCGATGTTCCAGCCCGTCATCTCGGCGCGCACCGGCACCGCGTCCAGATTGTACGCGATCACCTTGAACGCGGTCGCCGTCGCCCCGGGAACCAGGAGCGCGACGCTCTGGTCGTCCGCCGGCGCGCGGAACCGCCAGCTCACCACGTGGCCCGGGAAGGGGCCATTGCGGACGAGGGCGATGCCGCCCAGCCGGGCCCGCTGAAGGTCGGCGTGATGCACCCCGACCCGGTCGATCCAGAGGCTTCCGTCGGTGTTGATGAAATTGAGCATGTCGGTCTCGGCGATCTGGGCGGCATAGAGCCGCTCGAGGTAGCCCTTGTCCCCCGTCAGCTGCCAGGCCAGGAAGTCGGTCGAGGCGTTGCGGTACTCGCTCGCCCGCGACTTCTCCAGGTAGGCGCGGACCTGCTTCGGATCCCGCAGGTCCTCGGCCGCGGCGACGATCCGCGGGCCCCAGGTCTGCCGGATCGGCACGAGGTCGAGCATGTTGGCGTTGACGCCGGTGATCGCGGGCACGCCGCCGTCGAAGATGGGATCGAGGTATTTCGCCTGGCCGGTCCATTTCCACGCGGTCCAATACAGGGCCCACGGGAAGTAGGTGTGCGTGACGTTGAGCTCGCGGTCGGTCGAGAACTCAATCGCCGTGGGCATCGTATAGCCGCCGCCGGCGCTCGGATGCCGATGCGCCAGCTGGCCATCGGCCAGCTCGAGCATCACCTGCTTCGCCGTCGGATTGCCGTTGTATTCGACCAGGAGCTGCTCGGGCTGCAGCACAAGGGTGGAATAGCCCCGCGACCAGCCCCACACCCCCTCGAGCGCCATCTTCTTGCCGTTGAAGTAGGCCGTCCGGAAAAGCCGGTGGCCGGCGGGGTTGATTCCGGTCAGGCTATCGACCCCGCGCGCGGTGGCCATGGCGCGTTCCAGCAGCACCGGATTGCCATGATCGAGGATCATATTCTGGCTCAGGCAGTTGATCCCCTCCTCGAAGCTGTGGAGGTAGTCCGCCTGGATCGTGGGCAGGCCGTTCGTGAACATTCCGTTGCGGAAAGCGGCCTCGATCAGGGCGCGATCCGATCGGCGGATCTTGTCGGGCTCGGCTCCCATCAGGGCCGTGCCCGGCCAGGAGTTGAGCAGATCGACGTCGTCAGAAATGCCGCCGCCAAAGTCCCCGTACGGCACCTGTCGGTGGTCGATGTACCAGGAGACAAAGCGCTTCAGCTGCCCAAGGAGCGTCACCTGGCGGAAGGCCCAGAGCGGAACGCCCGCCGGCGGCGCCGGATGCAGGTACGCCGGCAGCTCGCCGGAGACCGTGATCGCATAGTACGGGCGCCCGAGCACGTGGTCGGGGTTCACCCGCATCAGGTCCTTGATGTCCCCTTCGAAGCGGTTCCACAGATTTAGGCGGGGGTTTCCCTGGGGGTGCTCCTCGACCAGCATCGCGTAGCTGTCGCGGGCCTGCGTGAAACGGTCGATCTCGTGCTCCAGCCGCGCGGCCGCACGGGGCTTGAACACCAGGCGCAGGCGCGCCCCGGCGAGGGCGGCCGGGCCGAATTCGCCGCTGGCCGACGCGATCGTGAGATACAGGCCCTTGCCGGGCGGCAGGATCCGGTCGCGCAGGTCGAGCCACAGGGTCCGGGCCTCGCCGGGTCTCACGCTGAAGCTGAAATCGAACATCGCCCGCAGCGGCCAGAGCGGGTCCTTCACCTGGACGTTGAACGGGATCAAGCCCCCGTGCGTCGGATGGAACGGGAGGGCCGGCAGCTCGAGCTCGATGCCATCCAGGCCGCCGTCGACGGCGTCGAGCTGGTAGCCCGGCGCCCCCGCCTCGCAGGGAATGAGGACATGGACGATCGGGAGGCCATGGGCCGGCGGCGCCGCCGTCGCCGGAGCGGCCGCCAGCGGCCGGGCGACGAGCATGGCGCGCTCATCCGGCGCAAACCGGCCGGCGATGAAGGTGCGCACCGGGTCCAGGCTGGAACTGGCGTCGGGCGCCGCGTCGAGCCGGTAGGCCAGCGTGGCGCTGCCGGCCGGCGCGGAACCGGGTGTGACGTTGTAGGCGCTCAGCTCGCCGATCGGCTGCTCCTGTTCGACATTGGTGAAACGGATCTTCTGCCCCCGCACCGGCTGGGCCAGCCGGTGATACGTCCTTTCCTGTCCCTGGGGCCGCGCGAAGAGCAGCGACCGGGCCGGGGCGTCGTTGGCGTCGGCCGCCCCGAGGAGGCTCATCGCGCCCCAGGCCGCGCCGGAAATCTCCAGGTGGTTCCAGGGCTCGTCCGGCAGGTAGAACGTGATCGCCTTGCCCGACTCGACATAGCAATCCCAGTCCGGCAGCTGGAAGTAATCGTTTCGACCCGGCAGGCGGGAGCGGTTGTAAACCCCGGGCCACGTCGTCTCGCGAATGCCGTCGAGCGCCTTCCAGTACCAGCGGCCGAGGTCGTAGGCATCGTGGATCTCCACCTTGCGAATCCGGGTCGATGCGCTGTCCAGGTACGGCGGCGGGTCGCCTGCGCGGTTCCAGCCGTACCGATACCACCATTCGTCCCGCCACCGAGCCTCGGCCAGGTCGCGGGCGGGCAGCGGGGGCAGATTGCCGAGGCCACCACCGCGGGCCAGGACCGCGACCCGCTCGTCGGGAAGCATCCGGTCATAGATGCGTACTTCGTCCAGATCCCCCCCGCGAGTGAAGTTGTAGTCACTCTGGACATTGTAGGGACTGATGATCCGCGAGTGCGGGCCAAACTGATCCAGCCCGGCGTTGAAGACCGCCCGGGTCTCGCGGCTGGCGGCCAGCCGGCCATTCACATAGAAGCGGATGCCACGGGTCTCGTCCCAGGAGAGCGCCAGATGAGTCCAGGCGCCGGGCGCGGGAAAGGGATCGAGGGTGACCGAGACGCGCGTGCGCGCCAGGCTGGCGTCCGTCACGAAGGCGTCGAAGCCATGGCCGTTGTAGTCGATTCGCAGCCACACCATGTCCCAGCTCGAGTGGTCGGCATAGCCCACCCGGAAGACCGGAAAGGCGGTCGGGCCCACCGGGTACCGGGAACGCCAGAAGAACGAGAGCGTGCCCCGCTGGGCGTAGATGTTGCCGGGCGCCCAATAGGACAGCACCTGATCATCGCTGCAGCTGAGCGCCCCGCCCTTCGCGCCATCGGCGATCGCCGATATGCCGCCGAGAAAATTGGGCTGCGCCGTCCGACCGGCGGAAAAATCGGCGGTGGGACCGTGGTCCCCGGAAAGGTAGAAGAGCAGCCCCGGCTCCGGCGTGGCGGCGCACAGCGAGGAGGCGAGGCAGGCGAGCAGGGGCAGGGTCGGATGCAGGCGCATGGGTAGGCTCCAGTTCTCGGGGGTGAGAGGCACGACACGTGTCCGTGCGGCGCCGATTCAACCGCGGCAAAAAGGCGAGGCGAGCGCAATCGCGCGCCCCGGGGGAGATCAATCCGCCGCGTTCCCTTGCGGAAAGGGGAATGCCACCCCCGTGAACGGCGTGCCGCGAATCGTCAGGCTTTGCAGCGTTCCCGCAAAATGATCCGCAGTGCGGACCCAGTCGGCCTGGCCCTCGAAGCAGGAAGTGTTGCCGACGGTCTCGCCGGTGGCCGGATTCGGCACGGCCCGGAGCACGATCGAGCGGTCCTCCCCGCCCACGCGCGCGGTGAGGGTGATCGCCGGCGCGGGGCAGCGGATGAATTCCTCCATGTCGTCATCGAGCACGTACGCGGAGAGGGTGCCGGCCGCCGCGTCCCGCACCAGCTCCAGCCGGTAGTCGTCGCCGAGGGCGACGGGGGTGCCTCCGTGCGGCGGCGTGGCGTGGTGCATCCCCGTCCCCGCCGTGGCCGGCCCCTCCGCGGTTTTGGCGCAGCCGGCCAGAAGCGCGAGCACCAGGAGCCAGGGAGCGCGCGGCGCGGTTTTCACCGGGAGAACGGGATCCGCGCTCAGGAACTCGGCGCGAGGGTCGAGGCGATGTCCGTCCGGTAGGCCACCCAGGCCGGCACGAGCCCGCCCAGCGCGCACAGGGCGGTCATCGCGAGCGGCGCCTGCCACATGATCGGCCCGTAGACCCAGGGATCGAGGACAACGCCGGTCTGCGTCCGGATCACCGCCGCCACCCCGGAGGCGATGGCGGCATAGACGCCGAAGGAAACCATCATGCCGAGAAGCCCGATCACGGCGGCTTCCAGCACGACCGCGCCGAAGACCAGGCGCCGCCGCGCGCCCAGGGCGCGCAGGATCGCTATGTCCCGGCGCCGGGCCGACATCGAATTGTAGATCGAGACCAGGACCCCGGCCGCGGAGACCAGCGCCACGAGGTACGCGATCAGGGTCAGCACCTGGTCGAACCAGCCGATCTTGCTGAAGAGGTCGGCGATGATGGCCCCGATGGGATAGGCGAACGTCAGGCGGTTGCCCTGCTTGTTGTACATCATGTCCAGGCGGAAGCCCGCCGACGGGCCCCGCAGCTGGATCAGGACGGCGCTCAGGTCGTTCGCGGCCCGCGGATCATGCCCGCTCATCGTCTGGAGGCCGTGGAGCGGGATCCAGACGACCTTGTCCGCGGGCGTGTTGGAGGGGGCCAGAACGCCCACCACCGTGTAGGTGTCCGCATGCTGTTCGTTGGGATTGAAGGCGAGCCCGTGGAAGGGATGGAAGGTGTCCCCGACCTTGAGCTTCAGCTTCTCGGCCGCGAAATTCCCCATCACCGCCTCCTTCGCATCCGGATGGAAGACCTGGCCGGCCGCGAAGGCGAAGGTGTGGCCCGGTGCATACTCCACCGCGCTAAAGAGCTCCGGGACGGTGCCCACAATCCGGAAGCCGCGCAGGTTGTCACCGACCGCGATCGGGATCGCGAGCTTCACGGCGGGGTGATGCCGCACGAAATCGTAGTCCGCCTGGGAGATGTTGCCGGCCGAGGCCTCCAGGTGAAAGATCGAGTTGAGCACGAGCTCGAGTTTCGAGCCGCGCGGACCCAGGACCGCGTCGAAGCCGATGTTCACCCGGGTGAACGTCGCCTGGGACTGCTCCTTGATGGTCCAGACCGACATGAGCAGGCCGCCCGCCAGCGCGATCGAGAGCGCCGTGATGATGGTCGACAGCAGGTGCTGGCGCAGGCTGCGAAAAATGATCAGGGCGAGCGTCATGCCGCGGCCTCCCCCACCCGGTTGAGCGTGGCGAAGTCGCTGACTTCCTCAAAGGCGCCGAGCACCTCGGGGTCGTGGGTCACAAGCAGCAGGGCCGCGCCGGATTCGCGGCAGGCCTCCCGGATCAGGGCGAGGGCCTCGGTCGCGTTCCTCCGGTCCAGATTGCCGGTGGGCTCGTCGGCCAGGACCAGCTTCGGGCGGTTGGCGATCGCGCGAGCGACCGCGACCCGCTGCTGCTGGCCGGTGGAAAGCTGCCGCGGATAATGGTGCAGCCGGGCGCCGAGCCCCACGCGCTCGAGAAGGGCCGTGGCCCGGGCCCGGTCGGCGCCGGGTCCGAAGGACATCCCCAGGAGGACGTTTTCGAGGCAGGTATACCCCTGCAGGAGGTTGAAGGTCTGGAAGACATAGCCGATCGATTGGGCGCGCAGCCGGTCCCGCCCCGGCTCGTTGAGGCCCACCATGTCGCGCTCGCCCAGCCGGATCGAGCCCTGGTCGGCCGCGAGGATGCCGGCGATCAGATGCAGGAACGTCGTCTTGCCGGAACCGCTCTCGCCGCGCAGCGCCAGCTGCTGGCCGGCCTCGAGCGAAAACGCCGGGAGGTGGACGATGACCTTTCGCCCCCCCTCGGGCGAAAGGAAGGACTTCTGCAGGTTACGGATGGAAAGAAGTGGCATCGGAGGCAAGACGCAGGCCGGCCTAGGCCGGTCGCGAAAAATCCCTCAGACAGCACATCCCGGGCCGAATTTTCACTCCCGGTCGATCCGCCGCTGCGCGGGATCGGGATTCTCCCGGTAGAAAAGCGCCGTATGGCCCAGGGCGCCCAGGGCGTGGCATTCCGCCTGGCGGGCGAGATCGACGCAGAGCGTGTCGCGCTCCGCGCGCTCGACGCCCTGGAAACGCAGCTTCACCAGCTCGTCCGAGCGCAGGCGGCGCCGCAGTTCGGCGACAAAGGCGGGGGTCAGGCCCGCCTTGCCAATCTTGAGCGAGGGCGCGAGCCGCTGGCCCAGGCCGCGCAGCCGGGTCTTTTGCCGGCCGGTGAGGGAAATTTCATCCATACCCGCCCACCCTCGCCCAAAGTCGGGCCGAGGCCAAGCGCAAGAATCGCCGCACGCCGGACGCACGCCGGGCCAACCGCGGTCAGGCCGCCAGGCGGCGGGACCAGAGGTCCGCGTCAAACCCGACCAGCGCGACCTGCGGTCCCAGCAGGAACGGGCGCTTTATCAGATTGCCGTTCGCGGCCAGGAGGGCGAGGACACCCGCCGGCCCGAGGGATTCGAGCTTCTCGCCCAGCCTCAGCTCCCGGTAGTCGCGGCCGGAGGTATTGCAGAGCCGGCGCAGCTCGCCCTCGTAGGCCGCCAGCATCCGCGCAAGCTCCGCCGGCGTGGGCGGCGTCTCGCGAATGGGACGCTCGGTGAACGCCAGGCCCCGGCCGCGGAGCCATAGCAGGGCGGCCCGGCAGGTGCTGCAGGCCGAGTAGGTGTAGATCGTGAGCATCGCGGGAGGGTTGCGGACCGGGCTGATCTTTCGAGCGATTTCGCGCCCTCCCTTTTGCTTTGTACGCGCCGGACGGCTGCGCTTGCATGGTCGCTCATGCGCTCCTTCCTCCCTTCCGCGGCCCGTCCCGCCGCCTCCTTGCCGCACCCATGAAGACCGAGGAACTGCGCATTTGCGGGCTGACCGCCGTCCGGGCCCGCTTCGACCGCGACGCCGGCTCCATCGTGCGGCTGTATTTCGACGCGCCGACCGCGCGGAAGATCGCGCCGATGTGCAAGGCCCTCGCCGCCGCGCGCAAGATCTACCGCTGCGTGGAGCCGGCCGAGCTCGAGAAGATCGCCGGGAGCGTCCACCACGGCGGCATCGTGGCCGTCGTCACCCCGCCGGCCGACCGCGTGGCCACCGCCGCCGAGGCGACCCTCTGGGCGCAGAAGAAGGAGCCGCTCGTCGTCCTCGATGGGATCGGCAACGTCCACAATCTCGGCGCCATCGCCCGGACCGCGGCTTTTTTTGGGGTGCCCCGCCTCGCCATCACCGGCGACGCGGGCGCCGCCCGTCCCGGCGAGGCCGCCTACCGGGTGGCGGAGGGGGGCCTCGAGTTCGTCGAGGTCTGGACCGTGGTCTACATCCCCCCCTTCCTGCGGGCCCTCGCCGCCGCCGGCTTCGAGGTGGTCGGGGCCGCCACGCTGGGGGGCCTTTCCTCCCGCCGCGGCGTGGCCTCGCGCCAGAGCACGGCGCCCTGGGCCCTCGTCCTCGGCAATGAGGAGCTCGGCCTGGCGGCGGAAACCGCCGCGGCCTGCACGCGGCTGGTCACCATCCCCGGCAGCGGGAAGATCGAGTCGCTGAACGTCTCGGCGGCCGCCGCCGTCCTCCTGAACGACCTGGTCAGCGGCCGGCGCTGATCCGGCGCGTCAGGGCAGCTTCGCCTGGACGAGCTTGCTCACCTGGGAGAAGTCGATCAGCGGGGCCTCGGGCGATTGCTTGAGCGCCCCGATCACCTTGCCCATCTCCTTGCGGCTGGCGGCGCCGGTCGCCTGGATCGCCGCCACCACCAGGGCCTCGAGCCTCGCGGCATCGAGCCCCCGCGGGAGATAGGCTTCCAGGATCGCGATTTCGGCGTCGTTGGCGGCCACCAGGTCGGCGCGGCCGCCCTTCTCGAATTCCGCGCGGGCGTCGGCCAGATTCTTGACCGCCTTGCGCAGGGTCGCCGTCGCGAGCGCGTCGTCGATCGGTTTGTTCTGGTCCATCGCGGCGCGCTGGATCGCGGCATCCATCGTGCGCAGGGCGACGGTCTTGCCGTTGTCGCGGGCCTTCATCGCCGTGACGATGTCGGCGCGGAGCCGGTCGTAGAGGGCGGCCATCAGACGAGCTTGGCGTCGAGGGTGATATCGGCCTTCAGGAGCCGGGAAATGGGGCAGCCGGCCTTGGCGCCGGCGGCGATCGCGGCGAACTTCTCGGCCGTGATGCCCGGCACCTTCGCCGTGGTGGTCAGGTGGACGGCGGTCACGGTCCAGCTGGACTGCGGCAGGTTGTCGAGGGAAAGGGCCGCGGTCGTGGCCAGCGTGTCGGCGATGAAGCCGGCCTTCTCGAGCTCGGCGGAGAGGGCCATCGTGAAGCAGCCGGCGTGGGCCGCGGCGATCAACTCCTCGGGATTGGTGCCAATGCCGTTTTCAAACCGGGTGCTGAAGGAGTAGGCGGTGTCCTTGAGGACCGTGCTGTCCGTGGTCAGGGCACCCTTGCCGTTCTTGAGGTTGCCGTGCCATACGGCGGAAGCGTTTCTTTTCATGAGGCCCACTAGAGCGGAAGATTTGAAAGTTCGCAAGAAGGGCCCGCGGCCTCCAGCGTGGTTCCCATGCCCGCCGCCCCCTCCGACCGACCGCGCGACGTTATCGTCCGGGAAATCCCGATCGAACTCTGCCAGTTCATGAAATTCGGGGGGATGAGCGAAAGCGGCGGCGCGGCCAAGCAGGCGATCGCCGACGGCACGGTGCGGGTCAACGGAGCGGTCGAGACCCGCAAGCGGAAGAAGCTGGCCGAGGGCGACCAGGTCGCCTGCGGCGGCCAGACCCTGGTCGTCCGCCTGGCGTGAAGCTTCCAGTTGCGCTCCGTCCCGCCGGCGCGTAGGTTTGGTCCCCGGGTGGTTTCAGCGCCCGGATCACCCATGCTCCTCCCTCGTCTCCAGCGGCTCACCGCCGGCCTCTTCTCCGCCCTCCAGCGCGGCGCCAACCGCTCGCTCTCCTGGATGCAGGCGCGGCCGGCCCTCGCCGCCTGGTTCTATCCGCCGGCGGACGAATACCGCGAATTCAACGGCTGGTACTTCGGCCACTTCGGCGAGCACGAGAAGATGCTGGCGGACAAGCCGCGGATGGATTTCTACCACGCGGCCGTCACCCGCCATATCCAGCCGGGCGACCGCGTCATCGACCTCGGCACCGGCACCGGGATCCTGGCCGCCTTTGCCGCCCGGCGCGGCGCCGCGAAGGTCTACGCGCTCGACCACTCCGAGATCATCGGGCACGCGCGCACCCTGGCGGCGCACAACCGCATCGAGAACGTCGAATTCGTCGCGATCCACAGCACGGACTTCACGGTGGAGGAGAAGGTGGACGTGATTCTCCACGAGCAGATGGGCGACTGGCTCTTCGACGAGGAGATGCTGGTCAACATCAGCGACCTGCGCGACCGGGTCCTCCGGCCCGGCGGGCTGATCCTGCCGAGCCGCTTCGAGCTCTACTGCGAGCCCGCCAAGCTGCGCGACGCCCGCCACGTACCCTTCGTCTGGGAGCTCAACATCCACGGCTTCGACTACTCCGTCCTCGAGCGCGAGCGCCCGTCGGAACCCGAGTACTACCACGCCCGTGGCGGGGACCTTGGCGCCATCGAGCATTTCCTGGGCGAGCCCGAGCCGCTGCTGACGGTGGACCTGCACACGGTGCAGGAGGCGCAGCTGCCGCACGAGATCACCTTTCGCCGCACCGTCACGAATCCGGGCCGCCTCGACGGCTTCGTCGTCTACTTCCGGGCGCGGGTCGACGACGACCTCGCCCTCAGCACGAGCCCGCTCGACCCCGGCCGCGCCGTGCACTGGGGCTTCCGCGTGCTGCGGACGGACCGCGAGGACTTCGCCCTCGGCGAGGAAATCACCCTCACCCTCAAGATCGGGCGCTGGTCGCGGCCCAACACCTGGCGGTGGAGCCATCGGCGGACCGCCGCCACGGCGGATGCGGCCCCGGGCGAGGCGGTTTCGTCCTACCCGGGCCAGGTCTGAGCGCCGCGCGCCGGCACCGGCCGCGCCCATTATTCCCGCGACGGGGCGTAACGAAAGCGCCCCGGAGCTGTCGGTGAAGGCGCACGCGTGGACACCGCTCCGACTTCCGACATCGCGCCCTTTCCGGGACCGACTCCCGGCGTTCTGTTCACCACGGAGCAGCTGTGACGTGATCCCGCCGATTCGAGCCACTTGAAGAGTTGGTCTGGTCCAATAGAAAGGACCCAGACCATGAAAGGTAAACGCTACAGCACAGAGGAGAAAGTCCGCATCCTGCGGGACGCGG
>CAIWXW010000149.1 GCA_903916755.1 uncultured Opitutaceae bacterium | reverse complement strand
CGCGAACAGCCCCGCCAACTTCAGTCTTTCAGCCGTTCCGGTTTTCAGTCTTTATCTTCCTCATGCCTCTCAAAGTCCTCATCCTCGGCGCCAACGGTTTCATCGGCAGCTCGCTGACGCACGCCAGCCTGCAGACAAAGGACTGGGAGGTCTCCGGCCTCGACGTGGGCAACCACAAGCTGGGGAACTGCCTCGGCCACGAGCGCTTCACCTTCGTCGAGGGCGACGTCACGATCAGCCGGGAATGGATCGAGTACCACGTGAAGAAGTGCGATGCGGTGCTGCCCCTGGTCGCGATCGCCAACCCGGCGCAGTACGTGAAGGACCCGCTCCGGGTCTTCGAGCTCGATTTTGAGGCGAACCTCGCGGTGGTCCGCCAGGCCGCGAAGTACAAGAAGCGGATCATCTTCCCCTCCACCTCGGAGGTCTACGGCATGAGCCCGGACGCGGAGCTCGACGAGGAGACGACCAATATGGTCTACGGGCCGATCGAGAAGCAGCGCTGGATCTACGCCTGCTCGAAGCAGCTCCTCGACCGCGTGATCTACGCCTATGGCGTCCGCGACAACGTGGACTACACGCTCTTCCGGCCCTTCAACTGGATCGGGCCGAAGCTGGACAACGTCCTCGAGCCCAAGGAGGGCAGCTCGCGCCTCTTCACCCAGTTCATCTCGAACGTCATCTTCAAGAAGCCGATCCAGCTGGTCGATGGCGGCAAGCAGAGCCGATCCTTCACCTTCATCGACGACGGCGTCGACGCGCTCCTGCGGATCATCGAGAACAAGGACGGCTGCGCCTCGCGCCGGATCTTCAACCTCGGCAACCCGGCCAATGACGTGAGCGTGGCGAAATTGGCCCAGCTGATCATCAGCGCCTTCAAGGAGTACCCGGAATACGCCGAGCATGCGCGGTCGGCCAAGGTGGTGAAGGTCTCCTCGGGCAAATATTTCGGCAAGTACTACCAGGACATCCAGAAGCGCGTGCCTTCGATCGCCAACGCGCGCAAGCACCTGGGCTGGAGGCCCAAGGTGGACCTGAAGACCGCGATCAAGCGGACGCTCGACTACCACCTCGCGCACAAGGACTACTCCCTGGAGTAGGCCGGCCCGCGCCATGCCCGTCCGCCTCGCGCTCAAGATCGACGTCGACACCGACCGCGGCACGCGCGAGGGCGTCCCGCACCTCGCGGCCGACTGCCGCGAGTTCGGCGTCCCGGCCTCGTTTCTCTTTTCGCTCGGGCCGGACCAGACGGGCCGGGCCATCACCCGGGTCTTCCGGCCCGGATTCTTCCAGAAAGTGAGCCGGACCAGCGTGGTCGGGCTCTACGGCGTGCGGACGCTGCTCAACGGGACCCTGCTGCCGGCGCCCCATATCGGCCGGCGCAACGCCGCGGTCATGCAGGCGGTGCGGGATGCCGGCTTCGAGGTCGGGATCCACTGCTTCAACCACTACCGCTGGCAGGATCATCTGGGCCGGATGTCGCTGCTCGAGATCCGGGAGGAATTTGGGGCGGCCCGGAAGGAGTTCGTCCGCATCTTCGGCGCGGAGGCGCGCACGGCGGGCGCCCCCGGCTGGCAGAGCACGCCCCAGAGCCGCGAGATCTACGACCAGGCCGGCCTGCTCTACGCGAGCGACACGCGCGGCGCCTTCCCGCATTTTCCGCGGCTGGGCGGCCGGGTCTTTCGCACGCTGGAGATTCCGAGCACGCTGCCCACGCTCGACGAGCTGCTGGGCCGGCCGGAATTCCCGAACGAGCGGATCGTTCCGCACCTGCTTTCGCTGCTGCGCCCGGACCAGCTCAATGTGTTCACGCTCCACGCCGAGATCGAGGGCATGGGGCGGCGGCCGCTGTTTCGCGCGCTGCTGTCCGCCGGGAAGACGGCCGGCGTGGAGTTCGTGCGGCTCGACGACGTGGCCCGGGCCCTGCTCGCCGATCGGGACGCGATTCCGGTCTGCGACCAGGTGATGGCGCCGATCGACGGCCGCAGCGGGCTGGTGGCGGTCCAAGCCTAGCGGCGGCGGAACCGGGGCGGGTCCGCCCGGAAAAGCGTTGTCGTGCGGCCCAGGAAGGATGTGTTGCTGGAAAGTGACCATGTCGGCGCTGCTCCCCTCCCGTCGCGGACCCCTTTTCGGCGGAGCCGCGCTGGTCCTGGCCGCGGCGCTGGCCTACGCGAACAGCCTGCACGGCCCGTTCGTCTTCGACGACATCAGTGCCATCCGGGACAATGTGACGATCCGGCATTTCTGGAGCGCGCTGTCGCCGCCGCCCGGCGCCCTGCCGGTCAGCGGCCGTCCGGTGGTCAATCTTTCCCTCGCGCTGAACTACGCCCTCGGCGGACTGGCGGTGGGAGGCTACCACGCCTTCAACCTGCTCGTGCATATCCTGGCCGGGCTGACGCTCTTCGGCATCCTTCGCCGCACGCTGCCGGCGGCATCGGCCGTCCTGGCCTGGGCGATCGCGCTCCTCTGGATCCTGCATCCCCTGGACACCGAGTCGGTCACCTATGT
>CAIWXW010000148.1 GCA_903916755.1 uncultured Opitutaceae bacterium | reverse complement strand
TCGTGGTCGGTTCCCACGGCCACGGCGCCATCTACGACCTGCTGATCGGGAGCACGGCGCGGCTGCTCCTGCGCAAGGCGCCCTGTCCCCTGCTCATCGTGCCGGTCGGCAGCAGCGTTCCGCGGTCTGATCAGAAGCGGGCGGCCGGCGCATTGGCCCGGGTCTGAATGAAAATTGCGGCCCCGATGTCGCCATGGACCTGTCCACCTCATTTGTCGGCCTGCGGCTCTCCTCGCCCGTCATCATCGGCGCGTCGCCCCTGGCCGACCACGCGGGTAGCGCCCGGGAACTGCAGGACTACGGGGCCGGCGCCATTGTCATGCGCTCGCTGTTCGACGAACAGATCAAGCTGGACGACGCCGCCGAGGCCACGAACGCGAGAGCGGTGAGCGAGGCGAGCGCCGTTGACAGCGCCTACTTTCCGGCGCTTTCCGAATATCAGCTCTCGCCGAAAGCCTACCTGCGGCAGATCGCTGACCTGAAGGCGGCGTTGAACATCCCCCTGATCGCATCATTGAACGGATTGCGGCCCGGGCAATGGCTCGACTACGCCCGCCGCATGGAGTCGGCCGGCGCGGACGCCCTGGAGCTGAACCTCTACCATGTTTCCACGGATCCCAATCTATCGGCGGCCGACATCGAAGGGCGGATGCTCGAGGCCGTCCTCTTGGTCAAGGCGCTCATCCGAATTCCCCTGGCGGTGAAGCTCTCCTTCTTTCACACCGCGCTGGTCAACTTTGCGCGCGGGCTGGAACGCAACGGGGCGAACGGAATCGTGATCTTCAACCGGTTCTACCAGCCGGAGATGAATATCGACGACCTGGCGGACGATCCCCATCTCCGTCTGTCGGGGTCGTCCGAGCTGTTTTTGCGGGCGCGCTGGACTTCCATCCTCGCTTCGCGGCTGGGCTGCTCCCTCGCGATCACGGGGGGCGTCCACGGCGCCAGCGACATCGTCAAGGCGGTGCTGGCCGGCGCGGACGCCGTGCAGATGGTTTCGGCGGTGCTCAAGCATGGGCCCCGCGTCCTGCCGACGATTCTCGACGGGGTGCGGAAGTGGATGCGCGAGCACAACTATGGCAGCCTGGCCGAATTCCAGGGGGCGATGAATCTGGATCGCTGTCCGGATGCATCTGCGTTCGAGCGGGGGCATTACCAGCGGCTGCTGCAGACCTGGCACACCTGAGGGGCGGTCGAGCGGTTCGGCGGTCCCGAAGGGACCCAGAAATCGCAATTGGCGCGGCGGATCGGCCAAGGGGCGCGGAGCAGTACCAGCCGAAGGCGGCTATGCTGCCCCATGGAGTTGATGGATGCCATTCGCGACCGCCGCGCAGTGCGCCGATATACGCCGCAGGATGTCCCTGACGCGCTGGTGGCCGATCTGATCGATGCGGCCGTATGGGCGCCAAGCGCGGTCAATCAGCAGCCGTGGGCATTCCTCGTGGTTCGGGGCCGGTCGCGTCTGGCCGCCTTTTCGGAACGGGCCAAGGAGCATCTTTTTACGGTTCTTCCGCAGGCCCTGGAACTGCACGAACGCTCGGACGAGCTGCGGCAGCCGGGTTACAACGTCTTTCATGGCGCGGGTGTCCTGATCACGGTCCTGGCCAAGCCGGCCCGGTATGCTCCGGCCGAGGACTGCTGCCTGGCGGCGGAGAACCTCATGCTGGCCGCGCATGGCTTCGGCCTGGGGACCTGCCCCGTGGGCTTCGTCCGGCCCTGGCTGAACCTGCCCGCAGTGAAGGATGAGTTCGGGATTCCCCAAAACTATGAGGCGGTGATGCCCATCGTGGTGGGATTTCCAGCCGATGCACCCGTTGCCGGTTTCCGCCTGCCGCCGCAGATCGCCGGCTGGCTCTCGTTCCCAGAGAAGGCGGCGGCGTCAAAAATCTAGGGGGCATCGATGCGCCGAGCGTCGCGCTGACGGGGCTGTCCGCCAGGGGTTCAGCCCGCGGGCCTGAAGGCGCCCTTCATTCCACCTCCGACCAGCAGGAGCGTAAGGAGCGAATTGGCCGGCATGAGAATCGCCGCGAAGAGCGGGTTCATGAACCCCGCGACCGCCAGGCCCACCGCCAGCGTGTTGTAGCCGACCGAGAAGACCAGGATCATGCGGTGGGTGCGGCGGCGAATGCGGTTAACCGCAAATAGCTCCCGAATGCCGGCGATCCCTCCGCCCAGATAGTAGAAATCGGACTTCTGGGCCAGGATGCCCCGGTGGATCGCGGGAGTGCCCCGGCAGAGCGCGCGGTCGAAGGCGAGGCTGTCATTGGTTCCATCGCCCAGCATGAGGGCGCGGCCCGGGTAGCGGTCATCGAGCCAGCGGGCCTTGTCGTCGGGCCGAAGCTGCCCCAACCCCTGGCTGGGCGGCAGGCCGAGCGCAGCAGCGAGGTCGGCGACCCGGTCCTGGCGGTCGCCGCTCAGAATGAAGAGGGCGTAGCCGGCGGCGGCCAGCTTCCGGATTTCCTCCGGCACGTCAGGCCGCACGGCGTCCGTCAGGTGGAAGCGCGCCAGGGGGCGGCCGCCGTGTCCGAAATCGGTGGTCATCGGTTCGTCCGGCCCCGGCGCGGGCGTGCGCCAGCCGGCCCGGCCGAGCGACCAGGGGCCGAGCTCGACCCCTGCGCCCACCGTCTCGATGGGGGTGCCGAGGGGGAGAACCTCGCCGCCCTGGAGGAGCAGGTTTTCCAGCAGGCATTGGCTGACCGGATGGGCGCTGTCGCGCACCAGGGCCTGCAGCGCGCCGCGCTCCGGGGAGCCGAGGTTCCGGAGATCCTCGGGATTGAGGAGGACGGGCATCTCAAGCGTGAGGGTTCCGGTCTTGTCGAAAACAATCGCCTCGACTTCGGCCAGACGGTCCCAGAGGTCGTTCTCGCGGACGAACACGCCGCGCCGACGCAGGGCGGTGGTCGCCATCTCGTCGGCCAGCGGGAAGGCCAGGCCAATCGCGCAGGGGCAGGACACCACCAGAACCGCGGTCACGACCGACCAGGTGCGCGCCGGGTCCCCGGTCCGCAGCCACCAGAAAAGTCCCGCCGCGAGGGCCGTCCCGAGGATGCCGAAGAGGTACCCTCGGACGATCTTCTCGAGGGACGCTTGCCGCCAGCCGGGCCGTTCGCCGGGTTCCAGCAGCCGGGCCAGGAGCGAGGCGCCCCAGTCCTGCAGCGCCTCGAGCTGCACGTCGCTCCGACCGATGTTGACCGCCCCCGAGGGCACACGCCGTCCCTGCTGCCAGAGCTTCGGCTCCCCTTCCCCATTGATCGAGGCCAGCGAGAACGCGGCCCCGGCGGATTGCAGGCGGGCGTCGACGGGAACCGTCTGTCCCGCCGCGAGATGGAATGACTGGCCGGATCGAATCGCCTCGGGCGCTATCTCCCTCACGGGGTCGCCGTCCAACCGCACGGAGCGCGGCTTGGGCTGCTGGCTGAGCAGGCGCCGCCGGTTGCGCTCGACCGCCGCCACCTGGGCCCAGCGCCCGGCCAGCATCAGGACAATGAAGGTGGCAACGAAGTCGAAATACAGGAAGCGGTCGCGGCCGCTCAGCCACCCGTACAATGAGCCGAGGTAGGCTCCCGTGATGCCGAGGGCGATCGGAAGATCGATGTGAAGGGTTCCCAGCTTCAGCGCGAGCGCGGCCCGGCGAAGGAAGTAGCTGCCGCCGACGAGCACGCTGAGGGTCGCGAATCCCAGCGAGAGCAGTCGAAAGAGGCCGGCGTACGGCATCGCGCGCTCCATGCCATAATAGGTCGGCAGCGTGAAGAGCATCACGTTCATGGCGAAGGCCGCGCAGAGGCCGATCCGCTGGACCAGTTCCCGGCTTTCGGGCTCGGCCGCGGCGGCGTTCCACGGCCCGGTGAGATAGCCGAAGGACTGGAGCTTCCGCGCGAATTTCGACGCGGAGAACGAGCCGGGGGTCCAGCGCAGGCGAAGCGACCCGGCCTGCGGGTTCGCCATGGCCTCCCGCGCGCCTTCCTCCTGCTGGAAAAGGCGCTCGATCAGCCACACGCACGCCGCGCAGGACACGCCCTGGAGGGCCAGCGTCAATTCCGGCACCCGGCCGCCCGCCTGCGCCTCGGCCGCGCGCTGCGCCTGCTCAAGCCAGGAGTAGTCCCGCGCCTGGAAAAGGGCGGGATCGGCCGGAGCGGTGATCGGATCCTTCATCCGATAGTAGCCGGCCAGGTCATGCTCCTGAACCAGCCGGTGGACGTACGCGCAGCCGGAGCAGCAGAATCCGGTGGCCCGCAGGGCGGGCGTGGACAGGGGTGTGCCGCAATGGCGGCAGGCGGCCGCCACCGGGGCCGGGGCGGCCCGGGGCGGCGGCGGGGGCAGAGTGGTCGTCACGGCTTAGAAGCAGACGTACGATTCGGAGCCCGCCGGGCCGCCGAGGCCAAGCGTTCCCCGCAGGCGCCAGCCGACAATCATGGCGGCCGCGAGGGCCAGCCCCGTCCGCAGCCGGCCGGACCAGCGCGGGGCCAGGAAGGCCCCCAGGCGGTAACCCTGGGACTGGATCAGCCATAGGAGCGGTAGCGTGCCGCAACCGAATGCCAGCATGAACTCGACGCCGCGCAGCGCCGAGCCCGATAGCAGCGCAAGCGAGACCAGGAAATACAGGGGTCCGCACGGCAGCAGCGGGGTAAAGAGCCCGAGCAGGGCCGCCGCCTTCAGCCGCGATCCGCCCCGGAGCCAGCCGCCGAGGCGGAGCGTCAGCCGGGAGAGGCCCGCGATCCTCGGCAGGAAGCGGTCCCACCGGAAGGCGAGTGCGACGAAGAAGAGAGCCATCGACCAGGGCAGCCAGCGCACGACCGCCGTGGGCAGCAGCAAGAGGGGCGCGCGACCCAGTCCGCCGGCGATCGCTC
>CAIWXW010000147.1 GCA_903916755.1 uncultured Opitutaceae bacterium | reverse complement strand
TCTGGAGACGGAGCGAATCGGCCGGAAGGCAGAGCACCTCCGTCTCCTCCCCGGCGCAGGCGGTGGCCGCGCGGGGCGTTCCCGCCAGGGCAGAAACCTCGCCGAACTGCTCGCCGGGACCGACGCTGCGAGGGAGGCGCGAGCCTCCCTTCTCCTCCCGGCGGACCACGACATGGCCTCGGAGCACAAAGTAGGCGTCGTCGTCGAGCGCCCCCTGCTGGAGGAGGATGTCACCCGCGGAGACGCTCCAGACCGTGGCGCCGAGGAGGCAGACCCGCCGCTCCTCCGTGGCAACGGCGGCCAGCTCGGGTAGCTGGCGGGCGAGCCGGTCCAGGTCGTCGAGGGTGGCGCCGCGGCGCTGGCCGCGCGCCACCGGCCCGGCTGCCCCGCTGGCCGGCGTCCCGGCCCGGGCCGATGTCACCGCCCACCGGATGACCTGGAGCGACAGGATGATGAAGGCGGGGCCGGCGGTGAACGCAGAGGCCAGGAACCGGGGTCCCACGATCGACGAGTTCCAGAAGGGCCTTCCGCCCAGTCCGACGTAGAGGAACGCCGTCACGGTATGGATGGAGATCGCCCAGACGATCGCGGTGAAGACGAAGGGCAGGTAGAGCCACTTCCGCGGCTTCCGATTCTGGTAGCGGCAGTAGATCAGATAGCCGCAGATATAGAGATTGAGCGCGAGGTAGCCGTTGAGGACCAGGACGTCCCAGCTGAGCATCGACCCGGGGAAATGAAAGACGCCGATCCCCGGGATCAGGTGCCAGAAGCGGTCCGGCCGGCCCAGGTCCACCGTGACGAACGCCAGGCACATCAGGATGGCGGCGATCGCAAAGAGCTCGCCGAAGATCACCAGATCGTGCAGGTCCTCGTTCTTGTAGATGTAGACGGGGATCACGAGCATGACCGCCGCGGCCGCCATGCCCACCAGGAAGGTGAAGTTGGCGATGTAGACGCCCCACGAGACCTGGTCGCTCATCCCCGTCGTCTCGAGGCCGGCCACGAATTGCTTGGCATAGGCGTTGAGCCCGACCACGCAGAGGAGGGCCAGGGTGCCGGTCCAGGCATAATAGCGCCAGTCCCCCTCGAGGGAGACGCGCAGGCAGCGGCGCAGGAATCGCAGGTAGTTGGCCATGGGGGTCAGATGTCGAAGTAGTAGAAGAAGCGCGGAAGGGTCCCGAGCTCCTCCTTCAGGATGAGCACGCGCTTATTCTTCAGGATGGAGGAAACCTCGCTGTTGGGGTCCAGAATGTTGCCAAACTTGCGCGAGCCGGTCGGACAGACCTCCACGCAGGCGGGGTAGCGCCCCACCCGGGTGCGCTGGGTGCAGAAATGGCATTTTTCCATCACGCCCTTGTAGCGCGGCCGGTTGCCCAGGTAGGACATGTTCGGGTTGAGCTGCTCCGGGGGAATGGAAGGGGCCGTGAAGTTGAACCGCCGGGCAAAGTACGGGCAGGCGGCCTCGCAGTAGCGGCAGCCGATGCACCAGTTGTAGTCGATCACCGTGATCCCGTCGGGTTCCTGCCAGGTCGCCTTCACCGGGCAGACCTTCACGCAAGGGGGGTTGCGGCATTGGTGGCACTGGACCGGCATGAAGAAGAACCCCGGCTCCGGCACGGACTTGGGCGCGTAGTTGTGGTCTCCTTTATCCATGTCGAAGGTGCCGTCGTTCGGCATCTTGAGGACGCGGATGTACTGGATCTCCGGGTTGCGCGATTGGTTGTTCTCCGCGACGCAGGCGTGGACGCACTTGCGGCAGCCGACGCAGCGGGTCAGGTTCAGGGCGTAGACGAACTCCACGCCGTTCATGGGCTTGTAGTCGCGCACATGGGGCCGGATGCCGTATTCCCGCTGCACCTCGTCCTCGATCCGGGTCAGGACCTGCTTCATTTCCTCCGGGGTGAGCTCCTTGTAGTACTTTTGCAGGAACTCGTCGACCGAGCCGTGCTCGCCGAGCTTGCGCAGGGGCGCGAGGCCCGCGGCCACCGCCGCCACGCCCCCCGCGAGAAGGGTGGACGTGCGCAGGAAGCTGCGGCGGGACATCCCGCGTTCGGAGGGATCAGAGGGCATGGGAGGGAGCATCGGGGGCGGAAGGGCGGGCAGGGGGGAGGGGATGAAGCAGATGGGGGCCCGGCATCGGGATCAGGCCGGTGAAGGCCGGGGGCGTGCGGATCATGGCAGGAGGTGCATTCCTCGCGCACGATCGGGCCGGCCTTCCGGTCCCAATAGCCGCCGGTCCGCCCGTGCACGCCCGCCTCCCAGTCGCGATAGGTGGGGCCGTGGCAGCCGGCGCACAGGAGCGTCGCCTGGGTGAACTTGAGCTTGGTGCCCTCCGCCGTGTGCAACTGATCGAGCTGGTCGCGATCGTGGCAGTTGTAGCAGTTCTCGTTGCGGAAATTGCGGCCGTGGGCCATGGCAAGCAGCCCCCGATGCGCCTTCGGCGCGATCACCGTGCCGTCGGCATCGTACTCGAGCTTCACCGGGTCGTTCGCCGGATGGCATTCGGCGCAGTTGCGCATGCTGATGATAAGATCGGAGTGCTCGCGGGGCAGGATGATCCGGTGTTCGGCGTCAAACTTCACTTCGGGCGGGCTCCCCGGATGATGGCAGGCGTAGCACGCCAGTCCGGACACATCCCCGCCGCTGCGGATCAGCTGGCCGGCCGAAATCCGCACCGTCCCGCCCGGGATGATCGCCAGGGCATCCCGCGGGACCAGGGGCGGCAGCTTCAGAATGCCGGGCCGTGCCGGCTGGCGGATAAAGACAATCGCCAGTGCAATGAATGCGACTGCCAGGATGGCCTGGACGAGAGTGGCCTTACGATTGGGCTCCATGGGGAAGGTCGCAGCATACGCGACGGGCGCCTTCCCGTCGGGGCATCCCTTGCCCAACGCGCCGCAGTTTTTGTCCGGCGAGGCGCCGTCCGCCCGCAAGGCTCGCGGAGACAATCACAATAACTGCGCAGCCATTGACTTGGACAATCCGGGGGCGGAATTCGACCATGGGACTCGCACCGCACTCCTCTCATCCCCAACCACCATGATCCCAATCAAACCGACCGCGACCCTCCTGTCCCTGGCCTTCGCCCTCTTGGGCGGGGCCACGGCCGCCCATTGCGCGGATGCCACCGAAAACTGGACGACCAACTGCGCCGCCTGCCACGGCCCCGACGGGGCCGGACACACCAAGGCCGGCCGCATGGCGCAGGTGAAGGACATGACGAGTCCCGCCTACCAGAAGGGTTTCACCGACGCCGAGGCGACGCAGCGGATCAAGGGCGGCCTGAAGGACGCCTCGGGCAAGGAGAAAATGCGCGCCTTCGGGGACAAGTTCACGGATGCCGAAATCACCGACCTGGTCGCCCATGTTCGCTCGCTGCAGAAATAGCCTGGCCGCCGGGCTGGCCTTCGGTCTGGCCGGCTGCACGGACAAGGACATCACCAGCTATCGCGTGCCCAAGGACGCGGCCGTTGCGGCCGCGGCGCCCGCCCCGGCGCCGGCCGCCGCTCCTTCGGCTCCCGCCACGATGGATCTGCGGTGGGCCGCGCCCGCCGGGTGGCAGGCCCAGCCCGCTTCCGGCCTGCGGATCGCGAGCTTCGCCGCCCCCGGACCTGATGGAACCAGCGCCGATGTCTCGGTGGTGACGTTCGGCGGCGCCGGCGGGGACGTGCTGGCGAACATCAACCGCTGGCGCGGCCAGCTGAAGCTTGAGCCGGTGACCGCCGCCCAGCTGCCGGCGCTAATCGAGGCGCTCGCCACTCCCGCCGGCAGTTTTTCCATCGCCGACATCCTGGGCGGCTCCGCGGGCGGCGCCCCGGCCACCCGCATTCTCGGAGCGTGGCTGGAGGTATCCGGACGGGTGTGGTTTTTCAAGATGATGGGCCCGCAACCCGCGGTGGCCGCTCAGCGGGATGCCTTTTTTGCGCTCCTGCGCTCGGTGCACCCCGACGCCGGCGTCCCCGCACCCGCGGCCGCGGCCACGACCCCCTTTGTGGTCGCCGGCGCCGATCAAAGTGACAGCGCCTCCCTCCGGTGGCAGGCTCCCGCAGCCTGGCGGGCCAAGCCCGTATCCGCGATGCGCAAGGGCAGCTACGGGGTGGGCCCCGAGGCCACTCCGGCCGACCTTTCCGTCACCGCCTTCCCGGGCGACGTGGGCGGCCTGGCCGCCAATGTGAACCGCTGGCGCGGCCAGGTCGGGCTGCCCGAACTCGAACCCTCAGCCGTTCCCGGCGCCACCGAGACCCTGACGGCCCATGGATTGACCTTCACCCTCGTCGACTGCGCCGGAACCGCCGACGCGGGCGGGCAGCGGATCCTCGCCGCCCTGGTCTCGTGGCAGGGCGCCACCTGGTTCTTCAAGCTGACCGGCCCGGACACCGTGGTTGAAGGCGCCCGGCCGGCGTTCCTCTCCTTCCTGCAGACCGTCCAGGCGCCATGAACACCTCCCGCCCGCCCGTTCCCGCCGCCGACCGCCCCCATGGGCGCGGCTCCCTCCGGGCGATCCTCGGCGCCTGCGCCTCCCTGCGGCTCACCGTCGGACTGCTTTGCCTCTCGCTGGTGATGATCTTCGTCGCGACCCTCGACCAGGTTCATCTCGGCGTCTGGGGCGTGCAGCAGAAGTATTTTCACGCCTTCCTCGTCTGGGTTAAGCTGCCGGGCACGGCGATCTCGCTTCCGGTCTTCCCCGGCGGCTATCTCCTCGGAGGCGCGCTGCTGGTCAACCTCATCACGGCGCATCTGTGCCGTTTCCGGCTATCCGCGAAGAAGGCGGGGATCTGGCTGACGCATTGCGGCCTGATCCTCCTGCTGATCGGCGAGGGCGTCTCCGGCCTCCTGCAGAGGGACGGCCAGGTGCGGCTCGATGTGGGCCAAAGCCAGCGCTACGTCGAGAGCTTCCGCGAGAATGAGCTCGCCGTCACCGACACCACCGATCCCCGCAACGACCTGGTCGTCGCCATCCCCGTGGCGCACCTGCAGGCGACCGAGACCCTCCAGGATCCCCGCCTGCCTTTCTCCATCCGCCCGGTGGCATTCTTCGAAAACGCGAAGCTGCGGGTGCGCAGCCAGCTCACCACCCCCCCGCCGGCTGTGGCCACCGCGGGCGACGGCACCGACCTGCTGGTCGATCCGGCCCCGGTCACCTATAAGCCCGACGAGACGAACTGGCCGAGCAGCTACATCGAGCTGGCCGGCCCGGACGGTCCGCTCGGCACGTGGCTCGTATCGACCCTCCTGGAGCAGCCCCAGACGTTCACCTACCAGGGCCGTTCCTGGCAGCTGGCCCTCCGGGCCCGCCGGGACTACCTGCCGTTCACCCTGACGCTTAAAAAGTTCACCCACGACATCTACCCCGGAACCGACATCCCGAAGAACTTCGCCAGCACGCTCCAGCTGCGGGGAGACAGCGGCGGTGACGACCGGGTGGTGCAGATCTCGATGAATAAGCCGCTGCGCACGGCCGGATACGCCTTTTACCAGGCGGGCTTCGCCAACAATGACCGCACCTCCGTCCTGCAGGCGGTCCGCAATCCCAGCTGGCAGATTCCGTACTGGTCCTGCGGGATGATCGCCCTGGGGCTGCTCGTCCAATTCGGCCTCGGCCTCTTCGGATCCCTGCGGCGGCGCTCCGCCGCGGCCGCCGCTGTCCGCCAGCCCGCCCCCCTTCCGTTGTGAAAACCTATTTTCCCCTCTTCGTCCTCCTGCTCGCCCTGACCGTCGTCGCCGGCTCGCTGGCGCCGCGGCCTGATGCTGGTGAATTTGCGCTCGCCCGCTTCGGCCGCCTGCCCGTGCTCGCCGACGGGCGGATCAAGCCGATGGCCACCATCGCCCGAACGAGCCTGCTGATGCTCCAGGGGCGGCAGCGCGTCATCGCACCGGAGGGCTCGCGCCTTACCCCGGAGGAATGGCTGCTCGACCTGTTCTTCGAGGGGAGCAAGGCGGACACCGAGCGGATCTTCCGCATCGACAGCCCTGACGTGCTGCTGCTTTTCAACCTTTCCCCGGCGGACGGGGAGGGGGGCACCCGCTTTTCGTTCCACCAGCTCGAAGCCGGCCTCGACGAACTCGACCGGCAGGCCCGGCTTGCCGAGCCGGTCGAAAACGCCGCGCGGACCTCGTTCCAGCGGGCGGTGGTCGAGCTGCGGGAGCACGTCGCCTACTACGACCGCCTGAAGTTCAGCCTGCAGCCGCCGGACCGGGCCGACTTTGCGGCGGAAATCGCCGACGCCGACCGCCTCCGCGCCGAGCAGACCGCCTTTGCCTCGATGGACACCTACAGTCTCCTCCGGGCGGTGCCCCCGTTATCCGGCGTCCCGGATCCGGCGCTCTGGCAGAACGTCGGCCACGCCCTCCACGCGGTGACCGGCCCGGCGGAGGTTCCGCCGGCGGTGCGGGCTTATGCTGTGCTCGGGCAGGCCTGGCGCGACCGCAGCCCCGCGGCCTTCAATGCCGTGCTCGGCACCTATGAGGCCCAGCTGGCCGACCCCTTCCCCGACGCGATCCGGCGCGCCCGCTTCGAGGCCGCCTTTGACCGGGCGGAGCCCTTCATCACGAGCCTCTATCTCTACGTCGCCGCCTTCCTGCTCGCCGCCCTATCCTGGCTCGTTTGGCCGGAGGAGCTCGGCCGGGCCGCCTTCCGCCTGATGGCGCTCGCCTTCCTCCTCGCGACGGCCGGCATCGCCGCGCGGATGTGGCTGGAGGCCCGGCCGCCGGTGACCAACCTGTATTCCTCCGCGCTCTTCATCGGCTGGGGCTCGGTGGGCCTCTGCCTGATCCTCGAGCGGATGAACCGCAACGGGGTCGCGAGCGCGGCCGGCAGCCTGATCGGATTCAGCACCCTGATCATCGCCCACCACCTGTCCCTGAGCGGGGACACGATGGAGATGATGCGGGCGGTGCTTGACTCGAACTTCTGGCTCTCGACCCACGTCGTGACGGTCACCACCGGGTATGCGGCCACCTTCCTCGCCGGATTCCTGGCGATCATCTACATCGTTCGCGGCGTCTTCACCCGCTCGCTCGATGCCCGCACCGCCGACGCCCTGGCCCGGATGGTCTACGGCATCGTCTGCTTCGCCACCTTGTTCAGCTTTGTCGGCACCATGCTCGGCGGCATCTGGGCCGACCAGTCCTGGGGCCGGTTCTGGGGCTGGGATCCAAAGGAGAATGGCGCCCTCCTGATCGTGATCTGGAACGCGGTGATCCTGCACTGCCGGTGGGGCGGACTCGTCCGCCAGCGTGGCCTGATGGCGCTGGCCGTCTTTGGCAACATCGTGACGGCCTGGAGCTGGTTCGGCACAAACATGCTGGGAGTCGGCCTGCACAGCTATGGCTTCACCAACGCGGCCTTCCACGGCCTGATCCTCTTTGTGGGCTGCCAGCTGGCCGTCATCGCCCTGGCGGCGATCCCCCGGGCCCGCTGGCGCAGCCGGAATGGCCCCGCCGCCGCCTGATCCCCGCCCTTCCATGGACGCCGCCGCCCCCGGGCTCGCCTGCCCCCTGCCGTTTTCGCAGCACAGCGAGGTCACGGTGGGCCACGGCGGGGGCGGGCGGCTGACCCAGGATCTGATCAATCGCATCTTCAAGCCCGCCTTCGCCAGCCCGGCGCCGGATGCCGAGCATGATGGGGCCGTCCTCGAGACCGCGGGCGTCCGCCTGGCCTTCACGACCGACGCGCATGTCGTCAGCCCCCTCTTTTTCCCTGGCGGCAACATCGGCACCCTTGCGGTCAACGGAACCGTGAACGACCTCGCGATGTGCGGCGCCCGCCCACGCTGGCTGAGCGCCGCCTTCGTCCTCGAGGAGGGCTTCCCGCTGGCCCGCCTGAACGAGATCGCCGTTGCCATGGGCGCCGCCGCGGCCGCCGCCGGCGTGAGCCTGGTGACGGGCGACACCAAGGTCGTCGAGCGCGGAAAGGGCGACGGCGTCTACATTACGACCTCCGGGATCGGTGTCCTCGAGCACACGCTTTCCATCGTGCCGGCCTCCATCCGCCCGGGCGATGCCATCGTGGTCAGCGGCGACATCGGCCGCCATGGAATGGCCGTCCTGGCCCTGCGCGAAGGCCTGGAATTCGAAAATCCGATTGAAAGCGATTGCGCGCCGCTGGCCGAACCTGTCCAGGCGCTCCTGGCCGCGGGTCTCGAAATCCACTGCCTGCGCGACCTGACGCGCGGCGGGCTGGCCACGGCGCTGATCGAGCTCGCGCAGGCCAGCCGACGGACCTTCAGCGTCGAGGAGGCCGCCATTCCCGTGCACGAGGCCGTACGCGGCGCCTGCGAGGTCCTGGGCCTCGATCCCTGCTATGTGGCCAACGAAGGCCGCTTTGTCTGCATCCTGCCGGCGGCCCAGGCGGACGCGGCCGTCGCGATCCTCGCCCGCCACGCCCGCGGCGGCGGCCCCATTCGGATTGGCACCGTCCAGCCGGGGCCGGGACACGGCGTGGTGCTGCGCAGCGAAATCGGCGTCGACCGCGTGCTCGATCGCCTGAGCGGCGAGCAACTGCCCCGAATCTGCTGAGGTCAGGCCGCCGACGCCCGGTGGCGGTACCGGTAGTACGCGGCGCAGGCGCCCTCGCTGGACACCATCGGGGCGCCCAGGGGGCGATCCGGGGTACAGCGGGTGCCGAAGGCCGGGCAGTCATGGGGCTTCCTGATTCCCCGCATGATCGACCCGCTGATGCATTCGCCGGCCGGCCCCAGGAGCGCCGGGGCGAGCCCGAATTTCCGTTCGGCCGCGAAGCGGACCAGCTCCGGCCGGAGCGCGAGGCCGCTCGCCGGAATCGGCCCCAAGCCCCGCCAGTTGCGGTCGACGACCGTGAAGGCGCGGGAGACCAGGGCGCGGGCCGACGGGTTCCCCGTCTCGCGCACGGCCCGGGCATAGGCGTTTTCCATTTCGGCCCGGCCCGCCTCCAGCTGGCGGACGCAGCGCAGCAGGCCCTCGAGGATGTCGACCGGCTCGAAGCCGGTGACGACCATCGGAACCCCGAATTCCCGCGCCAGGGGCCCGTATTCCGCGGTGCCCATCACCGCGCAGACATGCCCGGCCGCCAGGAAGCCCTGGACGCGGTTGTCGGGCGCCGCGAGGATCGCCCGCATGGCCGGGGGCACCAGGACATGGGAAACGAGAGCCGAGAAGTTCCGCAGCCCCTCGCGCTCGGCCTGCAGGACCGCCAGGGCGTTGGCCGGGGCCGTGGTCTCGAAGCCGACGGCGAAGAAGACCACCTCGCGCTGCGGATGGCTGCGGGCCAGCGCCACCGCATCCAGCGGCGAATAGACCATCCGGACGTCTCCGCCGCGCGCCTTGGCGGTCAGCAGGTCGATCGTGGTCCCCGGGACGCGCAGCATGTCGCCGAACGAGCAGAGGATCACTTCCGGCCGCTGGGCCAGCGCCACGGCCTGGTCGATCAGCTCCACCGGCGTGACGCACACCGGGCAGCCCGGGCCGTGGACCAGGGTCAGGCCCGGCGGCAGCATCTCGTCGAGGCCGAACTTCACGATCGCATGCGTCTGGCCGCCGCAGATTTCCATCACCGTCCAGGGCCGCGTCGCCACGCGGGCGATCGCCCCGACCAGGGTGGCGACGACCGAGGAGTCGCGGTATTCGTTCACGAACTTCATGGGGGCGGGGAAGGGTCGAGGCCGTCGAGGTCGCCCATGGCGCGCAGGTAGCGGAAGGTGGCTTCGGCCTCCGCCGGATCGACCACGCTCAGGGCCAGCCCGACATGCACCAGCACGTAGTCGCCGACGCGCGCCTCCGGCACGCAGCCGAGGTTCACCTCGCGGATGGCGCCGCCGAAGCTGACGCGCCCGCTGCGGAGCAGGGGATCATCACCCTTGATGTCGAGGATCTGGCCGGGGACGGCGAGGCACATGGGAATCAGGGCAGGTGGACCGAGTTGAGGCCGGTGAGGACGGCCAGCGCCTGGCCGGCGGCGATATTGCCGTCATTGGGGGGCAGCTCGCGGTGCGAGAGCACCCGAAAGCCGGCCGTCGCCAGCGCCCGCGAGGTCTCCCCCAGCAGGCGGGCATTCTGGAAACAGCCGCCGCTCAGCGCCACGGTGCCGACGCCCGCGCGCCGGGCCACCGCGACGATGCCGTCCGCCAGCCCCCGATGGAAGGAGGCGGCGAGCTCCCCCGCGTCCCGGCCGGCCGCGCGGGCGGAGAGGATCGCATCGACGAGCGGCGCCCAATCCAGCTCGCAGACCGCGCCGCCCCCGGCCGGGACCGCGCGCACCGGACAGGGCAGGGCGTCGGCGCCGGTCGCGCGCAGCGCCGCGGCCTCCAGCGCCAGGGGCAGCTGGCCTTCGTAGTGGTTTTCGGTCCCCAACCCGAGGAGGACCGCCGCCGCGTCAAACAGCCGTCCCGCGCTTGTCGTGACCGGCGAATTCAGTCCGTGCTCGAGCATGTGGCCGAGCGCATGGGCGGTGGCGGCCAGGCCCAGGCGTTCGCCCAATTCCTCATAGCCCGGATGCGAGATTGTGCGGGCGAGCGCGAGCGCGGTGCGCCGGGCGTCGCGAATCGCCGCCTCGCCGCCCGGCAGCCGGAAGGGGCGCAGCCGCGCAAAGCGGCTCGCCTCGCCCTTTTCCAGGAGAAGGAACTCGCCGCCCCAGATCGTCCCGTCGACGCCGTAGCCGGTCCCGTCCCAGGCGACCCCTAGCACCCCTTCGGGCCTCTCGCGGTGCTCCAGCAGGCAAGCCAGGACATGCGCCAGATGGTGCTGCACGGAAACCCGCGGCAATCCGAGTTCGGTCGCGAAGCGGGTGGAGGCGTAATCGGGGTGCAGGTCGCAGGCGACCGCGGTGAAGTGCGCGCCGTTCAATTCCGCCAGGGTTTCCGCCGTGTGGGCGTAGGCCCTTCGCGAAGCGAGGCTGCCCAGGTCTCCCACATGGGGGCTCACGATGACCCGGTGGCCCGAGGCGACGGCCAGGGTGGCCTTCATCTGCGCGCCCGCGCAGAGCCAGGTCCCCGCAAGTTCGGTCGGAAGCCGCAGGGTCGAGGGCGCATACCCGCGGGCCCGTCGGAGCCGGATCGGGCCGCCCGGCGCCAGCCGCACGACCGAATCGTCGACCGGATGGACGATCCGCCGATTGTGCTCCAGAAACGCGTCGGCGATGCCCGCCAGCCGGCGCTGCGCGTCATGGTTGTCATGGCACAGGGGCTCCTCGGAAAGATTGGCGCTGGTCGCCACCAGCGCGCCGCCAAAGGCCTCGAGCAGGAGGACCTGCAGGGGGGCATAGGGCAGGAGCGTTCCGATCCAGGGATTGCCCGGCGCGATTGCGGCCGCGAGCCCCGCCTCGGCGCGGCGCGGCAGCAGCACGATCGGCGCGGCCTGGGAGAGCAGGAGGGCCTCGGCCTCGGGGGTGAGCTCAACCGCCTTCCCCGCCGCCGCCAGGTTGGGAAACATGACGGCCAGCGGCTTGGCGTCGCGGCCCTTCCGGCGGCGCAGCTCCGCCACGGCGTCCTCCCGGGTGGCATCGGCCATCAGGTGGTAGCCGCCAATGCCCTTCACCGCCAGGATCCCGCCGCAACGCAGGAGGCGGACCGCTTCGGCCAGTCCCGCCTCGCCCGGCACCTCGGCCCCGGTCACCAAAGTGAGGAAGATCGCGGGCCCGCACTGCGGGCAGGCGATGGGCTGCGCATGGTAGCGGCGGTCGGCCGGATCCGCGTACTCCGCCGCGCAGGCCGCGCACATCGGAAACTCCCGCATGCTCGTGTGCGGCCGGTCGTAGGGGAGGCGCAGGAGAATTGAGTAGCGGGGGCCGCACTGCGTGCAATTGATGAAGGGATACCGGTGCCGGCGGTCGCCCGGATCCGCCATCTCGCCGCGGCATGCCGGGCAGAGGGCGAGATCCGGCGGCACATCGGTGGCCACGGGCCGGTCGCCTTCCTCGCTCGCCAGGATGGAAAACATCTCGCCCGGAGCCGGCTCGAGGGCGAAGGGCGCACAGGCCTCCATCTCCTCCACGTGGGCCGCCGCCGGGGCCTCCGCGCGCAGCTGGCGCACGAGTTCCGCGACGGCCGCCCTGGGCCCGACCATCCGGATCAGCACGCCGTCGCTATCGTTCCGGATCCAGCCGCGCAGCCCAAGCGCCGCCGCACTCCGCCGCACGAAGGGCCGGAAACCCACGCCCTGCACCATGCCGCGCACCCGGAGGAGGAGGTCGGTCGCAGCCGCCACGGGGGCGCGCGCGGGGGGATGGATCGTGTCGAGCATGCGGCGTCCTCCGGCCTAGGCGCCCGCCTCCAGCGTGGTTCGCAGGAACGCATACCAATCGGACAACCCGGCGCCGCTCCGGGATGAAACCGTCAGGATCTTCGCCTGGGGCGCGATCCGGCGGATGTTGTCGAGCGCGGTCGCCAGGTCGAACCCCAGCGGCTCGACCAGATCCAGCTTGGTGACGACCACGACCTGCGCCGACTTGAAGATCGGCGGGTACTTGAGCGGCTTGTCCTCGCCCTCGGCGGCGGAGAGCAGGACCACCCGCACCGCCTCGCCGAGGTCAAACGCCGCCGGGCAAACCAGGTTTCCGACGTTCTCGACGAAGAGGAGCCGGACGCCCTCGAGATCGAGCGCGTTGGCCCCCCCGGCCACCATGGCGGCGTCGAGATGGCAGGACGACCCCGTGGTGATCTGTGCGACGGGCGCGTGCGGGCGCCGCAGGCGCCGGGCATCGCAATCGGTCTCGAGATCGCCGACCAGCACGGCGCATTTTACCGCATGCGCAAACTCGTCGAGCGTCCGCTCGAGGAGGGCGGTCTTCCCGGAGCCGGGCGAGGAGACGAGATTGAAGGCCGTGATGCCTTGCGCGCGAAAATGGGCGCGGTTCAGGGCGGCCTGCCGGTCGTTCAGGTCCAGCAGCGGCAGCCGCAGCTCAACCGTCGTGCGGCCCGAGGGGGCCGGTCCGGAGGCGATGACGGTGAATCCGTCCCCGGCCTCGTCCTTGTAGTCAGTGGTCACGAGCATAAAGGTTGGGAGTCAGGTCATTTCGATGCGGGTGAGTTCCAGCTCACGGCCCTGGCGCAGCTCGCCGCAGAACCGGCGGCAGCGCGGGCAGGCGGTGATGAAGCCCGGGCCCGCCTCGAACTCGACGGCGCAGTCCGGGCACACGGCCCGCGCGGGCAGCAGCTCGATTTCCAGGACCGCCCCGGCCGCCGCCGTGCCGGGAGAAACGGCCGCAAAGGCGAACTGCAGCGCGGCGGGCTCGGCCCCGGAGAGGGCGCCCACCCGCAGCAGGATCCGCTCGACGCGAGTCGCCCCCTGGCGGCGGACTTCCGCGGCCACGGCCGCCAGCGTGGAGGACATGATGCCGATCTCGTGCATAGGGGGTGCACTGCTAGAGACGGCCGGTGGGGGGACGCGGTCCAGCCGATACTGCCGTCCCGCCAAGATCCGCCGAGCGATTGGCAAGGGATGCGTTTCCGACCCGCTCCGGGAGGAGTATAGTCGCCGCCAGAAAGAGGCCGACGCCTCTTCAGCCCCGCTCCCCAAACCAAGATTCCCCATGCCCGCGCTCCTTGAATCCCCGGTTGTTCCCACGATCTACGAGCAGATGCAGTCCCGCGGCGTGAACCGCCGGGACTTTCTCAAATTCTGCGCCTGGATGAGCGCGTACCTCGGACTGCAGGAAAGCGGGATCGCGCAGATCGCGCGGGCCATCGAGACCCGGCGGCGGCTGCCCGTGGTCTGGATGCACTTCCAGGAATGCACCTGCTGCAGCGAGTCGTTCCTCCGCTCCTCGCATCCGATCGTCGCGGACATCCTGCTCGACAAGCTTTCGCTCGACTACACCGAGACCCTCCAGGCCGCCGCCGGCCAGCAGGCCGAGGAGGTGCTGCAGGACACGATCAAGCGCTACCGCGGCGAATACGTCATGCTGGTGGAGGGCTCGATCCCCATCGGGGCGGACGGGGCGTACTGCGTGGTCGGCGGAAAATCCGCCATCGACTCCGTCCGCGAGGTCGCCGCCGGCGCCAAGGCGATCATCGCCTGGGGCAATTGCGCGTGCGCCGGCTGTGTCCAGAGCGCCAACCCGAATCCCACCCAGGCCATGCCGGTCAAGGCGATCATCAAGGACAAGCCGATCATCCATGTGCAGGGGTGCCCGCCGATCGCCGAGGTGATGGCCGGCGTCCTGGTCCATCTGCTGACCTTCGACCGGCTGCCGCAGCTCGACGCGCTTGGGCGGCCCAAGGTCTTCTACTCCGCGCGGGTCCACGACACCTGCTACCGCCGGCCGAACTTCGACGCGGGCCTTTTCGTCGAGACCTTCGACGACGCCAACGCGAAGAAGGGGTACTGCCTCTACAAGATGGGCTGCCGCGGCCCCACCACCTACAACGCCTGCGGTTCCCTCAAGTGGAACAACGGCACCAGTTTCCCCATCCAGTCCGGGCACCCGTGCCTCGGCTGCTCGGAGGCGGGATTCTGGGACAACGGGCCGTTCTATCGGAGGCTGACCAATGTGCCCGGCTTCGGCATCGAGTCCACGGCCGACCGCCTGGGCGTCACCGCGCTGGGCGCGACCGCCGTGGCGCTGGCCGCCCACGCCGCCGTGACCCGCGTCCGCAAGCGGGATACGATTGGCGAGCAGCCGGGCGAAAATGCCGAGGCCGCCGAGGCCAGCCGACCGACCCCGCCGGACGGCCCCGCCAATCCCGAAATCTAACCGGACCCTCCCATGAGCGAACGCATTGTCGTCGATCCCGTCACCCGCATTGAAGGCCACCTCCGCATCGAGGCCGAGGTCAAGGATGGCCATATCGTGGACGCCTGGAGCGCGGGCACCATGGTCCGCGGCCTCGAGATCATCCTCAAGGGCCGGGACCCCCGGGACGCCTGGGCCTTCTGCGAGCGCGTCTGCGGCGTCTGCACGACGGTGCACGCGCTGGCCTCGGTCCGGGCGGTCGAGGACGCCCTCGGCATCCAGGTGCCTCCGGCGGCCGAGCTGATCCGGAACATCATGCACTGCACCCAGAACGTGCAGGACCATGTGGTGCACTTCTATCACCTGCACGCGCTTGACTGGGTGGACGTGGTCAGCGCGCTGAAGGCCGACCCCGTCGCCGCCTCCCAGCTCGCCCAGCGCACCTCCCGCTGGCCCAAGAATTCCCCCGGGTATTTCTCCGACCTCCAGAAGCGGCTCACGACCTTCGTCCAGAGCGGGCAGCTCGGGATCTTCGCCAACGCCTACTGGGGGCATCCCGCCTTCAAGCTGCCGAGCGAGCTCAATCTGATCGCCGTCGCCCACTACCTCGAGGCGCTCGAGTGGCAGAAGGAAATCGTGAAGGTCCACGCCATCTTCGGCGGCAAGAACCCGCACCCGAACTACCTCGTCGGCGGCATGCCGTGTTCCTTCAACCTGGAGGAGGCGGGCGGCATCAACGCCACGCAGCTTGGCCAGGTCGCCAAGCTGCTCAAGGAAGCCAAGGATTTTGTCGAGCAGGTCTACTATCCCGACCTGCTGGCGATCGCTCCCTACTACCTGGAATGGGCGGGCATCGGCGGCGGCCTCGAGAACTACCTCTGCTACGGCGACCTCCCGACCAACGGATTTGCGGATCCTTCCGGCTATAAATTCCAGCGCGGGGCGATTTTGGGGCGCAATCTCAACGAGATCCATCCGGTGGATCCGCGGGACACGCGCGAGGGGATTGAGGAGTTCATCGACCACTCCTGGTATGAATACTCCGGAGCCCCGGGCCGCGGCCTCCATCCCTGGGAGGGCGAAACCCGCCTGAAATACAGCGGTCCGCCGACGCCCTACTCGCATCTCGACGTCACCCAAAAGTACAGCTGGCTGAAGACGCCCCGCTGGAAGGGCCACGCCATGGAGGTCGGCCCGCTGGCCCGCATGCTGGTGGGCTATGCCGGCGGCAATGCCCAGATCAAGGACGCCGTCAGCGAGGCCCTGGGGGTGCTCCAGGCGCCGCCGGCCGTGCTCTTCTCCACCCTCGGCCGGACGGCGGCCCGCGGCATCGAGGCCCGGCTGATGGCCCAATGGAACATCGATTTTTACGATCAGCTGGTCCAATTGATCAAGGCGGGCGACACCCGCACCTTCACCAAGGAGAAGTGGGATCCGGCGACGTGGCCCTCCGAGGCCCGGGGCGTGGGCACGGCCGAGGCGCCGCGGGGAGCCCTCGCGCACTGGATCGTGATCAAGGACGGCAAGATCGAAAACTATCAGCTGGTGGTTCCGTCAACCTGGAATGCGTCGCCCCGCGACGCCAAGGGGCAGCGCTCCTCCTACGAGGCCGCGCTGATCGGGACGCCGGTGCACGACGCCAAGCAGCCGCTGGAGATCATCCGCACGATCCATTCCTTCGATCCCTGCCTGGCCTGCGCGGTCCACCTCTATGAGGATGGCAATGAAATCGGACGCCATGAAATCGGAGTGCGCTAGGCCGGCGGCCCCGGCGGCCGCGCCGCGGGCCTTCATCCGGGTCTACGTGTGGGAGGCCCCGGTGCGGCTGTTCCACTGGGCCAACGTAGCCTGCCTCCTGACGCTGGGAGCAACCGGTTACCTGATCGGCAGCCCGCCCGCTTTCCTGACCAGCGGGGACGCGTCCTCGGGCTATTGGTTCGGCACCGTCCGTTTCGTCCACTTCCTGGCCGCCTACCTCTTTGTCGCGGTCATGATGCTCCGGCTCTACTGGGCCTTCGCCGGCAACAAATACGCCCGGTGGCGGAACTTCCTGCCGCTCACCCGCCAGCAGGCGCGCGACGCCGTCCAGGTCGCCAAGGTGGAACTGCTGCAGGTGAGCAACGAATCCCTCGAGCCGATGGGCCACAACGTCGTCGCGTACTTCACCTATGCCGGCACATTTCTGCTCGCGCTCTTCTCCATCGTCTCGGGTTTCGCGCTTTACGCCGCGACCAGCCAGTCCTGGTTTCCCCACCTCTTCATCCGGATCATACCCTGGTTCGGCAGCGAATACACCCTGCGGGCGTGGCATCATGCCGCCCTGTGGCTTTTTGCCCTCTTCGTCCTGATCCATGTCTACCTCTGCATCTATGAGGACTATGTCGACGGCCGCGGCGCCATCTCATCAATGATCGGCGGTTGGAAATTTGTGCCCCGGGACGTCGCGGCGAGTCCGCAGGCCCAGGGGCTGTCCGGGGGCGGCCGGCGGCGGCGCAGCCGGGCGGCCACCGGCGGCCAGCAGCCTCCCACCGCGCCGTGAGAGAGCTCATCGATGCGCCCGAGGCCGGCGCGGGGACGATGCTGGCGGCGGCGCCGGCCGAAGGACGGGTGCTCCTGCTCGGCATTGGCAACGTGCTGATGGGCGACGAAGGGGTGGGGGTGCACGCCCTGCGGCGCCTCGAGCGGGAACCGCTTCCGGCCGGAATTCGCCTGCTGGATGGCGGCACTGGCGGCGTCAACCTGCTGGCCGAATTCGGCGGCTTGACCGCGATTGTGCTGATCGACGCCACCCGCGACGGGACGCCGGCCGGGACGGTGCAGTATCACTACCGGCGCCATGGCGGCTTCGGACGCCTGCCGCCCGAACTCGGCGCGCATGATTTCGGACTCAAGGACCTATTCGTCGCCGCGGCGCTGCTCGGCATCCTGCCCGAAGTGCATCTTTACACGGTGGCGGTCGAGACGATCCGCCCCATGTGTACGGAGCTCTCGGCGGCGGTCGCCGGCGCGCTGCCGTGGGTCGTGACCTCCGCCCGCCGCCAGGCCGCCCGGCTGGCGGGGATGGAAGTGCCGGGCTAGCCCCCGAAGGCGAGCGCGAGCCCGCCGATGGCCAGCGTCGCTCCGCCGAGCATCGGCAGCCACGCAGAGCGGCGGCCGAACTCCCGCCCCAGCGCCACGCCACCGGCGATCAGCAAGGTGGATGCGGCCAGGAAGCCGACCCCGTAGGAGAGACCTGCCGCCGTCGCGGGCATCTCGGCCCCGTGGGCCCAACCGTGAAAGACGGCAAACAGCCCGACCAGGGCATAGGCGACGGGATTGGTCACCGTGGTCCGGGTGGCAATGAGCAGCCCCAGCGCAAAGACCGAGGCGGCGATCCCCTGGTCGAGGCCGGGCCAAACGCCGGTGACGTGGCCGGCCAGAGCGCCCGCCGCCATCGCCAGGAGGAAAAGGGCCGGCAGCGCGCGGGAGGTGCCGCGCTGCGCCGCCCAGACGCCAACGGCGACCAGGGCGAGGATGTGGTCCCAGCCGCTGAACGGATGGGCAAAGCCGCGCGAGGCGCTGAAGAGGTGATGATAGCCGGGGTGGGCCAGCCCCGGAGCCGCAGTGGCCAGGAGGAGGGGCAGCCAGGCGAGCCGCGAAAGCCGGCCGGAACGGAGCGAGGAAGCATGCATGGGACTTGGGGATTGGGATTCGATTCCCGCATTCTCGCACATCAGCCCCGGGGCCGCTCCTCGGATCTTGGCGGAACCGTTGCATGCTTTGGTGCGCGCCCGCCGCAGGCGGCAAGATTTGCGGAGCGATGCGCAAGCGGCGCCGCGCGGGCGGACCCGTCTTCGCCTAGAGTATGAGCATGCCCCCGCTCCTGCTCATCCGCCTAGTCGTCGCGGCCGTCTGGATCTATGAGGGGCTGTGGTGCAAGATCCTGGGCGGCGCGCGGGGCCAGCCGGGCATCGTGGCCGCGGTGCCCGGACTCGGCCCGGACGGCGCCCGCTGGTTTCTTCCCGCCCTGGGCTATGCGGAGTGCCTCTTGGGCGCCTGGCTTCTCTCCGGCTGGCAGCCGTGGTGGGCCGCGCTCCTCTCCACCCTCGCGCTGGCCGCAATGAACACGGTGGGCCTGACCTACGCCCGTCAGCAGATTCACGACCCCGCCGGCATGGTCCTCAAGAATCTGGTGCTGGTCGTTCTCACCTGGGTGGCCGCGGCCCTCCGCCCCTAGCGCCGCTCATTCCGCTCTCCCCGATGGCCACCGGCAGCCCATGGACTCTCGGCCAACTGGGCCCACGCCACGGCCCCTGGAAGGTCAACTTTGGCCGCATGTATGAGGATGCAGCGATCGAGGAAGCGGCCTTCCGGCCCGGCAGCCGAATTTTCTGCATCGCCTCAGCGGGTTGCACCGCACTGGCCCTCGCCGGGACGCGCGATGTCACCGCCGTGGACCTCAATCCCGCGCAACTTGCGTACGCGCGAACGCGGGCGGCAGGAGGGCCGTATCAGGACGGGCAGGCCGAAAAGCGCATGGCCCTCGGCCGGCACCTTCTGCCTCTCGTGGGCTGGACCCAGCCCCGCTTGGAGGAGTTCATGGCGCTGCGCGCCACCTCCGATCAGCTCGCCTACTGGTCGGAGCACCTCGACACCCGGCGTTTTCGCGCCGCGCTGGCTATGCTGCTTTCCGGGCCCGTCCTGCGGTTCGGGTACCAGACCCCGCTGATCCGCGCCCTCCCGCCGGCATTCGACCGGGTGCTGCGCGCGCGCATGGAGCGTTGCTGGCGCACCCATTCGAACGGAAGCAATCCCTATGCCCGTGCGCTGCTGACCGGCCACGCCCCTGCCGCCACCCGGCCGACCGGGCGGCCCATCCGCTTCCTCTGCGTGGAAGCCGCGGGCTTCCTCGAGCGATGCCCGGCCGGGGCCTTTGACGGCTTTGCCCTTTCCAATATCCACGACGGCGCCTCAGCCGAATTTGCGGCGCGCCTGGACCGGGCCGTCCGCCGGGCCGCGGCTCCAGACGCCATCATCGTCCGCCGCAGTTTCAGGGAGCCCATGCCCTCGCCGTGGCCCAACCGCGCGCCAGACGACCGCGCGTTCATCTGGGGCACGGTCGAAGTCCGCCCCGTTGAGGGCCAGCCATGAGCCGCACCTGGGTCCGCGGGGTTTGGCGCCTGGCCGATCCGCGCCTCACGCTGGCGTCGCTGAGCTCGATGGGGCTCGGCGCCGCGGCGGCGGCAAGGGCCGGACCCCTTGACGGCGGCTGGCTGGCCATGTGCGTCGGCGGCATCGTCGCGCTGGAGATCGCCAAGAACGCTTCCGGAGAAATCGCGGATTTCGACTCCGGCACCGATCTCGCCGTCGAGCCGGAGGACCGCAGTCCCTTTTCCGGCGGTCGGCGGGTTTTGGTTGATCGCCTCCTGACGCGAGGCGAAACCCGGAGGATCTCCCTGGCCACCTACGGCCTGGGCATCGTCCTCGGCCTCGCCATCGCCTGCTTTCGGGAATGGAGGGTTATCCCGCTGGGCGTGGCCGGCGCCGGACTGGCCTGGTGCTATGGCGCCCCGCCGATCCGGCTGGCCTACCGTGGAGTCGGCGAACTCGCCGTAGCCGCGGTCTACGGACCGCTCATCTGCGGCGGGACCTATCTCGTCCAGCGGCACGCTTTTCCCTGGTCGATCGTCTGGCTCTCGCTTCCCTTGGGACTGCTGATCGCCGGCTTTCTCTGGATCAATGAATTTCCCGACTACCGGGCCGATCTGGGAACCGGAAAGCTCAATCTGGTCGTGCGCCTGGGGCGGGCCCGCGCGGCCCGCGCCTTCGCCGTCATTCTCGCCGCCGCCTTTGCCCTGCAGGCATTCCTTCCGTTGCTCGCGGAACCACGGGGTGTCTGGCTGGGCCTGGCGGCGCTGCCGCTGGCCGTGGCGGCCGCCCGCCGGACCATCGCCGCCCCGGAAAATGTCGCGCGGCTGGTCCCCGCGCAGGCCTGGACCCTCCAATGCTTCACGCTCCTGGCCGCGGCGACCGCGGCGGGCCTGCTTTGGAGCCGGGCCTGAGTTTCGCCGCCGCTTCAGCGATCCCAGGCCGGGAGGCTGGCGAGATTCGCCGGAGCGCCCCGGGCCGGGTTGAACTGGCATATGGCGCAGAAATTCTCGATGTGCTCACGCTCAATTGAATTGTAGGCCCGCTCGAGCTCACGCAGCGCCAGATCGCGCTCAGCCGGGTTGAGGCCGAGGACGATCGACTGTCCCAAGACCAGGGCTTCAAGCACGGCTTGGCGGCCCGCCGCGAAATATTGCAGGTAGGGGTTGCGCCCGCAGGCGCAGGTGGCGGGCGGGGGAGCTGGAATGGCCTCCCCGACCTGGCGCGCGAGCGCGGCGAACAAGTCGTCCAGCGTGTGGTCGATCATGTAGACCAGGATCTCCGGACTCGCGAGCGCCGACGACGCCCGGTCCAGCCCGAGGACCTCCGTCCACCGCGTCCGGATGGAGTCACGGCGGGCGGCCAGGTCGGCAACGTCTGCGCTCGTCATGGTGACGGAAGCCCAGGCGATCACGCCCGGGCCTTGGGGCGGCGCGGGGGGGCGATCGGCGAAGCCGCCGGAACCACGACCACGGGACAGGGGGAGCGTTTGAGCACCCCGCAGGTGGTGCTGCCGATCAGGAGGTCGAAGAAAGCGGTGTGTCCGTGCGACCCGATCACGATGTGGGAGGCTTTCAGGCGCCTGGCTTCCTCGATGATGCACGGCACCGGCGCACCCGTTTCAAGGATGGTGCCCGCGTTCACCCGCAGGGTGCGGAGCCGGGCCCGCAATTTCACCAGGTGCCGGGCGGCGGAATGGCGAGCGTCGCTCATGAGGATGGCGGTATCCTCCAGGGTCATGCCGGCGTAGTCGGTCACGATGACCGGCGGCTGGACCACGTGGATAAACACCAGGCGGGCCTTCAGCGCCCGGGCCAGGTGGAGGGCCTCGTCGGTGACCCGTTTGCTCACGGGCGAAAAATCAAGGGGGACGAGGATGGACTTCATACGGGGGTAATTTCCTTCATCCAGCCTACCGTTTTTGCCGCCGGCAGGCTGCTCAGCGTTTGCCATAACGAGCGCACTCCTTGCCAATCAGCGGTGATCATAATCGCAGGGACGCCTCGATCACCCCCTCCGTGGAGGGACCCTCCAGGTCAAATTCCAGCCGCCGGCAGACCGCCTTCATCGCATGGTTGTCCGAGCGAAGCACCCCGCCCAGCCGCACGACCTGCTCGTCGCGGGCGATTTGCACCAGCAGGCGCAGGAGCCGGCTGCCGAGGCCGCGGTTTTGCCAACCATCACTGATCAGTAGCGCGAACTCCGCCGACTTGGGGTCACTCAGCTTGCTCAGGCGTCCCACCCCCAGGATGGCCCTGCCACCGCCGTGCACGTCGTGGTGCTCCACCACGAGCGCAATCTCCCGGTCGTAGTCGATGAAGCAGAGCCGGGCCAGCCGCTCGTGCGCGGTGCGCTCCTCGAGGTCAAGAAACCCGAAATAGCGGTTGTAGACGGTGGTCGGCGAAAGGGTCCCGTGAAACTTCACCATCATCGGCTCATCCTCGGGACGGATGGGGCGAATGGTCACATGAGCGCCGTCGCGCAGGATTGACGTGGTGACGTACTGGAGGGGATAGGGGCGGATCGCCAGCCGGGGCAGGTCCGCTTCCGGCTGCGCGGCGTCGTGCAGGATGATCCGCGCGTCGAGGGCGACCAATCCGCCGGGCGCCGCCAGCAGCGGGTTGATGTCGATCTCCCTGATTCTGGGCTGCTCGGCCACGAGCTGGCTGAAACGGACCAGCAGTTGCTCCAGCGCCGCGAGATCGACCGGCGGGCGGCCCCGGACCCCCTTGAGCGCGCCCAGGATCTTCGTCTGCTCCATCATCCGGCGGGCAAGCGTCAGCGTGAGCGGCGGCAGCGCCAGCGCGCGGTCCTTGAACACCTCCACCAACTGGCCGCCGGCGCCGAAAAGGAGAATCGGCCCGAATTGGGGATCGACGCTGCTGCCCAGGATGAGCTCGTAGCCGTCCCGCGGCGCCATGCGCTGGACCGTGACCCCGAGAAAGTGACCCGGACCGGCCTTGGCCTCGACCGAATCATGGATTGCGCGCCAGGCGGCGCGCACCGCGTCGGCATCGGGGACATCGAGGCAGACGCCGCCGACGTCCGTCGTGTGGGTCAGCGTCTCGGAATGAAGTTTCACCGCCACGGGAAACCCGACGTCCTTGGCCGCCAGCACGGCAGCCGCCTCACTCAGCGCCACGCGGGTCTCGATCGTCGGTATGCCGTAGGCGGCCACGATGGCCTTCGCCTCATGCTCGCTCAGGAGAGTGCGGCCGGCGGCGCTGGCCTTCCGGAGGATCGCGGCGGTGCGGGACCGCGCCCCGTGGCCGCCGTCCGAGGGCAGCGACAGCTCCGGGGTCTCGTACAGGGACCGCAGGTTGGAGCTGCGGCTCCACATGTAGCCGAAGGCCCGCGCGGCGGTGTCGGGATAGTCGAAAACCGGCACCCCCATCTCCGTCAGGATCCGGCGGCCCTCATCCACCTCGGCGCCGCCCATCCAGCTGGCCAGGATCGGCTTGCCAGCAACCTGCGCAAAGGGCTTCAGCAGCGTGGCTGTCGCGGCGGCATTGGTCATGGCCTGGGGCGTAAGGATAACAAGGACCCCGTCGCTCTCCGATTCGCGGACGGCGCAGTCGACCGCCTGCGCATAGCGGCCGGCATCGGCGTCGCCCAGGATGTCGATCGGGTTGCCATGGCTCCAAGGCCCGGGCAGGAAAGCATCGAGCGATGCGAGGGTCGCCGGGGCGAGGGCGGCGGGCTGGCCGCCGGCGGTCACGAGCATGTCCAGCGCGAGCGCGCCCGGGCCGCCGGCATTCGTCACGATGGTCAGGCGCGGCCCGCGGGGCAGGGGCTGCTTGCCGACCACGTCCGCCAGGTTGAAGAGCTCCTCAATGGTCTCGACCCGCAGCACGCCCACGCGCCGCAGCGCCGCGTCCAGCACCTCATCGCTGCCGGTGAGGGCGCCCGTATGGGACGCGGCCGCCTTCGCCGCCGCTTCCGTCCGTCCCACCTTGATGACGATGATGGGCTTGGTGAAGGCGACCTCCCGGGCCGCCGACAGGAATGCGCGGGCGTCCCCGATCGATTCCATGTAGATCACGATGCTGTGGGTGTGGGGATTCTCCCCGAGGTGATAGATCAGGTCGCCCCAGCCGATATCGAGCATCGAGCCCACCGAGACAAAAGCGCTGAAGCCGACATTCCGCCGGAAGCTCCAGCCGAGGATGGCGGTGCAGAGCGCCCCGCTCTGGCTGATGAAGGCGATGTTGCCCGGCCGCGCCAGCGCCGAGGCGAAGGTGGCATTGAACCCGGCATGCGGGGCCATCACGCCCAAACAGTTGGGACCGACGATCCTCAGGCCGCCACGGCGGGCCTCGTCCAGCACCTGCTGCTCGAGGGCCATGCCCTCCGCCCCACATTCCTTGAAGCCGGCCGAGAGGATGATGGCTCCCTTGACCCCCGCCTCCACGCATTCGCGGATGAGGCCGGGAACTGTCGCGGCCGGTGTGACGATGATCGCCAGCTCCACCGGTGACGGGATCGCCCCGACGGCGGGGAAGGCCGGCCGGTCGAGGACGCGCGCCCGCTTGGGATTGACCGGATAGACCGCCCCGCCGAAGCCGCGCAGGTTCTCCAGGACCGCCCGCCCCACGCTGCCGGCCTTGTCCGTGGCGCCGATCACGGCGACGGACCGCGGATTGAAGAGAAAATCCAGGGGCCGGTGGGGGACGCTGGGCATGGCCTGGAACGCGGGTGCGGACATGGCAGTCAGGCTACTGGAATACGCCCCGCCAGCCTCCGCGCGGTTTGCCTTATCCTGCCCGGATCTTGGCGGGTTCTAATGCACCCGCCAAGGGATGCGCAGTGAATGGCAAGTTCCGGTGAGCGCCCCGCCGCCATCCATGGCATTATTGCCGCGTCCCGCCCTTTCTGCGGCTCCGCCTCGAACCCGATTCCACCATGAAATCCTATTCCGTCCTCGCCTCCGTTGCCTGCCTGCTGACGGCCGCCGTCGCCGCCCACGCCGACGCCCCCGACACTTGGGCCAAGAACTGCGCTTCCTGCCATGGCGCCGACGGCGCCGGCCATACCAAGGCCGGCCGGCTGCTCCATGCCAAGGATCTGACCGACGCTGCCTACCTCAAAACCTTCAGCGACGACCAGGCCTTCAAGGCCGTGAAGGAGGGCTTCAAGGACGCCGACGGCAAGGACAAGATGAAGCCGTTCAGCGACAAGCTCTCCGACGACGAGATCAAGACGCTGGTCGCCTACGTGCGCACGCTCGCCAAATAAAGGCGAGCGGCCCGGCCTCCGGCCGGCCGGAGGCCAAGCCCCTATCAGCGGCGCGGAACCTTCCGGTCGCTGGCTCCCGCGGCGGGCAACGCCCGCCCCATCCGCCGCAGATGGTGGTGGAGGCGACCCTGGGACTGAGCCGCGGGGATGCAGGCGCGCAGGCAAGCCTCCGCCTCCAGCCAATCTTCCAGGTCGCGCCCCGGGATCGAGCCGCCTTGGACATAGAGATGATAGGCGAAATCGCGGATATCAGCCTCGGACGGGGCAACCGGGGTCGCCGTGGGTATGAGATTCGTTTTCATGGGATTTCGAGGGGTGAATTTTTTGCACATCAATCACCTCGGAAACGTAACCGCAGACCCGCGCCCGCGCTCCGCATCCCTTGCCATTCTTCGCGCCTGCGTTGCCGGCCAGCGGCCGGCGCGGCCCGTCAATTCGCGAGCACGAGACGGAGCGGGAGACCCGCCCGCGGCGCCGCTTCGGCGCCGTGCAGCTTGTCCCGGTAGTCCGAGGGGGCATCCCCGACGATCCGGCGGAACACGCGGTTGAACTGCGACAGCGACTGGAAGCCGGCTTCATAAGCGGCCTCGCTCACGCGCTTGTGCGGGTTGAGGAGCAGCTTCTTGACGGCCTCGACGCGCATCCGCGCGAGGAACTCAGTGAAGGTGAGCCCCGTCTCCCGCTTGAACACCTTGCAGAAGTAGAACGAGCTCATGTTCACCGCCTGTGCCACTTGGGAGAGGGAGAGCTGTTCGCCCTGGTGCTCGGTGATGAAGGCGCGGGCCCGGGCCACCACCGGCGCCTCGGCGGCGCTTTCCTGCACCATCAGCTGGTTGCTGAGTTCGGAAAGATGGCGCGCGAAGATCGAGAGCAGGCGCAGGACGGAGTCATAGTGGGCCCGCGTGACAATCCGGGTCTGGAAGTAGGCAACCTTGAGCCGCTTTTCGTCATAGTCCGATCCCAGCTCCCGCAGCTGGCGCATGGTGCGGCCGAACTGGGCCTCCGACGGGTTCTGCCGGAGGATCTGGCCGGTCTGGAGGAAGGCCACGATCCGCTCGCCCAGGCGGATCGGGATCGAGGACTCACTCAATCCGGCAAAGCACTCCCGGGTGCAGTAGTCCCCCTGGGGATCCTTCTCCATGGCGTCCTGGAGCTGCAGGCAGGCCGAGCAGCTCTTGCTCCGGGCCGCCAGCAGGGCGCAGAAGGGATTGGCGTGCTTTGAGCCGTGGAGCGGCCCATGGAAGGAGCCGGCCGGGCGGAGGGAGAGGGGCAGGCCGGTCGTCATCTCGAAGGCGCGCTGGTAGGTGCGGTAGATCTCGGATTTCTCCAGGTGGGTGATCAGGTCGCGGTCGGTCTTGCTGCAATCGGCGGCGGGAATCGGAAGGGCGAGGGCTGCTTGCATGCGCTGACAATAGCAAAAGACGCGCAGACCGTGAATCGGAGCCGGAGCCCGATCTCGCTAGGGAATTTCCCTAGATGAATCCGCTCTGACCTTGCGGCGCGGGATTAGGCGCCTAGAATCGCCCTCGTGCCCCGGAAAGAAAAGACCCCGCCTAAATCCAGCCGCGCCCGTCCCGCGCCGCGCCGGAAGCCGGCGGCCCGGCCCAAGAAAGGCCTGCTCCTGCCCGAGTCCGCCGTCCGGGAGCTGCGGGACATCAAGGCGGCGCTCGACGAGCATTCGATCGTCGCGATCACCGACGCCGCCGGCAAGATCACCTATGTCAACGACAAGTTCTGCGCCATCTCGCAGTACTCCCGCGAGGAGCTGATCGGGAAGGACCACCGGATCATCAATTCGCGGCGCCACGGCAAGGAATTCTTCCGCAACCTCTGGGCCACCATCGGGCACGGCCGGGTCTGGCATGGCGAGATCCAAAATCGGGCCAAGGACGGCTCCCTCTATTGGGTGGAAACCACGATCTTTCCCCGGCTCAACCCGGCGGGCCGGCCGCTGCAGTATGTGGCGATCCGCACCGACGTGACCCAGCGCAAGGCCAATGAAGCGGAGCTGCAGCGCTCGACCTCCGACCTCGCGGCCAAGAACAAGGAGCTCGAGGCCATTGTCTATACGATCTCGCATGACCTGCGCTCGCCCCTGGTGAACGTGCAGGGGTTCAGCCGCCAGCTGGCGCGCGCCTGTGACCAGATCATCCGCGTGCTCAAAACCGCCGACGGCAAGCCCGTGCCGGCCACCGAGCTCAAGGCGCCGCTCGATGTCGCCATCCCGCAGGCCCTGCGATTCATCAATGCCGGTGCCAACAAGATGGAGATGCTGCTGGCCGGCATCCTGCGGTATTCCCGCCTGGGCCATGTTTCGGTCACGATCGCCACCCTGGACGTGAACGCCATCGTCGCAGAAATCCTGGCCGCCATGAAGTTCCAGCTGACCCAGGCCGAGGCCGAAGTCATCGTGCAGCCGCTGCCCAGTTGTCTCGGCGACCGGGTCCATATCAACCAGGTCATCGCCAACCTGATCGACAATGCCGTCAAGTACCGGGATTCCAGTAGGCCGTTGCGCATCACGGTCAGCGGACGGATCGATGCGGAGCAAGCGATCTACACCGTGGCCGACAATGGCATCGGGATCGCGCCTGAGCACCAGGCGAAGATATTCGAAATCTTCCACAAGCTCGATCCTGAAGCGACGCCGGGCGAGGGATTAGGTCTCGCCATTGCCCAACGCCTCCTCGAGCGGCAGAGGGGCAAGATTTGGGTTGAGAGCCAGGTGGGAGTCGGCTCCACTTTCCACCTAGCGTTGCCCAAGGCCGGAGATTCCAGCTCCAGCCCGCCATGAAGAAGTACGCCCCCATCATCCTGATCGTAGACGACGACGAGGGCCACGCCATATTGGTGCGGGAAAACCTGGCCGCCGGCGGCCTGAACAACGAGGTGCGGCATTTTCGCGACGGCCAGGCGATCCTCGATTTCTTTTTCAAGTCCGGCCCGAATCCGAGCATGGAAGGCGGGCGAATCTATCTCATCCTCCTCGACATCCGGATGCCCAAGGTCGACGGCATCGAGGTCCTGCGCCGGCTCAAGCTCGATCCCGAGCTGCGCAAGCTGCCGATCATCATGCTGACCACCACTGATGACACCCGCGAGGTCGAGCGCTGCCATCAGCTGGGCTGCAGCGTCTATATCCAGAAGCCCGTGGACTATGAGCGCTTCGCGGAAGCCATCCGGCGTCTGGGAATGTTCATTTCGCTCATGCAGATGCCCGCGGTGGCCGCGTCCTGATCTGGCCCGCCGGTGCGCCCCGCCGACAAAGCCGTCCAGATTCTCGCCGTCGATGATGACGAGGGCATCCTGATCCTCATCGCCGAGACGCTGCGCGCGGAGGGGTTCACGGTCGCGACCGCCCCGTCGGGCGCCGCCGCGCTCCGCTGGCTGGAGGGCCACCGGCCCGACCTGATGCTGCTCGACCTGAAGATGAAGGAAGTCGGGGGCAACGCGCTGCTGGAGCGGCTGCGGGAGCGCGCGGCGCCGGTCCCGTTTGTCGTCATCACCGGCCAGGGCGACGCCAAGGCCACCGCCGCGGTCATGAAGCAGGGGGCGCTCGACTATGTCATGAAGGACATGGGGCTGCTCGACCTGCTGCCCGGCGTCGTGCGCCAGGCTCTCGCCACGATCGAGAAGGAGAAGGTGCTCGCGGCCGCGCAGCTCGAGCAGCGGCGGCTCGAGGCGGAAATTCTCCACACCACGGAACGCGAGCAGCGGCGGATCGGCGAGGACCTGCACGATGGCCTGGGCCAGCAGCTGACCGCGATTGAGCTCCTCTGCGCCGGCCTGCAGGAGGAGGCGTCCGCCGTTCATCCCGGGCTCGCGACCCGCCTGAGCCAAATGTCCAAATTGCTGCGCGAGGCGGTCGGCCAGACCCGGATGCTCGCGCGGGGGCTGGTGCCCGTAAGCGACGACCCCGACGCTCTCCGGACCGGGCTGATGGAATTGATCGAGCGGACCAATGCCGTGGGCCGGATCAAGTGCCGGCTGGAGTGCGCGGGCCCCATTCTCATCGCGGACCGGGCCGTGGCCGGCCACCTCTATCGAATCGGCCAGGAGGCGATCAACAATGCGCTGAAGCACGCGCACGCCCGGTCCGTGGTCGTGCGCCTGGGACGCCGCGGAGCGGCGCTCCAACTCCAGATTTCCGACGACGGCCGCGGCCTGCCGAAAACCAAGGGGCGGGGGATGGGACTGGGGGTGATGGACCACCGCGCCCGGATGATCGGGGCCAAGCTGGCCATCACATCGACCCGCGACCAGGGTGTCACCGTCACCTGCCTCCTGCCATGGCCAAAATGAAACCGGTCCGCCTCCGCCCCCCGGCGCCCCTTCCGGCCCCGGCAAAGTATCGCATCCTGGTGGTCGACGACCATCCCTTCATGCGGGCCGGCCTGGCCCAGCTGATCGACCGCCAGGCCGACCTGATGGTCTGCGGGGAGGCGGGGGATCCGGCCGCGGCCAAGACGCTTCTGGGCAAGACCTCGGTCAACCTGGTCTTGACTGATCTCACGATGCCCGGACGCAGCGGCATCGAGTTCATCAAGGATCTGCGCGCGTCCCATCCCAAGCTGGCGATCCTGGTCGTGTCGATGCACGACGAGGGAATCTACGCCGAGCGTCTGCTGCGGGCGGGTGCCCGCGGCTACATCATGAAGGAGGCGGGCGGCGAGAACCTGCTGCTGGCGATCCGCCAGGTGCTGCGCGGCGAGATCTACGTGAGCCCCCAGCTGTCGGCCAAGATTCTCGAGAACCTGTCGCAGCGAAAGCCGCGCGCGTCGACCTCGCCGATCCAGACCCTGACCGACCGGGAGTTCGAGGTTTTCCGGCTGATCGGGCAGGGGAAGAGCACGCGCGAGATCGCCGCCCAGCTCCATCTCAGCCCCAAGACGGTCGACGTCCACCGCGGCCACATCAAGGAGAAGCTGGGGCTGAGCGAGGTGACGGCGCTCGTCCGGCACGCGGTCCGCTGGGTCGAAACCGAGGGTTCGGACCAATAGACCCTCCATCTTCGCCAAGAAGCGCGGAGCGGAGGGGGAGGGGAAGGGGTAAGGTGCGGCATGAACCGGACCTTGCCATTCAGCCCCGCGCCCGGGAACCAGCAGGGGAATGATCCCCGGGCCAAGCGCCTGCTCTTCTGGTTTGTCACGGTTCCCGTGCTCGTCCTGGTCATCCTGTGCGGCGGCTGGCCGAGCGGGTGCAGCCGGGAGGATCCGGCCCAGCGGGTCTATGTCGCCCTTTCGCCCCTCGCCGTCGTGCTCCCGCGGGACAAGATCCTCGCCGCCGCCGAGTACTACGCGAGTCTGCGCCCGAACGCCCTCGTCATGCGCGGCGATGACGTCGGCATGATGCCGCTTTACCTTCCGGGCACGCTCCTGGTGGTCGAGCCGATCCCGTATGCCACGCTCAAAGAGGGCATGACGGCCGTCTTTCGCCGGGCCGACGGCCTCCGGGTCGCGCACTACCTTGTGCGGCTCCAGGCCGACGGCTGGACCACGCGCGGCCTGAATGTGCAGAAGCCGGACGTCGATCCCATGACCGCCGCCAACTATCTCGGCGTCATCGTGATGGCCTTCGCGCCCGCCGGGACGCCGCGGGCCGGCTGATTAGCCGCCCAGCGCGCCGCGGCAAGAAATGCGCGGCGTCCGGCAACGTGTGCGGAGACGGTCCGGCCGCGCCACGGTATCCTGTCCGGGTGAATTCCATCCTTCCCGAGATGCCGGTCGTACCGCTCACCCTCATCATCAGCCTCCTGCTCGTTTTCACCTTCGTCGTCTGCTTCATCGGCGAACGGAATCGGAGCCGGCATAGCAGCGCCGAGCGCGACTCACTGCTGCCGCTCGCCCCGGAGGGACGCGCCTCCGCCGGCCGCCCGACCGAGCCTCCCGCCCTGTGATGCCCGCCGCCGCGCCCGCCATGACCGACCGCAAGCTCACGATCGAATTCAACGACAAGGTCGTCCGCCAGTTCCTCCTCGCCTCCGTCATCTGGGGGGCCGTCGGCATGCTGGTCGGCGTGCTGATCGCCGCCCAGATGAGCTTCTGGCAGCTTAACTTCAACACCTCCTGGCTTACCTGGAGCCGGATCCGGCCGCTGCACACCAATGCCGTCATTTTCGCCTTGGTCGGCAACTCGATGTTCGCCGGCATCTACTACTCGACCCAGCGCCTGACCCGGACGCGGCTCGCCAGCGACTTCCTCTCCGCGCTCCACTTCTGGGGCTGGCAGCTGATCATCGTGGCGGCCGCGATCACGCTGCCCCTCGGCTTCACCCGCGGCAAGGAATACGCGGAGCTGATCTGGCCGATCAACCTCGCGGTCACCTTCATCTGGGTCGTCTTCGCGGTCAATTTCTTCTGGACGCTGGCGCGCCGCCGGGAGCCGAGCCTGTACGTCGCCCTCTGGTTCTACATCGCGACGATTCTCACCGTGGCGATGCTCTACATCGTCAACCACCTCTCGATCCCGACGAGCTGGACCCACAGCTACCCCGTCTTCGGCGGCGTCCAGGACGCCCTCGTGCAATGGTGGTACGGGCACAACGCCGTGGCCTTCTTCCTCACCACGCCGATCCTCGGGCTGATGTATTACTTTCTGCCCAAGGCGGCGGAAAGGCCGGTCTATTCGTACCGGCTGTCGATCATCCACTTCTGGTCGCTGGTCTTCGTCTACATCTGGGCCGGTCCGCATCACCTGCTCAACACCGCCCTGCCGGGCTGGCTGCAGAACCTCGGCATGACCTTCTCGCTCATGCTGTGGGCGCCCTCCTGGGGCGGCATGCTGAACGGCCTGCTGACACTGCGCGGCGCCTGGGAGCGGCTCCGCACCGACCCCGTCATCAAGTTCTTCGCCGCCGGCGTCACCTTCTACGGCATGGCGACCTTCGAGGGTCCGCTCCTGGCGATCAAGTCGGTCAACGCCCTGGCCCACTACACCGACTGGATCATCGCGCACGTCCACGCCGGCACGCTCGGCTGGAACGGGTTCATGGCGGCCGGCATGACCTACTGGCTCATCCCGCGCCTCTGGAGCAAGCCGCTCTACTCGAAGGGGCTGGCCAACCTCCATTTCTGGATCGGCCTGACCGGCATCCTCCTCTACGTCGCGGCGATGTGGACCAGCGGGATCATGCAGGGCCTCATGCTGAGCGCGACCAGCGAGCAGGGCACCGTCCTGACCTACCCCAATTTTCTCGATACGGTGAACGCCATCCGGCCGCTGCTGCTCATGCGCACGATCGGCGGCGGCCTCTACCTGGTCGGCTGGCTGCTCCTCGCCTACAACCTCTTCCGCACCATTCGCGGCGCCCAGCCGGTCAATGGCACGATCGAGGTCTTCGCCGACGAGGGCCGCGCGGAGGAGCCCGCGCGGATGGGTTTCATGCGGGCGGTCTTCAATCCGCCCGTCCTCTTCACCTGCCTCGCCCTCGGCTTCGCCTGCGCGTGGATGTTCGGCGGCGACATTGGCGGGCTGCTCGGGCTCGTCGGCGCCATCTTCTGCCTGGCGATCGCCTACGGTCACTTCAAGTCGCGCGGAAAGGCCTGGGCGGACTGGTATGACCGCCTGCTCGGCAATGTGCTGCCCTTCACCCTCCTCGTCTTTTTCGCGGTCGTCGCCGGCGGCCTGATCCAGATCATCCCCACGGTGATGGTCCAGAAGGCGGCCAACGTTGAGGACCGCCGCCAGATCCCCTACACGCCGCTGGAGCTGGCCGGCCGCGACCTCTACATCCGCGACGGCTGCTACCTCTGCCATTCGCAGATGATCCGCACCCTGGTGCCCGACGTCATGCGCTACGGCGACTACTCGCGCCTCGGCGAATCGATCTACGACCATCCGTTCCAATGGGGCTCCAAGCGCAACGGCCCCGACCTGGCGCGGGTCGGAGGAAAATATCCGAATATCTGGCACCTGCGGCACCTCGAGAATCCCCGGGCGATCTCCGCCGGCTCGAACATGCCGAATTTCCCATGGCTCATCGCCGACCCGCTGGATACCAGCACCCTGCCGCGCAAGATCGCCGTGCAGCGCCAGCTGGGCGTGCCCTATCCGACCTGGAGCGAGGTCGAGATCGACCGGCTGGTCGGCCGCCAGCAGGCGGCCATCGCCCAGGATCTCCGGGCGGCCGGCGCGGTGGTCGCGCCCGACCGGGAGGTGATCGCGCTGATCGCCTACCTGCAGCAGCTCGGCCACTTCGAGACCGTCAAACCCTCCGCCAGCGCGCCGACCCTCGGCGACTGAGGCCCTGCCTCCCATTCCGCCATGTTCACCCGCGTCATCTTCGAGCACTCAGCCTCGGCCTTCACCCTGGTCGCCTTCGTGGTGGCCGCGGTGATCTACCTCACCATCAGCCTGCGAACCCTGCGCCTGCGTCCAGCCGACATCCGGCGCCTGGGCGACCTGCCGTTTGCCGCACCCACTCCTCCCGCCACCCGTGAATCCCCCGCCGACCCCTCCCACTGAAGATCCCCTCCGGCCGCACACCTACGACGGCATCCGCGAATTCGACAAGCGGCTGCCGAACTGGTGGCTCTTCACGCTCTACGGCGCGATCCTCTTCTGGATCGGTTACTGGTCGTATTTCGAGTCGTGGCACGAGGGCCGCAACGGCCCGCAGCAGCTGGCGGTCGCCCTCCAGCGGATTGAGACCCAGAAGCTGAGCGCGGTGGCCGCCACCCATCTGGACGACGCCACCCTGTGGCGCATGAGCCGCAACCCCCAGTTCGTGGAGGCGGGGAGGGCCACCTTCAATTCGATCTGCGCCAGCTGCCACCTGTCCAGTCTGCGCGGCAAGTCCGAGAACCCGACCGCGGTGGGCGTCGATCTCACCGACCAAGTCTGGATCCACGGCGGGCGTCCGACCGAGATCATCCAGACGGTCACCAATGGCGTTCCGGCCAAGGGCATGCCGACCTGGGGGCCGGTCTTCGGCCCCAAGCGCAT
>CAIWXW010000146.1 GCA_903916755.1 uncultured Opitutaceae bacterium | reverse complement strand
GGGACGCGCTCGGGGCGGCCTTCAGGCCTTGGTGCTGAAGGCGACGCTGGTGTCAATCGGGGCGCTATCCGCGCCGCTGTCATGATCGCCATCGTGGTCGCTGTCCTGGCTCACCTGCTGGGCCTGGAGCCGGGCGAGCTTTTGGATCGCCTGCTGGTCGCCTTTGGCGGCTTCCAGCTTGGTCTGGGCGAGGGTTTCGGTGGCTTCGGAGGCTGGGCTGGAGCTCGCGGTGACGGCCCGTGCGGCGCCGGAACTGATGCTGGCAATGTTCATGTTATTTTGGTTCGGGCAGGCCGGATGTTTAATCGGCTCCAGAGCCGAAACCTGCATGCCTATGAGATCGGGTGCCCGCGGGGTAACTTAACCCGCTTGGCATTTTATCCTATAAACAGCTCGGCTAAAGATAGATGGAGCAGTATCCTGGCGTTTACGGCTCAAATCCCAAGCCTGGGGCCGGATCCAAGGTGAACACTTGTTCATCAACCGCCGATCGGAAGATCCACGACGACCCTGAGGCCGGTGCCTTCCGGCCGGTTCTCCGCGTAGATCACCCCTCCGTGCAGGGCGGCAATGCTCCGGCAAATGGGCAGGCCGAGGCCGGTGCCACCGTCCTCCAGGCCCGCCTTTCCGGCGGTGGGGCCATACCGCTGGAAGCGGTCGAAGACGCGTTCGAGCTGATCGGCAGGAAGTCCCGGTCCCTGGTCGGAGACCACCAGCCGCCATTGCGCGGAGGTGAGAATGGATTCCAGCGTGATGACCTGGCCGGGGTGCGAGATCCGCAAGGCGTTGGTCGTGAGATTGAGGAGCAGCTGCCTCACCAGCGTGGGTTCGCACCACACCCGGCCCATATCGGCCCGCAGGACGACGAATCGAACCCCCTGGTCCTCGGCCAAAGCCAGCGCGTCGTCCGCAAAATCCCGCACCCACTCGTCCACAGCCACCGCGGTCTTGGTGAGCGCGAACGCGCCGCTCTCCGCCTTGGCCAGAAACAGCAGGCTTTCGGTGATCCGCCCGATGCGCTCGAGTTCCTCCAGGACGTCGCCAATGGCGGTGGTGGCCTCGGGGTCGTGGTCGCACCGCAGCCTGAGCTTATCCATGCGGAGCCGGATGGACGTCAGCGGGGTCTTCAATTCATGGGAGGCGTTGGCGGTGAAAAGCTTCACCTGGGTGAAGGAGCTCTCGAGGCGGTCGAACATCCGGTTGAGCAGCCCGACGAGGGCGGCCAGCTCATCGCGTCCGGCCGGCAGCGGAATGCGCTCGCCCAGATTGTCGGCCCGGATCCGCGCCGCGGTATCGTGGATGGCGCGGACCGGCAGCAGCGTGAGGCGGGCAAAGCCCCAGCCGAGCCCCACGCTCGCCACCGCCACCCCGCCCAGCAGGAGCAGGCTGACATGCGCATAGTCGCGCATGAGGCGGCCCACCGGGGCGAGGGAGCTGGCGATCTGAACATGCAGCGTGCCGGCGTGAAATTCGCACAGGCGGACCTCACCGATCTCCGCGATATTCGCCGTGCGCTCCAGCTTGCCGCCGGTGAGATCCGGCAGTTCGACCGCGCCGAGATTCGATGAGCGGAAGAGCAGCCTTTCGGCGGCATTGTGCACCTGGAAGAAATACAGCGCCGCGTCCACCTCGGTGTGCGGCCGGATGCGCCGGTCGATTTCCTGGTCGGACAGGGCCTCGGGATGGGGTCCGAGCCGGTCGCTGATCTCGACGAATTCGGCGTGGTTGAGCAGATCGAGCCCCGCGACGGCCTCGCCCGACAGAAGCCATCCGCCCACCGCCAGGACCAGGGCCGTGGTGGCCGTGACCAGCACGGCAAACTGGACGATGATCCGGCCGGTGAATGATCTCACGCGAGTTGGTAGCCCGAGCCGCGCACCGTCTTGATCAGGGGCCGCTCGGGCGTGGCTTCCAGCTTGCGCCGGAGGCGCCGCACGTAGACGTCGATCAGGTTCGTCTCCAGGTCGTAACTCGCCTCCCAGGCCCGTTCCGCGATGAAGGTGCGGGTCAGCAAGCGCTGGGGATTTTGCATGAACAGCTCCAAGAGCGCGAACTCGCGGTTGGTCAGCTCGACCTTCGCCCCGTTGAGCGTCACGGTGTGCGACGCCAGGTCGAGCCGGATCGGACCATGGGTGAGCAGCGTGGTCTTTACCGCCGACTGGCGCCGGAGGAGCGAACGCACCCGGGCGATGAGCTCGTCGATGCTGAAGGGCTTGGGCAGGTAGTCGTCCGCTCCCAGGTTGAGGCCCCGGATCCGGTCGTCCAGCGCGTCGCGCGCGCTCAGGATCAGGATGGGGGTTTCCACGCCCTGCTGGCGCCACTCGCGCAGCAGGTCCAGGCCTTCCCCGTCCGGCAGGCCGAGATCGAGCACGATGGCATCATAGGGCGAATCGGCCTGCGCCTCGCGCGCGGCGGCGCAGGTTTCGGCCAAACGCACCACGTAACTCTGCTCCACCAGCGCCCGCTCCACAAACCGACCGACGCGCTGTTTATCTTCGACAATCAGAATTTTCATGGCTCACCGGCTGGGGTTTTAGACAACATTGCCCCATCCAGCGCGAGCCTCATCGCGTCGTGGACGGAGTTCGCGAGCCCGGCGCAAAGCGCGGGCGAGTGAAGATGAACAAAAATTCATTTGGTATTCACGGTGGGTTCATCCCCGGCGGGTATACTAGGCGCTCCGTTCCGCATGAATTCGCCTTTCGCCTCTTCCTGGTTGCCGGTTGCCCCGGCTGGTCGTCCGTCATTCCGCTCGCTCGGCTCGTCGCTTCGCCCGCTGGGCTGGCGCCCGAGTGCAGCCACCCGGGCGGACCACGCTGGCCGATGACCCCCGAAACGATCGACCAAAAGGTGCGGACTGTCATCGCGAGCAGCCTGGGCGTCGAATTGACCGAGGTCGTTGAATCCACCCGGCTGGCGGAGGACCTCGGGGTCGATTCCTTCGGCGCGCTGGAACTGATGTTCGAGATCGAGGAGGCCTTCGGCCTGAAGGTGACCAACAGCGAATTTGAAAGCGTGCGCAGCGTGGGCGATGTCGTGGCTCATGTGCGGCACGGCCTGGCCGAACGGGAGAAGCATTGAGCCGCGAGCGCAGAGGGCGCATTCCGCTTGGGCGTGCAATTTTGAATGCGGCGGTAATCATCCTGCTGTTGCTGGTTCTCTGCGTTTTGATCGACGTCGGCGGAGGCGGTGATCACGGCAAATGATTCCGATCGGATCTCATGCGCGTCCGTTCAATAATTTCGGCGAAAGAACGATCGATCACGCTGCGGTGTTCGATCAGCGATTGGCGGAACAAGCGGCGAGCGTCGGGAGTCGCAGCCGGCCGGCGGCTTCCCGCCGCTGCTTGATTTGTCCCTCATGACCAAAAAATTTCTCATTGCCGGCGGCGGCATCGGCGGGCTGGCGGCGGCCCTTGCCCTCCGTCGCGCCGGGTTTGCGGCCACGGTTTTCGAGCGCGCCCCCGCTTTTGGTGAGGTGGGCGCGGGCATGAGCCTGTGGCCCAACGCGACGCGCGTGCTCGAGTCGTGGGGGGTGCTCGACGCCGTGCTGCAGAAGGGCAAGCCCGTCACCCAGTTCAATCTCCACCGGTGGGATGGCCGCTTGATCTCGGTGATTGCGATGACGGGATTTCAAACGCCGGCGCTCTGCATTCATCGGGCTGATCTGCACCGGGCGCTGCGGGACCGGCTGAACCCGAGCAGCCTGGAGACGAATCAAACGCTGGAATCATTCGCCTCGGGCGACTCCGGGGTGCGGGCCCGCTTTGTCGGCGGCCGGGAGATGGAGGCCGACGGGCTGATCGGGGCGGACGGCATCAAGTCGATCATACGGTCGCAGCTGCATGGCGCCGAGGAACCCACCTACCGGGGCTACTGTATCTGGCGGGGGATTGCGCCCGAGTCGGCCGGCATGGCTGGCGGGCATATCAGCGAGACGTGGGGGCGGGGCCGGCGCTTCGGGATTCTCCCGATGGGGCAGGGCCGGATCTGCTGGTACGCCACCCGCAATGGCCCGCCGTCGCAGGCGGACGCCCCCGAGGGGCGCAAGGCGGAGGTGCTGGCGCTCTTCCGCGACTGGCACAAACCCATCGCGGGCCTCATCGCCGCGACGGACCCGGGGGATATCATGAAGTCCAATGCCCATGACCGGAATCCCCTCGGCCAATGGGGCGACGGCCCGGTGACGCTCCTGGGGGATGCGGCCCATCCGCTCACGCCGAATATCGGCCAGGGCGCCTGCATGGCCATCGAGGACGCCGCTTGCCTCGCCAAGATGCTGCGCCGGGGGGCAGGGGTGGCGACGGCTTTTCGGGCCTACGAAGCGGCGCGCGGGCCGCGGACGGCCTTCATCGCGCGGCGGGCGCGAAGGATCGGCGCCATCGGGCAATGGGAAAATCCCTGGGTGGTGCGGGGTCGGGACCTGGCGACGCGGCTGCTCCTGTTGCGCTCGCCCGACACGCAGCTGAAGAGCATGTACGCCTATGAAGCCTAGCCTGATCCTTGGACTGGCTTGGGCCTTGGCCGCGGTCCCGGGAGCCCGGGCGGGTACGCTGGCGCTGGACCGGCCGCAATCGTGGGTGGAGGTGGACGTGAAGGCCACCGTCGGGACCTTCATCGGCCGCCTCGCTGAATTCGACTTTTCCGCGCACGGGGATCCCGCCGGCGACGAGATCGCCACGGGGGTCTTCCGCGCGGATTTTGCGTCGCTCACCACGGGCAACGCGGCGCGGGATCGCGACATGAATGACTGGCAGCAGACGGGCAAGTATCCCGAAGTGGTGTTTTCCCTGGACGAACTGGCGTCGGCGCCGGACGGTTCCCGGGTGGCGCGCGGGCGGCTGCGCTTGCATGGGGTCGAACGCGCCCTGATTCTTCCGGTATTGATCGCCGCGAACCAGCAGACCCTGGTGGTGACCGGCGAGGTTCCCCTCGACACCCGGGACTACGGCCTGCCGGTCATCAGGACACTGCTGGTGCTGAAGGTGGACCCGATCGTCCACGTTCGGTTTCACGTCCAGCTTCGGCGAATCGTCCCATGACGCAGGCCGCACTCCGACTATGAAACGGTCGCTTGAGCCCGAACTTCTGGATGCACTCGGGCCGGAGGACAGCGCGGCCCGGCACAGCCGGAATGACCTGCGGAGGATCAACCGCATCCTGGGCAACGAAGGCTGGATCCTCCGCGAGTGGCGGCGGCGCGGCCGCCCCGGCGAGCGGATCCTCGAGATCGGCGCGGGCACCGGCGAAATGGGGGTCGCGCTCACCGCCCGCGGCCTGGAGGTCGATGGCTTGGACCTCTGGCCGCGCCCGCCGGCCTGGCCGCAGAAGGCGGCGTGGCATCAGTCCGACCTCAGAACCTTCGTGGGCTACGATCGTTACCCGGTGATTCTGGCCAACCTCCTCCTGCACCAGTTCAGCGCGGCGGACCTCGCCGCCCTGGGCCGGCGGCTGGACGGGGCCCGGTTGATCCTGGCCTCCGAACCGGCGCGGCGGCGCTGGTCGCAGATGCTCTTCGCCCTGCTGGCCCCCCTGTTCGGCGCCAATCATGTGACGCGCCATGATGGACGCGTGAGCATCGCCGCCGGCTTTATCGGGGACGAACTTCCCGCCGCCCTCGGCCTTGCCTCTGACCGCTGGACCTGGAGCTGCCGGACATCATGGCTGGGCGCCTATCGGATGGTCGCCCTGCGTCGGTCGGCGCCATGAGCACGGGAGCGAACTCGTCCCGGAAAGCGGTCCGCCTGGCGCGGCCTGGACGCGGCGCTGCTCCGGCCCGTTCGCCCAATCTTGCCCGCTGATGTTTCTCCATGCCCTCGCCACGGCCGTTCCCGCCGATGCCTACACGCAGCCCCAGTGCTGGGACATCATCGACCGTTCACCGGTAAAGGCCCGGCTGCACAAGCGCTCGCGGCTCATTCTGCACGGCATTCTGCGGGGAGATCATGGCATCGCCTCCCGTCACCTGGCGGTCCCGGACATCGAGCGGATCTTTGATTTGACCCCCGATGAGCTCAACGCCGCGTTCCGCACCGAGGCGCCCCGATTGGCGGGGGACGCGCTCAGCCGGGCCCTCGCCCAGGCGGGGTTGGCGGCGGGCGACCTTGATGCGCTCTTCATTTGCACCTGCACCGGTTATCTCTGTCCCGGTGTCACCAGCTATGTGGCCGAAGGGCTTGGCCTGCGCCGCGATGCCTATCTGCAGGATCTGGTCGGCCTGGGCTGCGGCGCCGCCATCCCGACGTTGCGTTCGGCGAGCAACTTCCTGGCGGCGAACCCCGCGGCCCGGGTGGCCTGCGTGGCCGTCGAGGTGTGCTCGGCCGCGTTCTTTCTGGATGACGATCCGGGCGTCCTGATCAGCGCCTGCCTGTTTGGCGACGGGGCGGCCGCCACCATCTGGAGGGGGGATCCGGGGCCGAGCGGGCTGCGCGCGTTCGACTTCCAGACCCTGCACCGTCCGGAGGACCGGGATAAATTGAGGTTCGAGATGAAGGACGGCAAATTGCGGAACCTGCTGCACCGTTCCGTGCCGGAACTGGCGGCGGGCGCGGTCCGCGAACTTTGGGACCAGCGGGGCGGCCGCCCGGTGAAGGCGGTCATATCGCACGCCGGTGGCGTCGACGTCCTGGCGGCCCTGGGGGCTGCTCTGCCGGACTATCCCCTCGACGCGAGCGCGACGGTCCTCCGCCATTACGGCAACATGAGCAGCCCTTCGGTGCTCTTCGCGCTGGATGAGAAGCTGCGCACGGTGGCTCCGGCGGCCGATGGCGACTTCTGGCTGGTGTCCTTTGGCGCCGGCTTCAGCGCCCATAGCTGCCGTTTCGGTCCAGCGACCGATCCGTCATGAGTCTCTTCTCCCCGGTTCCGCCCGGAGGGCGCCGCCCATGAGCGACCTGCCGCCCGAACCGGGCGCAACCCCAGATCCGTGGGCGGAATGGCTGCTCACCAAGCGACATGGGGGTGATTCCGGACACCGGGAGGTGCTGCGCCAGGCGCTCGAACGCATCCGTGACCGCGTGCTCGACGGGGCTCAGCTGGCGGGGGCGGGCACGCTGCTGGACCTCGGCTGTGGCGACGGGCTGATTGGCCTGGGCGCC
>CAIWXW010000145.1 GCA_903916755.1 uncultured Opitutaceae bacterium | reverse complement strand
CTCAATGGCCAGGGGAGCCTCCACGACGAGATCCTCAGTCTTCGCGGTCAGGAAATCGGGCGCCGACCAGTGGAGGCTGGGCGCGGTGCGAGTCGCACCGGTCTTCTCCGAACCGCTTGGGAGTCGGGTTTTTGCGGTCATGCTCAAGGGCGCTCGGCCAACGTTGCCCCGCCCCGGCCAAAGTCAAACGGAGCCCTTCAAACCTTGACGGTATACGAGGGGGGACCAACCTGCGGGGATCGATTACTGCCTGGTGGTGTAAGGGTAGCACAGCAGACTTTGACTCTGTTAGTCATGGTTCGAATCCATGCCGGGCAGCCATTTCGAGAAATTCAAGTCCGAGAAGCCGTTGGCTCTGGTCAGCCCTATGCCGAGGCGATTGCAGCTTAATCTGCCATCCTGTCGAAATTGGCCTTGGTCGCACGTTATGGTTGGGAGCGCGATCGGATTTGCGCTCACAACCATCAACAACTGCTACATCCTATGAAATACACGCTCCTCATCTACGAAAATGCGGCGGGATTTGCCCTGCGCAACGATCCAGCGAAGGCGAAGGATTATTGGCTCGCTTGGCCCGCCTACACCAAGGCTCTCCAGGAGGCCGGCGTCATGACGGGGGGGGCGGGCCTTGAACCGCCTGGCACCGCGACCACCGTGCGCATCCAGAGCGGCAAGCGCCACGTGCAGGACGGCCCCTATTCCGAAACAAAGGAACAGCTCGGGGGTTACTACACCATCGAGGTGCCCAACATCGATGCCGCGCTGGAATGGGCGGCGCGGGTGCCCGCGGCCCCGGGAAGCTATGTGGAGGTAAGGCCAAACTTGGTCGTGCCTGCCTGAAGCGTGTCCGGCCCGGAAACAGCCGCCGCGATCGAGAGGGCCGCCAGGGACTCCTATGGTCGCCTGGTGGCCTATCTCGCGGCGCGTTCCCGCGACCTCGCCGGAGCCGAGGACGCACTGGCTGATGCGTTTCGGGCCGCATTGGAGACTTGGCCCGGGACCGGGGTGCCGGAAAAACCGGAGGCCTGGTTGCTGGTGACCGCTCGCCGCCGCTTGATTGACCGCAGCCGCCACGCGAAGGTGCACGCCGAGGCGGTTCCCGCGCTGCAGATCCTGACCGACCGTGACCAGGAACTCGCCCAAGGGGAGTCTCCCTTTCCGGACAACCGGCTGAAACTGCTCTTCGTCTGCGCGCATCCGGCGATTGATGTGGCCGCGCGGACGCCGCTCATGCTGCAAACCGTGCTTGGACTTGACGCCGCGCGGATCGCTTCGGCTTTCCTCGTCAAACCAGCGACGATGGCCCAGCGCCTGACCCGAGCCAAAATCAAGATACGTGACGCGCGTATTCCCTTCGAGATCCCCGAAGCCGGGGAGTGGCTGGAGCGCCTCGATGCCGTGCTCGAGGCGATCTACGCGACCTACAGCCTAGGATGGAACGCGGTCACCGGGTCCGATAGTCGCAGCAAAGAACTGGCCGCCGAGGCGATCGCGCTTGGCCGCGTGCTGTTGCAACTGCTGCCCGATGAACCCGAGGTGAAGGGGCTGTTGGCCTTGATGATCTATTGCGAGGCAAGGCGTGATGCCCGTATCGATGCGCGGGGCGGATTCGTGCCGCTGAGCGAGCAGGACACGGGTCTGTGGTCCAAAACCATGATCCACGAGGCCCATCACCTGCTGCTCGGCGCCGAGCGCGCGCGGAGCATCGGCCACTTCCAACTGGAAGCCGCCATCCAGAGTGAGCATACGCGCCGGGCCGTCTTGGGCGGGAAGACCGACTGGGATGAAATCGCGCTGCTGTACGAAGGACTGATCCGGCTTGCTCCGACCACGGGCGCCCTGGTTGGGCGCGCGGCGGCGGTGGCCGAGGCCCGCGGCCCGGCGGCCGGCTGGGCGCTGTTGCTGCAGATCCCGCCCGAAGCCGTGGTGAACTACCAACCTTACTGGGCCCAGACAGCGCACCTGCTGGCGCAACTGGGCCCCGCCCCCCGAGCCCGCACGGCGTATGAAAGGGCGATCGGCTTATCTGAAGACCCCGCCACGCGGGATTTCCTCTTGCGCAAACTTTCCGCCCTGCCTGCCGGTTGACGCGGCTGGTCGCGAGCTGTCTCGTCTGGCGCCTGACCGGCTCGGCCCTGCCGCTGGGCATCGCGGTGTGATCCCCCGCAGGTGTGCGGTCCGGGATGGCCATCCGGCCGCGGATGCCATTTCCTTTTCCCATGCCCCTCAAGCTGGCGATCATCGGCACCGGACCCGTCGCGCGGGATAATTACGTTCCCTTTCTGGCGCTGCAGCCGGGCGTGGAGCTCGCCTATTTCAACCGGACGCCCGCCGCGGCGACCGCGCTGGCGCGCCAGCACGGCGGGATCGTCCTGCCGGACCTGGCGGCGGTGGCGGCCTGGGCGCCCACGGCGGCCTTCGTTCTGACCAACGAGCGGGTGCGGACGGAGGTCGGCACGGCGCTGATCGAGGCCGGCGTCCCCCGCCTGTTCTTTGAGAAGCCCCTCATGGCGGCGGCCGGGCAGGCGAATGTCTCCGAGCAGGATTTCGTCGCGGCCAAGGCGATGCTGGACCTCGCCCGGCGGCGCGGCTGCGAGACGGCGATTGTCTTCAACTATCGCTTTTTCGCCCACACGGTCGGAGCCAAGGCGGTCATCGCGGAGCGGGCCTTCGGCCCGGTCCTCAATGTCACGGGCTTTGTGCATTACGCCTGCTGGAGCCACTGCATCGATCTCCTCCGGCATTTTTGCGGAAACCTCGCGGAAATCACGGCCCTCGGCGGTCCGGTTTCGCGGCGCAGCGAGGAGATCAAGACCGACGCCGCCGACGTGGCCGCGGCCTTTGTGACCGAGGCCGGGGCGGCCGGCACGCTGCTCGGCACGGCGGGCGCGGACTGGGAGCACCCGCTCTATGAGCTGATCCTCAACTTTGCCGAGGCCCGGCTGCATCTGCGCGACCTCGACGGCTCGCTCGAGATCTACGACCGGCGCAGCGGGGCGCGGGAGGTCCGCGCGCTGCCGGCCGGGCGCACCCGCTGGGACCAGTACCGCGACTCGTTCGAACATTCTGCCGCGGCCTACCTGGCGGCGCTGCGGGCGGGCGCGCCGCCGCCCATTCCGGCGATCGCGGGCCTCTACGAGCTGCAGGCGGAGGCGGGGCTGAAGCGGTCCATCGCCCAGCGCCGGCCGGTGCGGCTCGCCGCCGAATTTCCGGTTTAGCGGCCGGACACGGGGATGACTTGCGCCGGAACCGGGCGTGGGGCATGGTGAACTCTTGCCTCTCACCGACTGTTAATGGCTGATTTCCTCGAAACCAAACGCGGCAGTTCCGCTCCGTTGCAACGCGCGTTCCTCGTGGGCGTGCAGACCCCGGAAATGCCGGACGGCGAGGGCGATGAGCTGCTGATCGAGCTGAGGGAGCTGGTCGAGAACCTCGGGATGACCGTGGTCGCCTCCCCCCTGGTCAAGCTCCGGACCAAGACCCCCGCCACCCTGATCGGCAAGGGCAAGGCGGAGGAAATCTCGGCCCAGGCCAAGGAGGCCGGCTGTGACGTGATCGTCTTCGACGCCCCCCTTTCGCCCGCGCAGCAGCGCAACTGGGAGGAGCTTTCGGAGCTGGCCACGATCGATCGCGAGGAGGTCATCCTGGAGGTCTTCGCGGACCGGGCCCAGACGCGCGCCGCCGTGCTCCAGGTGGCGCTCGCGCGGATGGAATATTCCCTGCCGCGCCTGACCCGGGCCTGGACCCACCTTTCCCGGCAGCGGGGCAAGGGGGCCATGGGCGGTGAGGGCGAAACACAGCTCGAGCAGGACCGCCGCGTCGTCCGCGACCGGATCACCCGGCTCAAGGCGGAGCTCACGGAGGTCATCCAGCAGCGCGGGGTGCAGCGCCGCCGGCGGCTCCGCATCCCGCTGCCGACGGCGGCGATCGTGGGCTACACCAACGCGGGCAAGTCCTCCCTCCTGAACGCCCTGACCGGCGCCCACGTGCTGGCGGAGGACAAGCTCTTCGCGACGCTCGAGACACGCACAAGAACCCTCTACCTGCTCTCGGACGAAGAAAACGGAACAGGCGAGAGCCTCGTCCTCACCGACACCGTGGGCTTCATTCGCAGGCTGCCAAAGGACCTCTTCGCTGCCTTTCGCGCCACGTTCGAAGAGGCCGCCGATGCGGACCTGCTCCTCCACGTGCTCGACGCATCGGACGACGCTCTCGAGGTGCACATGACGACGACGCAAGAGCTGCTCAAAGAGCTTGAGCTCGACGGCATCGAACGGTGGATCGTGCTCAACAAAGCCGATCGTTGCGAACCTGAGCGATTGGCCGCACTTGAGCGAGCCCACGAAGGCGCCATCGTCATCCACGCAAGCGAGGCCGCGGGCATTGTTCCGTTGCGTGAGCGCCTCGTGCAATGGTCCCGAGAGCATCGCGCGAAAGAGCAAGCCGAACCTCGCGACGACGACGACGCGGTGAGCGACGAGACCCACACGGAGAGCCTCGTGCCCGCGTTCGAAATGCCCGACGAGCGTCCTTGGCCGGCGACGGTTTTCGACGACGTGTAGCCGAAAGCTTTCGGACGATCCGATGACGCAACGCAGAACCGCCGTTGCGTTGTCGTGATTCCGTCG
>CAIWXW010000144.1 GCA_903916755.1 uncultured Opitutaceae bacterium | reverse complement strand
TCAATGAGTCCCGTTCGACTTGCATGTCTTAACCACGCCGCCAGCGTTCATTCTGAGCCAGGATCAAACTCTCCGAAAAGAGTTCAAACCTAGTGATTTTTTGAACTACTAACTTTTAGAATTTCTGATTGGGGGTCCCAATCAATCGTACAAAGTAAATTTCAAAGAGCTTCCCTTTATGGGAAAGAGTTCCAGCAAGAACTTCGCTCTTTGCTTCGTCAAGAGTATTCCAGAAAAAACCGGAAAATCCTGAGAGGAAAAACGCGACCCTTATGCTGGTCTTCATCGCATCGTGCCCCACCCATCTCTGAGTGGTCGTGCCATGAAGGGAGGCGGAACATGCGGTGCTTCAAAATCCGTTCAAGCCCTATTTAGACATTTTTGTGACATGGTTCGCATATAGCTGATGGATAGCATCTTATATTTCACAATATCTGGTTAATTTTCAGAATTGGACGGCTTGGGAGGCGCCGAAAAGCAAGGGGGTCCGATCCCCCTCGGAAAGGGCCATTTGTAGTTATATTGTGGATACATTGGCAGCGTGGAAGAAGCCTTGCCTTGGCTGCGCCCGGAGCGGAGCGTTCGCGGGCATGAGCGAGGTTTTGCTGTCCGTGCCACCCCACCTGCGGGATTTCCTGCACTCCCCCGCCGGGAGGCCATTCCTGCGACAACGTTTGCCGGAACTGGCTGAGGGAAAGGTCTTTGTAGGTACGGACCCCCATTTGAAGCGCTTGGGTTCGGGCGGAGGCACCGTAAACCTCCTTTTCGACGCCTGGCAGGCGTCAGGCCCGGCCGGCTCGCGGCTGGCCCTCTTCGCCTGGCTGGCGGAGCGGCAGCGGCTGGTGCTGCATGCCGGGGGCGAGAGCCGCCGGCTCCCTGCCTATGCCGGTCTGAGCAAGATATTCCTCCCCATGCCGCCCGTCACGGGGCTACCCACCCGTCGGTTCGACCAGATGCTCATGGACTTTCAGATCCCGACCTATCGGCAGACGCTGCGGGAGGCAGGACTGAAGGCTGCGGTGCTCGTGACGGCTGGGGATGTATGGCTGGATTTCGATCCCCTCCAAATTCCGTCCACCGACGCGGACATCACCGGCATTGGAATGCGGGTGACCCCGGCCGTCGCCCAGCACTTCGGCGTGTATTTCGTGGCCCGGGCCGAATCGGCCGCGAGCGCCGGAGTCCGGCCGATCGCTTTCTTTCGGCAGAAGCCTTCTCCGCCGGCCATCCGCCGCCACGCCGCCGGCCACGACTTCTATGTCGATACGGGCATGTGGCTCCTGAGCGTCGCCGCTCTGCGGCTGCTGTTCCGGCGCTGCGGCTGGCGGGAGCGGACGCAGCGGTTCGCGACCCCGGACGGGCGGCCAGCCTATCTCGATCTCTATACCGAGATCGGCCAGGCGCTCGGGGCCGCGGCCGTCGTGCCGGCAGCCCTCCGGCAGGCGGGCTGGGCGCGGCTGCGGACCGCCGTGATGCCGCTCGATTCGGCCCGGTTCCATCACCTGGGCTCGAGCCGGCAGCTGTTCGATTCATTCCGGGAAATCCAGCGGGGCGCGGCTCGGAGGGAACAGATCTTCCGCGTCGCGACTCCCGCCGCCATGGCCCCGGCGCGCGGCCCGAGGCCGATCTGGCTGGATGGCGTCGACCAGCCCGGTCTCGCGTTCGGCGGGCTGAACCTCGTCACCGGCCTGCCAGCCGCCGCGCGCCTGCGCCGCCTCGGCCGCGGATGGTGCGTCGACGTGGCTCCGGTCGGAAAGGACCGCTGGGTCTTCCGGCCCTACTTCATTGACGACAGCCTTCGCGGGGTTCCCGGCGCGGGCGCGACCATCTGCGGGCGGGAGGCGGCCTCCTGGCTGGAGCGCCGCGGGCTGCCGACCGCCACGGCCGATGTGTTCGACCTGCCGCTGTATCCCGTCCTGCGCGCGGAGGAGATCGACCAGGCCGCGCTGGCCTGGTTTTTCGCCGCCCGACCCGACCCACGGGGCCCTGCGCGGATGGCTCTGCATCCTCGGCTTTCCGCGCGGCAGATCCCCGAGCAGACGAACTTCCGGCGCCTCTGGGCGGACCGCCGCCACGGCCAGGCCGAAAGCCTGCGGGCGGAGTTTGACGGCTGGGCCAGCCGGCGGGACCCCGCCGTTTTTGCCCAGGACTTCACCGCCATCGCCGCCTTCTGCCGCGCCGGCGCGCCGGCGCTGCGCGCGGAGCTGCGGCGCCGGGGGGC
>CAIWXW010000143.1 GCA_903916755.1 uncultured Opitutaceae bacterium | reverse complement strand
TCGGGTTCATCACCTTGATCCCGGACGTGGCCGATCCGCTGGCCGCCCTGGCCCGCTTCACCAGCGGTTCGCCCGACAATTATCCGCACTGGTCCGACGCCGCCTACGACCGCGCGGTCGCCGCCGCCGGCCGGACGGCGGACCCGGGCGCCCAGGCGCTCGCACTGGGGACCGCCGAATCCCGGCTCCTGGCCGAGCTGCCGCTCGCGCCCCTTTATTTCAACGCGCAGAACTGGCTGAAGCGCCCGTCGGTCCATGGCTGGCAGCAAGATGCGCTATGGACGCGGAACTACGCGGGTTTATATCTGGACGCCACCCGATGATCATCCGATCCAGCCTCCGCGCCGCCTTCCTGGCGCTGACTCTCGGCGGTGCATTCTTGGGCGGCGGATGCAGCCGTCGGTCCGCTCCAGCGGCCGCGGCGGCGGCCCCGGCCCAGGTCCTGCGGATGGGCAACAGCGCCGAGCCGCAGGATCTCGATCCGCAAACCGTGCAGGGCGTGCCCGAACTCAACATCGTCCTCGCGCTCTTCGACAGCCTGGTGGAGGCCGACCCGCACGACCTGCATCCCGTCCCCGGACAGGCGGAGTCGTGGGAAATCTCCCCCGACGGGCTCACCTATACTTTCCATCTTCGGGCCGGCCTGAGCTGGTCGAACGGCGAGCCCCTGACCGCTGACGACTTCATCCAGTCCTACCGGCGAATCCTGGCCCCCGCGTTCGCCGCCGAGTATTCCTATCTCTTTTACTACGTGAAGGGCGCGAAGGAATTCAACGAGGGGACGCTCACCGACTTTGCCCAGGTCGGCTTCCGGGCGCCGGACGCGCGCACCCTCGTGGTCTCGCTCAAGCAGCCGACCCCTTTCCTGCTCAAGGAGATCGCCTGCCACTACGCCTGGGACGCCGTGCCGGTTAAGACCATCGCCCGCTTTGGCCCGCTCGAGCAGAAGGGCAGCCACTGGACACGGGCCGGCAATCTGGTCAGCAGCGGCCCGTTTCAGCTGAAGGATTGGACGCCGAACAAGCGGATCATCGTCGTCCGCAATCCCCACTACTGGGACGCGGGCCGGGTGAGGCTCGACCAGATCGAGTTTTACCCGATCGACGACCAGAACGTGGAGGAGCGGATGTTTCGCACCGGCCAGCTGGACCTCACCTACGATTTCCTGCCGAACAAGCTCGACGCCTATCGGCGCGACCATCCTGACGAGCTGCGGGTCGATCCCTGGCTCGGCATCTACTACTACAACTTCAACGTGACCCGCCCGCCCTTCACGGACGCGCGGGTCCGCCGGGCCTTCGCGCTGGCGGTTGACCGGGAGGAACTGGTGCGGGATGTGATGCGCGGCGGCCAGACCCCGGCCTACGCCGTCAGCTATCCCGGGGTATCCGGCTACGCGCCACGGGCCCGGCTGGAGGGCGGCGTGGCGGAGGCCCGGCGGCTGCTGGCCGAGGCGGGCTATCCGGAGGGTCGCGGCCTCCCCCCCATCGAGCTGCTCTACAATCCGAACCAGGAATACAATCGTTCGGTGGCGGAGGCGATCCAGGCCATGTGGCGCAAGAATCTCGGCGTGGCGGTCGCGCTGACCAACCAGGAATGGAAGGTGTATCTCGATTCCATGCAGACCGGGCATTACCAGATAGCGCGCGCGGGCTGGATCGCCGACTATGCGGACCCGAACGTCTTCCTCGAGATCTACGCGACGGGCAATGGCAACAACTACACCAAGTGGTCGAACCCCGAGTACGACCGGCTGCTGCACCAGGCGCTGCTCGCCACCGACGAGTCCGCCCGCTACGCGTGCTACCAGCAAATGGACGCCATCCTCGTGCGGGAGTGCCCCGTCATTCCGCTCTTCTACTACACCAAGACGTACGCCAAGAAGCCCAGCGTGCAGGGCTGGTGGCCGACCTTGCTCGACGAGCACCCCTACAAGTACGTTTATATCCAGAACTGATGCTCCGCTACGTCCTCCGCCGCCTGCTGGAAGCGATTCCGGTGATGCTCGTCATCATCACCGGCACCTTCTTCATGCAGCGCTTCGTGCCGGGCGGCCCCTTCACGGCGGAAAAGGCGGTGACCCCGGAGGTGCAGCGCAACCTGGAGGCCTATTACCACCTCAATGATCCGCTGTGGAAGCAATACGTGGACTACCTCTGGGACCTGACGCCCAAGCGCTTCCATCCGCTCGCCCTGACGGATGGCCTCGATCTCAAGGAGGCCTTCGGCATCGATTTCCGGCCCTCCTTCAAATACCCGAACCGGACCGTCAACGAGATCATCGCCGACAAGCTGCCGGTCTCGCTGGAGCTGGGGATGATCTCGCTCGGGGTGGCCCTGGTGATCGGGCTCCCGCTGGGCATTCTCGCCGCGGTCCGGCGAAATTCCTGGATCGACTACATCTGCTCCTCGGTCGCGATGACGGGCATCTGCGTGCCGACGTTCGTCCTGGGGCCGGTCCTCGTGCTCGGCTTCGCCATCCACCTCGGCTGGTTCAACGCTTCGGGCTGGTATGGCCCGATCGACCGCGTGCTCCCGAGCCTGACCCTCGGCAGCGTGTATGCGGCCTACATCGCCCGCCTGACCCGGGGCGGCTTCCTGGAGGTCCTCAACCAGGACTTCATCCGGACGGCCCGGGCCAAGGGGGCGAGCGAAAGCCGGGTGATCTTCCGGCATGCGCTGCGCGGGGGACTCCTGCCGGTGGTTTCCTTCCTCGGGCCGGCGGTGGCGGGCATCCTTACCGGCTCGTTCGTGATTGAGACCATCTTCCAGATTCCCGGACTCGGCCGGGAGTTCGTCAATTCGGCCTTCAACCGCGACTACACCCTGATCCTCGGCACCGTGATCCTGTACGCGGGCTTCATCATCGTGCTGAACCTGGTGGTCGACGTCGTGCAGGTGTGGATGAACCCCAAGCTAAAATTCGAGTGAACACGGTCGAGGCCACGCCCCCCGCTCCCGCCCCCATGGCCCCCGCGACCCCGACCGAGGTCGAGGCCGGGCATTCGCTGTGGGCCGGGGCCTGGCACCGGCTGCGGCAAAACCGGCTGGCGGTCTTCGGCGGCATCACCGTGATCGTCCTCGCGCTGCTCTGCGCCATCGGGCCGGTCTTCGCGCAGTCCTACGAGGACCAGAATCTCGACCTCGGCGCGGTGGGGCCGCGGGCGGCCCACTGGCTCGGCACCGACACGCTCGGCCGCGACCTGTTCGCCCGGCTCCTGTACGGCGGGCGGATTTCGCTGATGGTCGGACTGGTCGCGACCTTTGTCGCCCTGGTGATCGGCGTCAGCTACGGCGCGATCGCCGGCTACGCCGGCGGCAAGATCGACGCGGCGATGATGCGGATTGTCGACATCCTCTATGCCCTCCCCTTCACCATCTTCGTCATCCTCCTGATGGTGTTCTTCGGGCGGAACATCTTTCTGCTCTTCTTCGCCATCGGCGCGGTGGAATGGCTGACCATGGCGCGGATCGTCCGCGGCCAGGTCCTCTCGATCAAGCGGATGGAGTACATCGAGGCGGCCCGGGCGCTGGGTTTCGGGCGCCGCCGGATCATCTTCCGGCACGTCATCCCCAACGTCCTTGGCCCGATCATCGTCTATACCACCCTCACCATCCCGTCGGTCATGCTGCTGGAGGCCTTTCTCAGCTTCCTCGGGCTCGGCGTCCAGCCCCCGATGAGCTCGTGGGGCGCGCTGATCAAGGACGGCGCCGACAAGATGGAGGAATTCTGGTGGCTGCTGGTGTTTCCCGGCGGCATCTTCTCGCTCACGCTCTTTTCCCTTAACTTCCTCGGGGATGGTCTGCGCGACGCGCTCGACGTCCGGTCGTCGAAAGATTGAAACCCGCGCCCGATCCTGCCACCCACGGATCGTCCATGCGTCGTTTCCTGCCCTATTTCAAGTACCTGCGCAAGGTGCGGGCCACCCTGATCGCCGGCATCTTGTTTGGCGTCCTGTACGGGGCCGCCGGCGGTCTCGGGGTTCCGCTGATGGTGAAATACGTCATTCCGCGGGTGCTGCTGGCTGACCCGACCCCCGACCCGGGCGCCAAGCCCAAGGACACCTCCTCCCGCTTTAGCCTTGATCATTTCATGGACCGGGTGATGCCGACCGCGCCCGCGGCCCCGTCGCCGAGTTCGCCGGCCCCGGTCGTGGCCGCCCCCGCGGTGCCCGTGCGGCCGCCCCTGACGCCCTGGCAGGTCTGGGCGGTGGCGCTCTGGCTGCCGCTGGTCTTCATCGTCCGCGGCGTCGCCGGCTACCTGAACACCTACCTGATCCAGCTGTCGGGCGTGAAGATTCTCGAACAGATCCGGCTCGATTACTTCCGCAAGCTCCAGAGCCTGCCGCTGGCCTTCTTTCATCGGATTTCGACCGGAGAGCTGATCTCCCGCGGGCTCAACGACACCAACCAGCTGCAGAACACCCTGACGGTCATCGCCAACGACCTGATCAAGCAGCCCGCCACGCTGGTCAGCACCGTCGTCGCGGTGGTGATCCTGGCCTACCAGGAGCAAGGCCTTCTCCTGGTCCTGGTCTGCCTGCTGACCGTGCCCCTCGCGGTGTTCCCGATCCGCTACGTCGGCAAGAAGCTGGTCAGCCGGGCCATTGCCCTGCAGGCCCAGGCCGGCACCATCACGGACCGTTTCACCGAAAACCTCGGCGGGGTGAAGGAAGTCCGCGCCTTCGGCCTGGAGCAGTATGAGATCGACCGCTTTGCCCGGCTGAGCGCGGCGCTCGTCCGGGCCAACATGAAGGTGGTTAAGTACGCCCAGATGCTGACCCCGAGCATCGAGATCCTGTCCGCGATCGGCATCTCGATCACCTTTGTCTACGCCTACAAGTTCAACGTCCACAGCGGCGGGTTCCTCGGCATCCTGACCGCCCTCTTCCTGAGCTATGAGCCCCTGAAGAAACTGGGGGCGGTGAACAACGAATTGAAGCGCGGCGGGGCTTCCCTCCTGCGGCTGGAAGCCGTGCTCGACGAGCCGGAGCCAATCTCGGACCCGGCCACGCCCAAGACCGTCGGCCGCCTGCGCGGGGACGTCGCCTTTGCCGCGGTCACCTTCTCCTACAAGGCCAGCACTCCGGTCCTGCGCAATGTCAACGTGCGGATCCCCGCCGGCACGGTCTGCGCGCTGGTCGGGCCCAGCGGCGCCGGCAAGACCACCTTCGCCAACTTGGTCCCGCGTTTCTACGAGGCGGACCGGGGCAAGATCACCATCGACGGCATCGACGTCCGGGACATGCGCCTGGCCGACCTCCGCCGCAACATCGCGCTCGTTTCCCAGGATCCCGTCCTGTTCAACGAGTCCCTCTTCCAGAACCTGCTGCTGGGACGCCCGGACGCCTCGCCCGAGGAAGTGTACGCCGCGGCGCGCAACGCGAACGCCCACGATTTCATCCGGGCGTTCCCCCAGGGTTATGACACGCTGGCCGGCGAGCGCGGCTCCCAGCTCTCGGGCGGCCAAAAGCAGCGGATGGCGATTGCCCGCGCCTTTCTCCGCAATGCGCCGATCCTGATCCTGGACGAGGCCACCAGCGCGCTCGACGGCGAAAGCGAGGCCGCCGTCCAGGCCGCCCTGCAGCGGCTGGTCGTGGGCAAGACGGTCCTGATCATCGCGCACCGCTTCAGCACGATCCGCGACGCGTCCATGATCCTCGTCTTCGATCGCGGCGAGATCGTGGCCACCGGCGCCCACCAGGCGCTCTACGACACCAACCTGCTCTATCGGTCGCTCTACGACCGGCAGCGCGGCGCCAGCGGATAACGGCTCCCTGCGCCCGCCCCTCTTTCGTGTCCGCCGCGCCCAAAGTCAGCGTCCTGATCCCGACGTTCAACTATGCGCGCTTCCTGCCCGAGGCGATCGAATCGGTCCTCGCGCAGGACTTCACCGACTGCGAGATCCTGATCAGCGACGACGCCTCGACCGACGGGTCGGCCGACGTGATCCGCCGCTATGCCGCCCGCGACGCCCGGATCCGCTTCCAGCTCCAGGAACGGAACCTAGGCATGGTCGCCCATTGGAATTGGTGCCTGGGGCAGGCCCGGGGCGAATATGTCAAATTCCTCTTCGGCGACGACAAGCTGGCCTCACCCGCCGCGCTCCGCCGCCAGGTGGGCCAGTTGGACGCCGAACCCGCCGCGGTCCTGGCGGTCAGCGCGCGGATCATCATCGATAAGGATTCCGTTCCGGTGGAAATCTGGGACGAACTCGGGCCGGCAGGCCAGAAGCGCGGCACGGAGATGATCGCGCGCTGCATCTGGCGGGACCGCAACCTCATCGGCGAACCCTCGGCCGTGATGTTCCGGCGCGCCGCCGGGCGGCGCGGCTTCGATCCGGCCTGGCGGCAGCTGGTGGACCAGGAAATGTGGTTTCACCTGCTCGCCCAGGGCGACCTCATGTACGACCCGGAGCCGCTCTGCGCCTTCCGGCTGCATGGAGCCCAGCAGACCGCCCGCAACCGCGACAGCCATGTTTCCTCCGCGGAAACGCTGCTCCTGCTGGCCCGCTATCTCGAACGGGTGGCGGCCATCAGCCGGCTGCGCCCCGACTCCCTCGCCATCCGGCGGCTGCTCTTCCGCTCGATCTACTATTCCCGGAAGAACGCGCAGCGCGATTCCATCCACAGCCCGGCCATCGCCGCGGCGGAGCAGCAGCTGATGGACCGGCTTACGCCCCGGTGGTACCGCCTCTGCCTGGGGTTCCACCGCGCCACCAAGCCCCTGGTGAACCTCGAACGCTGGGTCGGGCTCAAGCCCCGCGACCAGGGCCGCCGGCCCGTCCCGCGCTGAGGGCGGGCCTCGGTATTGCGTTGCCGCTCGGGCGGCCTTCGCGCTTTTTGGTCCTTTTCGCCGGACCTATTCTTGCCCCCCATGCCGGAACACCCGCGCATCCTCGTCATCCGCCGCCGCTACCTGGGCGACGTCGTCCTCCTCGGGTCCTTCCTGCGGAACCTGCGGCTGCATTGGCCGGGGGCGCACATCGGGGTGGCGGTCGACGCGGCCTATGCCGACGCCCTGGCCCTGAACCCCGACGTCAACGCCAGCCTCGCCCTGCCCCTGCACGTCGCGCAGTGGCCGGCCTTCGTCCGGAGGCTGCGTCGCCCGCGCTGGACCCATGTCTTCAATTTTGACAACACCGAGCGCACCGCCCTGATCGCGCGGCTGACCGGCGCCCCCTTCCGGCTTGGCCTGCACCATGGCGGTTTTCCCGTGAAGCTGCGGGGCTTCTATACGGTGGTGGTCAATGATCCGAACGAGCAGCACGAATCGAATCCCATCACCGAATACTACCTGCGCGCCCTGCCGGCCGCCGGCGTGCCCGTGGTCAGCCGCGAGGTCCGGCTGGTCCCGCGCGAAACCGACCTCGCCCATCTCCGACGGATAGTCGGCGCCGCCGGCCCGGTCCTCCTGGTCCATCCCGGCAGCCGCAGTCCCGCGCGCATTTGGCCGGCGGACCGTTTCGCCGCGGTCTGCGACCGCGTCCAGGACGAACTGGGCGCGCAGGTCGTCATCGTCGGAGGGCCCGGCGATGCCGCCCTGATCGCCGATATCCGGGGACGCGCGCGAATCCACATCCTGACGCTGCCGCAGGCGCCGTCCCTGCCCCGGTTCGCGGCCCTGGCGCAGCTGGCCGCCGTGGTCCTGTGCCACGACAGCGGTCCGATGCATGTCGCCGCCGCGGTGGGCACCCGGGTGGTGGCCCTGTATGGCTCCCAGAATTCGGTCCTGTTCCGGCCGGCCGGCGGGGGCCATCTCCTGCTGCAGCCTTCGCAGCCCTGCACCGCCTGCGTCGCGCCCGCCCAGTGCGTCCCGGGCGATTCCTACCGGACCCTCTGCGTCCGCCGGCTCACGGTGGACGAGGTTTTCGCCGCCGTGCGCGCGCAGCTCGCGAGCGTCGCGAGCCGCCGGGACGGCTAGCCAAAGATTCCAGCAACCGCGGTGAGCATGCCTCCCCTCATCACCTTCGCCATCCCGGCCTACAACCGCCCGAAGCTTCTCTCCGAGGCCCTGGCGAGCATCGCGGCGCAGCGGGGCCCGAACGACTTCGAGGTGCTGGTGTGCGACGACGGCCGCCTCGAGGAGAACCGCCGGCTGACCGAGCAGTACACCGGCGGGAACGGCCGCTACCTGGCGAACGATCCGGCGCTGGGGGCCGTCGGCAACTGGAACCGCTGCCTGCGCGAGGCGCGCGGGCGCTGGGTCATGGTCCTCCATGAGGACGACGCGCTCTATCCCTGGTACCTCGACCTCGTCCGCCCCCGCCTCCGCGACGACCTGGCCGCCGTCTGCACGCGCACCGTGCAGGACGCCGCGCCCCCGGAGATCCCCGAGCCGGCCGCGCCGTTCGCGGTCTGGAGCTATCCACCCCGCTACTTCCTGAAGAGCGCCATGACGCCCTTTCCCGGCGTCCTCATCCGCCGCGACCTGGCACTCCGCCTCGGCGGCTTCGCCGAGCGCTGGGGCCCGCTGGCCGACTACGAGTTCTGGTACCGGCTGGGCGGCGCCGGCCGCATCGAGGTGGTCCGGGCGGTCGGCGCCTTCTACCGGGTCTCGCCCGGACAATGGACGGAGACGGAGTGGGCCCGCATGCTGGGCCTGATGCACCTCCTTCGGCTTCGGATCGCCCGCGAGCAATTTCCCGGCCGGCCGAGACTCGGCCGCTGGCTCGCCCGCTTCTTCACCGCGCGCAACGCCCAGTCTTATGCCGGGCGCTTCCCCGAGCGGCCCGCCTCGCTCCAGCGCGCCCTGCGCTTCCGCCGGATCCCCGGCTCCTCCCTGCCGAGCGGCTGGGTCTGGGCCGCCCTGCGCCGCTCGGCGCGCGCCCCCGCTGCCTGATGCGCGTCACGGTCGCCATCCCCACCTACAACCGCGCCGGGCTCCTGCGCCAGACGCTGGCCGGAATCGTCCGCCAGGATTTCCCCCGTGACCAATTCGAGATCCTGGTGATCGACAATAATTCGCGCGACGACACCGCGCAGGTGGTGGCCGAGTTCGCCGCCGCGCGGCCCGCGCCCCGCCATCTCCTCGAGCGCCAGCAGGGCCTGGACTATGCGCGCAATCGCGCTATCGCCGAGGCGCAGGGGGAAATCATCCTCTTCGGCGACGACGACATCCTGCCCGAGCCGGACTGGATCACGCGGATGATCGCCCCCTTCGCCACCGAGAACGGGCGCCGGATCGGCGCCGTCGGCGGCGAGGTGATCCCGGTCTTCCCCGACGGGCTGCCGCCGTGGGTCGCCGAGTGGCATGGGCCGCTCGCCTTCCGCCCCGACGCGGGCCCGCTCGGCCCCCGCCAGTCGCCGATGGGCGCCAACCTGGCCTTGCCCCGCTTCGTCTTCCAGCAGCTCGGCCCCTTCCACGCGGGGCTCGACCGGGCCGCGGGCAACTATTTCTCCGGCGGCGATTCCGAGATGATCCGGCGGGTGCGCGCGGCCCACCTCGAGGTCTGGTTCGCGCCGCTCGGCGCCGTGCGCCACCAGATGCCGGCCAGCCGCACCACGCTGCGCTACGCGACCCGGCACGCCTTCGACTCCGCGCGCTCCCGCGTGATCGACCGGGCGTCCTCCCCCGGCGCGCGCGGCTACCTGTGCTCGCGGTTCGGGGCCAATCTCGCGAAGGCCCTCGGCTTCGGGCTCCTGGCCCTGATCAACGCGGCGTTGCTGCGATCGGGCGCCGCGAAAAAGGCGCTTGTCCGCGCCTGGCGCTCGTGCGGCTATATCTACCAGATCCCGCGCTCGCTGCTGGGAAAACAGTGACTGCCCCGCTTCCCCTTTCCGTCGTCGTCGTCGCCCGCAATGAGGCGCACAACCTGCCGCGCTGCCTCGGCAGCGTGCAGGGCTGGACCGCGGAAATGGTCGTGGCGATCAACGAGAGCACCGACGACAGCATCGCGGTTGCGACGGCGGCCGGCGCCCGGGTGACCACGCTGCCGTGGGCCGGCTTCCGCGACACGAAGAATGCCGCCCTGGCCCTGGCCCAGGAGTCCTGGGCCCTGTGCCTCGATGCGGATGAGGAGGTTTCCCCGGAACTGCGGGCCGAGCTCGCCGCCTTCTTTGCGCGAACCGACCGCGACCGTTTCGCGGGCGTCCGGTTTCCGCGGCAGGTCTGGTTCATCGACCGGTGGATCGCCCACGGCGACTGGTACCCGGACTACAGCCTGCGGCTGGTCCGCCGCGCGGCGGCCCGCTGGGCGGGCGACGCCTTCGTCCACGAGAAGGTGTCCTGCGAGGGCCCCGTCCTCACGCTGCGCGGCGCCCTGCGGCACCATTCCTTCCCCACGCTCGCCAGCCAGGTCGCCAAGATCAATGGCTTCGCCGACCTCTACGTCCGGCAGCAGCAGGCCCGGGGCCGGCGCTTCTCCGTCGGCGCCGCATTCTTCCGGCCGCTTTGGCGGTTTTTCCGGGGTTATGTCCTGAAGCGGGGTTTCCTGGACGGATACCCGGGATTCTACATCGCCTGGGCCAACGCTTTCGGCGTGCTCGTGCGGCAAAGCCGGCTATACGAGGAAGAGCATGGCCGACCAGCCCCGACCCTTTAGCAAGGCAGCCGAAGAGCTGATCGGCGCGTTTCGGCGCATTCCCCGCAACGAGCCGCTCCGCCAGAAGAAGCGGCCGACCGAGGCCGCCGGGGTCGCGATCGAGGAGATCCTGGTCAAGTACCACATTGGCCGGACCTCCCTGGAGGACGTGATCCGGGACCACTGGGCCGAGATCGTCGGCGGGGCCAACGCCCAGTATTCCCATGCCCTCCGGATCGATGGCCGCCGGCTGGCGGTCCAGGCGTCCCATTCCGTGGTCCGCAACGAGCTCTTCCTCCACCGGGCGGCGATTGTGGAACGGATCCAAAAGCTGCCCGGATGCGCCGGAATCAAGGAAATCTGGGTCCGGGCCAGCTAGGTCCCGGGAGCGGAATTTGCGCTTGCGCGGTGCCGCCCGCTTTGGGAGCATCCACCCTTGCGTTAGTGGTATCCCGTCGGTTGCGGGATCCCGCCATGACTGGTCCCGGCCTCCGCCGGGTTTGGAACGGTGGCGCCGGCCGGATTCCGACATGGGTCGGGAAAGGGCGGGTGTCACGAGGCCATCCGGCCTCCTACAGTCCTGAACATCAACCATATAGATATGCCTACAGTTGTTAAACCCGAAATCATCGCCGAGTACAAAATCCACGATAAGGACACCGGTTCCAGCGAAGTCCAAATCGCGCTGCTCACCGCCCGTATCAATCATTTGACCGAGCACTTGCGGGACCACCGCAAGGACTTCCACTCCCGCCGCGGACTGCTGCAGATGGCCAGCCGCCGCCGCAAGCTCCTCGACTACCTGAAGCGCCATAACCTGCCCAAGTACGCCGAGCTGCTGCAGAAACTAAACCTGCGCAAATAGCGCATTTTCCGTCCTAACAGGCGATCCGATCCGCGGGTCGCCTGTTTCCGTTCCGACCCACGACACGACCCATGAATCAGAAACATATCGTTACCATTCCCGAATACGGGATCACCATCGCGGCGGGCTCGCTGGCCAAACTGGCCAACGGTGCTGTCACCGTCACGACCGGCGAAACCATCGTTTTCGTGGCCGCCACCGCCGCCACCACGATGCGTCCGGGCCAGGATTTCTTCCCCCTGACCGTCGACTACCGCGAAAATTACTCCGCCGCCGGCCGCTTCCCGGGCGGCTATTTCAAGCGCGAGCGCCGTCCCTCCGAAAAGGAAATCCTCACCTCCCGGCTGTGCGACCGGCCCTGCCGCCCGCTCTTCCCGGAAGGCTTCCTCAATGAGGTCCAGATCATCGGCCTGCTCCTGTCCGCCGACCAGATCCACGAGGCGGACATCTCGATGCTGAACGGCGCCAGCGCCGCCCTCTCCATTTCCGACATCCCGTGGAATGGTCCGATCGCCGCCGCGCGCATCGGCCAGGTCGACGGCCAGTTCGTGGTCAATCCGACCATCGACCAGATGTTCGCCTCCACCCTCGACCTGATCTACGTCGGCACCGAGCAGGACATGCTGATGATCGAAGGTTCCGCGGACCAGATCCCGGAAGAGCGCTTCATCGAGGCCCTCGCCTTCGCCCACCAGGCCATCCAGCCGATCATCAGGGCGATCAAGGAGCTCACCGCCCTGGTCGGGAAGAAGAAGTCCCATTTCGACCTGGTCACGGCCAAGCCCGCCTCCCGCGCCATCATCGAGCGCGTCGCCGCGGCCAAGATCGCCGACGCGATCTACGGCAAGGAGAAGGCGGTCCGTTCCGCCAACATCAAGGCGCTGAAGGAAGAGGCCAAGGCCGCCCTGGTCGCCGAGCTCGGCGTCGGCAACTTCGCCGACCACGAGGTCGGGGTCGTCTTCGAAGAGCTGCAGTATGTTGAGTACCGCAAGACCGTCCTCGAGCGCGGGGTTCGCGCCGATGGCCGCAATGCCGCCTCGCTCCGTCCGATCGTCTGCGAGACCGGGGTCCTGCCCCGCGTCCATGGCAGCGCGGTCTTCGAGCGCGGCGACACCCAGGCCCTCGTCATCGTCACCCTCGGGCCGACCAAGGAGGCCCAGGACATGGACGGCCTGACCGGCGGCGCGACCTCCAAGTCGTTCATGCTCCACTACAACATGCCCCCCTTCACCGTCGGCGAGACGGGCCGTTTCATCGGCCCCGGCCGGCGTGAAATCGGGCACGGAGCCCTGGCCGAGCGCTCGCTCGTGCCGATCCTCCCCCCGGAGGATGCCTTCCCCTACTCGATCCGCGTCGTGGCCGAACTGATGGCCTCGAACGGCTCCACCTCGATGGCCTCGATCTGCGGCGGCTGTCTCGCGCTCATGGACGCCGGCGTCCCGATCATCGCCCCCGTCGCGGGCATCTCCTGCGGCCTGATGACCACCAATGCGGCTGACGGCTCGATCGAGCGGTCGGTCGTCATCACCGACATCCTCGGCGAGGAGGATCACTTCGGCGACATGGACTTCAAGCTGGCGGGCACGACCAAGGGGATCACGGGCTTCCAGCTCGACCTCAAGATCAAGGGCCTGCCCTTCGAGATCGCCAAGACGGCGGTCTTCCAGGCGCGCGAGGCCCGGATTGAAATCCTGAAGAAGATGCTGGCGGCCATCCCGGCCCCCCGCGCCAACCTCTCGAAGTACGCCCCGCGGATCCAGACGATCCAGATCGATCCGGAAAAGATCGGCCTGCTGATCGGGCCTGGCGGCAAGACCATCCGTCGGATCACCGAGACGACCGGCGCGCAGATCGACATCGGCGACGATGATTCCGGCAAGGTCTTCATCTACTCGAACAATTCCGAGGCGATGAACCGGGCGATCGAGGAAATCGACGCCCTCTGCGGCGGCGGCTCCCAGATCGAAGTGGACAAGCTGTACCACGGCCGCGTCACCGGCATCAAGGAGTTCGGCGCCTTCGTCGAATGCATGCCGGGCAAGGAAGGCCTGGTCCACATTTCCGAGCTCGCGGACTTCCGCGTCCGCCGGACCGAGGATGTCGTCAAGATGGGCGACATGATCTGGGTGAAGTGCGTCGGCGTCGACGAGCGGACCGGCAAGGTCCGCCTCTCCCGCCGCGCCGCGCTGAAGGAGATGGAGGAAAAGAAGCCCGAGGGGCAGGCCCAGGCCCAGCCCGAGCCGGCCGCGCAGGCCTAAGCTCCTCCCCATCGTAGAAATTCAGGGCGGCCTCCGGGCCGCCCTTTTTTTTGGCCGGAGGCCTCTTTTCCCTTACACCCCGCCCCCGATTCCCTCTTGCTGGCAGCCAGCATGCGGCTCCTGGTCACCAACGACGACGGCATCGAAAGCTCCTTCCTTCACCTCCTCGTGCGCGCGCTGGCGGACGCCGGCCAGGAGGTTTTTGTCGTCGCCCCGCGGCACGAGCAGAGCTGGGTCGGCGCGGGGAAATCGCGCGCGCGGCCCGTCCACTCCGAGCGGACCGACGCCGGCCTGGGCTGCCCCACCTGGATCGTCGACGGCACGCCAAGCGACTGCGTCAACATCGCGGTCGCCCATCTCCTGCCCGAGGCCACGCCGCTCCCGGTCGAGGGGGTGGTCAGCGGCATCAACGTGGGCCTCAATGCCAGCCTGGGTTTCGTGCTCGCGAGCGGCACGCTGGCCGGCGCCTGGGAGGGCGCCCTGCACGGCCTCCCGGGCATCGCCTTCTCCCAGGATGTGACCGACGAGGTTTACGAGCGCCTCAAGGCCTCCGGTGGCACCGTGGACGGCCCCCTGCGCGCCACCCTGGAGGCCTCCGCCCGGCATGCCGCCCGGCTCGCGCCGCAGCTCCTCGCCGCGACCGCGCCCTCGGCCTTCGTGGTGCACAACGTCAATTTCCCGCTGCCCTGCACGGCGGAGACGCCGCTGCGCCGGACGGTGCCCGCGCGGCTGCTGGTGCCGGGGCTCTTCAGCCCGCAGGCGGACGACGGCACCCACCGGCTGATCTTCAAGGTCGGCGAGGATCTTTCCCCGCCGGAACCGCTGACGGACCGCGCGGCGCTGGCCGCGGGCTGGATCAGCCACACGATCCTGGACTACACGAAACTGGGGCAGTTCTAGGCGACGGTGATCATTTAGCGCTGGAGGACCGCCACGAGCACGGACACCTTCACCGGCTTGGCGCTGTAGTCGTCCATCCCCGCCGCCAGGCAGTGCTCGCGTTCGCCCACCACCGCGTTGGCCGTCATCGCGACCACCGGGACGTGCCGGCCCGTTCCCGCCTCTCCCTCCCGGATCAAGCGCGTGGCCTCATAGCCGTCCATTTCGGGCATCTGGCAATCCATCAGGATGAGGTCGTATTCTCCCGCCGCGAGCGCCGCGAGCGCCTCCTTGCCGTTGCCCACCACGTCGGCCTTGTGGCCGAGCTTCTCCACCATGCGGCGGGCCAGGATCTGGTTGGTCGCGTTGTCCTCGACCACGAGGATGCGCCGGGCGCGGATCGGCCTGATCGGAGTCGTGGCGACGCGCGGCGCGGCCGGCGCGCTCGTGGCCGTCTTCCAGAGGTTCTGCAGGGCGCGCAGGAGCGCGGTCTGCCGCACCGGCTTCTGGAAGGACGCCAGGAGGCCGAGCTTTTCGATCCGTTCCCGCTCGCCGTGGAGGAGGGTCGAACTGAGAAGAAAGAGCGCCGTGGAGGCGCAATCCGGATCGCGGCGAATCGCCGCGGCCAGCTCCAGCCCGTTCATCTCGGGCATGTTGTAGTCGAGAATGGCCAGCTCGAAGGGCTCGAACCGGTGGGCGGCGTCGCGCAGCTGCGCCAGGGCCGCCGCCGCTGAGACCGCCTCGACTGGCCGGGCGCCCCAGCGCCGCAGCAGGTGCATCAGAATCCGGCGGTTGGTCTCGTGGTCGTCCACGATCAGGACGCGGCGGCCGGCGATCGCCGGCAGCATGTCGTTGTCCCGCGGCGGCGCCTCGGCGCCCAGCTCGAGGTTGAGCTCGAACCAGAACATGGAGCCGCGCTCGGTTTCGCTCTCGACGCCGATCGTGCCGCCCATCAGCTCCACCAGCTGCCGGGAGATCGCGAGCCCCAGGCCCGTGCCCCCAAAGCGGCGGGTCGTCGAGCTGTCGACCTGGGTAAAGGATTGGAACAGCCGACCCTGCGCCGCCTCGGTCATCCCGAGGCCGGTGTCATGGACCTCGAGGCGCAGGCGCACGCGCGGTGCGTGCGCCGAGACCAGGGAAAGGCGCACGAACACCTCGCCCTTCTCGGTGAACTTCACCGCATTGCCGACCAGATTGACCAGAATCTGCCGGAAACGGCCGGGGTCGCCATAGACCTCCTCCGGGACATTGTCCTCCACCCAGCAGGCCAGCTCCAGCTTCTTGCGCTGGGCGGCCTCGGCCAGCAGTTCGAGGGCATCCTCGACGGCGCCGCGCGGATCGAAGGCCACCTTCTCGAGCTCGACCTTGCCGGCCTCGATCTTCGAAAAATCGAGCACGTCGTTGATGATGCCGAGGAGGGCCTCGCCGGATTTCCGAACGGTGTCGGCGTATTCGCGCTGCTCGGCGTCCAGGGAGGTGTCGAGGAGCAGGCCCGTCATGCCGATCACGCCGTTCATGGGCGTCCTGATTTCGTGGCTCATGTTCGCGAGGAACATGCTCTTGGCCTGCGTGGCCGCCTCGGCCTCCTCCTTGGCGCGCACGAGCTCCCGCGTGCGCTCGCTGATGCGCGCCTCCAGGCGCTCGTTCTCCTGGCGCAAGGCATCCGTGCGGCGGCGGTAGATGCCGAAGCCAATGCCGGCCACGCCGATCGCGACCAGGCCGTAGAACCACCATGTCTGGTAGATCCAGGGCTCCTGCTCGAAGGCGAGGGTCGTTCCGACCCTGCCCCAGACGCCGTCCTCATTGGCCGCGATCACCTCGAAATTGTAATGGCCGGGACTCAGGCTGGTGTAGTAGGCGCTGCGCCGGTTGCCGGCGTCGACCCAGTCCTGGTCGTGCCCCACCAGCCGGTAGCGAAAGGCAAGCCGGCTGGGTTGGATGAAGCTGGGGGCCGCGTAGTCAATCGAAAGGCTGCGGGTGCCCGCGGCGAGCCGGATTTCCGCATCCATGGGCACGGTGTGGCCGTCCGCGGTCACCCGCTCGAGCGTGACCAGCGGCGCCACGGGATTGACCGAGATGTCGGCCGGCTGCACGGCCAGCAGGCCGGTGATCGTCGAGAACCAGAGGGTGCCGTTGGGTGCCTGGGCCGACGCCGGCTGGCTGCCGAACCCCACCCGCCCGGATTTGACCCCCTCGGCTTCTCCCGCCAAATGGAACGGGGCCCCGCTGGCCTCACCCCGCGCCAGCGCGATCAGTTCCTTCTTGGGCACCCAGAAGACGCCCTTGGGGGCGCCGAGCCATAGGTTCCCCTGCTTATCCTCCTGGATGGCCGTCACGAGGTCGCTGAAGGGCTCGATCAGGGCGTCGGGATTATACCAACGGGGACGGGCCTCCCCCGCCTGATAGAGGGCCAGGCCGCGGCGCTTCATGCCAACCCATAGATTGCCATCCCGATCGGCATAAATGGAGCGGATTTGGTCCTCCGGCAGACCGTTGCCCGCGTTGAATACGGTCCGGACGCCGTCCTGGAGCTTCACGATCCCGTTTTCCTGGAAACCCACGTAGAGGGCCCCCTTTCCGTCCTCGGCGAAAGCGACCGCCACGCCTTGGGGAAAGCCGAGCGTCCCGCCCATTTCCGTAAAGGTACCGCGATCATACTTGGACACGCCCCCGCCCGCCGGACCAAACCACAGGGCGCCAGCCTTGTCCTGGTAAATGGAACGGGTGTTGCGCAGCGCGGGAAAGCGCTCGACCCCGCCGCCGGGGTGGATCACCGCGAGGGGCCCGCGTTCGCCCACCCAGACGTCGTGGTTGGCGGCGGCGTACACCGACCAGATGTCGGCGTCACGGCCACTGGCGACGCTGACTAGGGCCAGCGGTCCATCGAGCGAGATCTGGGCGGCGCCGCGCATGGCCACGCCGGTCCAGACCTCGCCGAAGCGATTGACCGAAACCGAGCGCATGCTGCCCTTCGGGAGGCCGTCCTGCGAAGTGACCATCCGGAACGCCGAGGCGCGCATCCGCAGGAGGCCGTCGCCGGAGGTTCCAATCCAATAGCTGCCCTCCCGGTCCTGGAAGACGGTCCGGCAATAATCCGAGAGCGCCACATTGAGCCGGGCAAAGGCGCCGTGCGCGGGATCCGAGGCGACAAAGAGGTTCCGGTCCGCCACCCACAGCCGACCTAGGGGATCGGCATAGCAGCCCGCCATCACGTCGGTCGCCAATCCCTGCTCCTTGCCCACCGGAACAATCCGCCCGTCCTGGAGGCGGAAGAGGCCCTGGGTCGTACCCAACCAGAGCGTGCCGCGCGGCGCCTCGGCGATCTGGCCCACCTCCGGCACGGTTTCGCCGGCGCCGGGCACCCGCCGGAAAGCGCCGGCCTCCCGCACGGCCAGACCGCGGGCGTGGAAGCCGATCCAGATCCGAGCCGCCGAATCGACGAACAGGGTGGAAACCCACTTGTCGGCCGGGAGGACGGGGTCATCCGCGTGCGAGACAAACCGGCCATCGGCGTACTCCCAGAGGCCCTGGCCCTGGGTCGCGATCCAGACATGGCCATTGGCCTCGGCCGCGATCGCGGACACTGCCTTGCTGATTCCCGGAACCCGTTCGAACTGCCCGCGGCGGTACCGCGTGAGGCCCCCCTGGGTGCCGATCCAAAGCGTCCCGGCGTTGTCCTCGTAGAAGCAGCGGATGAGGTTGTCGGCCAGGCCGGGCGTCGTCGCGACCCGGAAGGTGACAAAGCGCACGCCGTCGAAGCGCGCGAGGCCGCCGTCCGTCCCGGCCCACAGGTAGCCATCGCGGGTCTGCGTCACGACGGACACGACATTGTTGGGCAGGCCCGCCTCGATGCTGAAGGCGGTGAAGGCCCAGGAGAGACCGCCCTCCGCCCGGGGCGCCGCCGCCTGCGCCCCGGTCAGGCCCGAAAGGGCAGCTGCCAGCGCAGCCGAGCGGACGAGGCCACGACCTTGGGCTCCCGCAGACCTGAGGAGGCGAGACCAACACATCGAGAAGATGGACAAACAAATCACCGAAAGGAGCCGCCAAGGACCTCCTCGGGAACGTCTTGCCAAAAGTTGGGAGGTCAGGGGACTGGTATTATTAAATTTACGCCTTTGCCGGACCTTTGCAAGTCTGCGACCCTCATGGCGATGATCGAAGTCAGGCATCTCACGCGCGTCTTCCGCACCTACAAAAAGCCGCCCGGATTCTGGGCCGGGGTCAAGGGCCTCGTCCGCCGGGAATTCGAGGAGACGCGCGCGGCCGACGACATCAATTTCACGATCGAAGAGGGCGAGTTCGTCGGCTTTCTCGGGCCCAACGGCGCGGGCAAGACCACGACCCTCAAGATGCTCTCCGGGCTGATCCAGCCGACCAGCGGGAACGCGCGAGTCGCCGGCTACGACCCCTCCAAGCGGGAGAACGCCTATCGGCGCATCTTCGCCCTCGTCATGGGCCAGAAGAACCAACTGTGGTGGGATCTGCCCGCCAGCGAATCATTCACGCTCCTGCGCGCGATCTATGGCCTGCCGGCGGACAGTTACCAGAAGACGCTGGATGAGCTGGTCGATCTTCTGGATGTCCGGGCGAAGCTGAACGTCATGGTCCGGGAGCTCTCGCTCGGGGAGCGGATGAAGATGGAGCTGATCGCAGCCCTCATCCATCGGCCGAAGGTCCTGTTCCTCGACGAGCCGACCATCGGCCTGGATATCGTCTCGCAAAAGGCCGTCCGGCAATTCCTCCGCGAATACAACCGGAAGCACCGGGTCACCATCCTCCTCACCAGCCACTATATGGCCGACATCAAGGCCCTCTGCGAACGGGTGGTCGTCATCCACCGCGGCAGGAAGATCTACGATGGCGGCCTCGACCGCCTCGAGTCCGGCGCCGGCAGCCGGCAGAAGATCATCACTTTCCTCCCCGCAACCACGGACGTGGCGGCGGCCCCGGCCGAAAGCCGGGCCGGGGGGTTTCCGGACACCTGGAAGTCCAGCTATGGGAGCACCGTCCACAGCGACGACGGGAAGTTCCGGCTACGGGTGCCGGCGACCGATATTGCCGCGGTCTCCCAGGAAATCCTCCACACCGGTCCGGTCGCGGACATCACGATCGAGGACGTGCCGCTCGAGGACGTGATCGCGGAATTGTTTGCCAGCGCCACGCCCGCGAAATAGCGGCTCCCTGAACCCACCATGTGCGGCATCGTCGCCTTGGTCGCGCCGCGCGACCCACTCCCGGCCGGGGCCTTGGCAAAGGCCACGGCCAGCCTGCGCCACCGCGGGCCTGATGCCATGCAGTGCTGGGAAAGTGCGGATCACCGCGTGGGGCTCGGCCATTGCCGGCTGAGCATCATCGACCTGACCACGGGCGGACAACCCATCGCCAACGAGGACGGCTCGATGCGGATTGTGGCCAATGGCGAGTTCTACGACTACGAGCGCGAGTGAGCGGATCCACCTTTTCGAGCCACCCTCAGAGTCGGTCTGGATGGTTGGTTGATGTTGATACGACTGACGCTGGTTGTCCATCCCTGGCGGAGGGAAGGCCCGGCTCGGCGGGCCTGACCGGAGCCAGGGATGGACAT
>CAIWXW010000142.1 GCA_903916755.1 uncultured Opitutaceae bacterium | reverse complement strand
CGCCCTATGGCGGCTGGTTAAGTGCACCCCCCTTCATCCCGGCGGCCTTGACCCGGTTCCCCCGGCCAAGCCCCGCTGCGTGCGCGTCCGCGCCTAATCCCTCCTTCTCTTTCTCGTGGATAAAAAAAATACAGCCATCGGCGTCGTCTTCATCCTCGGCGCCTTCTTCTGCATCTGGTTCAGCGCGAAGAATTCCCGCCGCCAGGCCCCCCCCGCCGAAGTGCAGCGCGCGGTGGCCAAGGCCGACGCCACGGATGCCCCGCGCTCGCCGGGCGTGGACAATGCGCCGAGCGCCCCCGCCGCCCTGGGCAACCAGCCCGCCTTCGCCCCGGCGAATCCCGAGCGCGCCGGCGCCACGGTCACCACCCTGGAGAATGATTTCATCGAGGCGCACTTCACGGACTTCGGCGGCGCGATCCGCGACGTGGCCCTGAAGAAGTATCCGGCCAAGCTGCACAGCCCCGACCCCTTCGTCCTGAACCAGCTCCATGCCGACCCCATGCTCGCCTTCGTGGGCTTCCCCGGCCTCGACCGCACCGCGCACTACCAGCTGGTCTCCCAGACCGCGACAGAGGTCGTCTACCGCGCCACCCTGGCCGGACGGCTGGAGGTCACCCGCCGCTACATCCTCTCGCCCAGCCAGGTCGGCGCCACCGATCCCTACCAGATCCGCTCGGAGACGACCTTCCGCAACCTGACCGGCGACACCGCCGTCCCCTTCCCGATCTCGCTGGCGGTCGGCACCGCCGCCCCGACGGATCTCCTCGATCGCGGCGACAAGCTGGCCAGCGGCTATTCCCTCGGCAAGGACCAGGAATTCCTGACCCGTTCGGCCCTCGAGCCGAGCGGCGGCTTCTTCGGCATGAATCCCCACGAGGCCAAGCCGTTCATCGACAGCCAGGGCCCGATCGTCTGGGGCGCGGTCAAGAACCAGTTCTTCAGCATCATCCTGACCCCGGACAAGCCGGGCACCGACCTGGTCGTCCGCCGGGTGAAGCTCTTCGGCGCGCTGCCCGACACGCTGCCCAATGCCTACGGCATCGCGGGCTCGATCCCGTTCACCGTGCCGGCGATCGCGCCGCACGCCTCGGTCACCCTGGGCTCCGAGCTCTACGCCGGCCCGAACGAGTACCACCGCCTCTCCAACATCGACGTCTTCAAGGCCGACGAGGACAAGGTGATGCAGTTCGGCATCGCCCGCTTCTTCAGCGAGATCCTCCTGACCCTGATGACGGCCGTGCACACGAAGGTTCCAAACTGGGGCCTCTCGATCGTGATCACGACGCTCCTCCTGCGGCTGGTCATGATGTTCCTCACCATCCCGGCCTCCCGCTCCGCCCGCCGGATGCAGAAGATCCAGCCGGAGATCAAGGCCATGCGGGAGAAGTACAAGGACAACCCGCAGAAGCAGCAGCAGGCGACGATGGAGCTCTTCAAGAAGCACAAGGTGAACCCCGTCGGCGGGTGCCTGCCGCAGCTGCTCACGCTCCCCTTCTGGTACGGCTTCTTCGCCATGCTGCGCAGCGCGGCCGAGCTGCGCTTCGCCCCGTTCCTCTGGGCCCACGACCTGTCGGCCCCGGACACTGTCTTCTCCTTTGGCCATGGCATCCTGCCGATCATCGGCACCCTCGACCTCAACATCTTCCCCCTGATCCTCTGCGGCGTCTCCTTCCTCCAGATGTCGGCGGTGCCGCAGGCGACGGTGGATAATTCGCAGGCGAAGATGATGAAGTTCATGCCGATCTTCATGACGGTGATCTATTACAGCTATTCCTGCGCCCTCTCCGTCTATTCGATCACCAACGGCCTCTTCATGATCGGCCAGCAGAAGCTGGTGAATCGGATGAAGGACGACGGCGATCCCACCCACGAGACCGCCGCGCAGTCCCGGGCCGCCGGCAAGGCGATCAAGAACGTCACGCCCAAGAAAAAGTAACGATGGCGGGCCACAGCAAGTGGGCGAAGGTCAAGCGGATCAAGGCGGTCAAGGATCCCCGCCGGAGCAAGCTCTTCAGCCGGCTGTCCCGTGACATCAGCGTCGCCGCCCGCTCCGGCGGCGGCGACCCGGCGATGAACCCGCGGCTGCGGACCATCCTGATGAAGGCGCGCAACGCCAACATGCCGGCCGAGAACCTCGACCGGGCGATCAAGAAGGGCACCGGCGAATTGCCGGGGGTGGTTTTCGAGGAAATCACCTACGAGGGCTACGGGCCCGGCGGGGTCGCCTTCATGATCAAGGTGACGACCGACAACAAGAACCGCGCCGCAGCCGAGCTGCGCGCCGTGTTCACCAAGTTTGCGGGCAACCTGGCGGGGGCCGGGGCGGTGGCCTTTCAGTTCGTGCATGCCGGGCAGTTCCTAGTCGCGCGCGAGGCGACGACGGAAGACGCCCTGATGGAGCTCTGCCTGGGGATCGGCGCCGACGACGTGCTCACCACCGCGGACGGCTACGAGGTGCGCTGCGACGTCCATGCCTTCGACAAGGTGGCGCACGCGCTCGAAGCGCAGGGCCTCAAGCCCGAGAGCGCCGAAATCGCCTACCTTCCGACCAGCACAGTGCCGGTGGCCGACCCCGAGCTGGCCCGGACCCTCGCCAAGCTCCACGACGGGCTGGAGGAGCTGGACGACGTCCAGCAGGTCTTCTCGAACGAGGAGCTGGATGACGCGGTCGCGGCGGCGGTCCAGGACTGAGCGCGCCCCGCGCGTCATACGGCCGGCCCGCCCTTGCCTCGCGGGCCCCGAAATGGTTGGTTGTCCGACGTTCCCATGACTGACGACGTCGAAGTCCCCCCCGTCCCCGCCACCGGGCCGCGCCACCAGGCGCCCGGCGACGTCGGCCTGGTGCAGGCGCATGATTTCGTCTTTGACCGAACCTTCGCCTTCAAGAGCGGCCAGACGCTGCCGGGCTTCACGCTGCGCTACGAGACCTATGGCACCCTGAATGCCACCCGCGACAACGCGGTCCTGATCTGCCACGCGCTGAGCGGCGACCACCATTGCGCCGGCTGGCACTCCGCCGATGACCGGAAGCCGGGCTGGTGGAACAACCTGATCGGGCCGGGCAAGGCGGTCGACACCCGGCGCTTCTTCGTCGTCTGCGCCAATGTCCTCGGGGGCTGCCAGGGCTCGACCGGCCCATCCTCGGTCGACCCGGCCACCGGCCGTCCCTACGGCAGCACCTTCCCCTTCGTGACCGTGCGCGACATGGTCTACGCGCAGAAGCTCCTGCTCGACCACCTCGGGATCTCCGGGCTGCACGCGGCGATCGGGGGATCGATGGGCGGGATGACGGCCCTCCTGACGGCGATCGAGTTTCCCACGCTGGTGCGGCGCGTCGTCGCCATGGCCACGACCGCCCGCGAAAGCGCCCAGGCCATCGCCTTCAACGAGGTCGGCCGGCAGGCCATCATGCAGGACCCCGCCTGGAACCACGGCGACTATCCCAGCGACGGCGGCCCGCGCGTCGGCCTGGCCATCGCGCGCATGATGGCGCATATCACCTACGTCAGCGACGCCTCCATGGACCGGAAGTTCGGGCGGCGGAAGAAGGACACAGCCGCGGCGGACGCCTACACCTTCGACCCCCAGTTCGAGGTCGAGGGCTACCTGCGGCACCAGGCCCAGGCCTTCATCAACCGCTTCGACGCCAATTCCTACCTCTACATCTCGCGCGCACTCGACCAGTACGACCTGGCCCACGCCTACGGCTCGCTCGAGCGCGCCTTCGCGCCCGTGCAGGCCGAGTCCCTCGTGGTCGGGTTCGCCAGCGACTGGCTCTTCCCGCCGGAGCAGAACCGCGCCCTCGCGCTGGCCCTGCTGCGGGCGGGCAAGCAGGCGAGCTATGCCGAGCTCGCCACCGACCTGGGCCATGACTCCTTCCTGCTCGAGAGCGAGGAGCTCTACGGGCTTGTGCGCGGCTTCCTTGAGCGGGAAGCCGTGGCGTTCGACTTCGCGATCTGACGATGAGCCAGCGCATCGAAAAACGCACGGTCGACATGCGGATCATCGGCGAATGGGTCGAGCCGAAGACGCGCGTCCTCGACCTCGGTTGCGGCCGCGGCGAGCTGCTCGACTACCTGCTGCAGACCAAGCGGGCCGATGGCGTCGGGGTCGACCTCGACCTCGACCGGATCACCGCCTGCGTCCGCCGCGGCGTCACGGCCTACCAGGGCGACATGATGGCCTTCCTCCGCGCCTTCCCGGCGCAGCATTTCGACCGGGTCATCCTGTCGCGCACGGTCCATGAGCTGAACCAGCCCGCCGAGGTCATCCTCGAGGCGCTGCGGGTCGGCCGCGCCCTGACCGTCGGCTTCGTGAACCACGGCTTCTGGAAAAACCGCTGGGCGGCGCTGGTCCAGGGCCGGAAGCTGCGCAACTCGGTCTACACGACGGAGTGGGCCGAGAGCCGGCCCGCCAATCCCCTTTCGATCGCGGACTTCGAGGACTTCTGCCGGGCGAAGGAGATCCGGGTCACGCACCGGGTTCACCTCCTCGGCGACTGGAAGACCCCCTGCCCCGCCCTGCCCAATCTGCTCGCGGGCTACGCGCTCTACGACCTGACGCGTTGAGCGGCTACAGCCGCTCGGCCCGGATCTCGCAGACGCAATTCGAGCCGTCGGCGGTCTGGAGCCAGCGCGGCCGCAGGGACTTGAATTCCCGCTCCAGCGCGGCCTGGAGGCCGCCCACCTCGATCAGGAGCCGTCCCTCCGGCTTCAGCCGCTCCCGCGCCTGGCGGAGCAGCTTGCGGATCACGTCCAGGCCGTCCTTCCCCCCATCCAGCGCCAGCCGCGGCTCGCGCCGGAACTCGGCCGGCAGGCCCTTCATCAGGGCGCTCGGCTCGTAGGGTGGATTGCTGAGGATGAGATCGTAGGCCACCGGCGGCACGGCGTCGAAGACATCGCTGCGCCGCAGCCGGACCCGCCGGGTCAGGTGATGGGCGCGGACGTTGATCCGGGCCACGTCGAGCGCGTCGGCGGAGATGTCCACGGCGTCGACCGCGGCGCGGGGGAAGCGCAGCGCGAGCAGGATGGCCAGGCAGCCGGAGCCCGTGCAAACGTCCGCGGCCTGGCCGGCGCCGATGTCATCAAGCTGCGGGATCAGCTCCAGAAAGTAGCTGCGCGGAATCAGGACGCGCTCGTCGACGTAGAACCGGTGGTCGCCCAGCCACGCCTCCTGGGTGAGGTAGGCGGCCGGCACACGGTCGACCAGCCGGCGCCGCAGGACGTCCAGGACCCGCTTCCTCTCCCCGGCGGCCAGGACCCGGTCCAGGACGGAGGCCGGGCTCTCCAGCGGCAGGCCGAGCGTGCGCAGCAGCAGGTAGAGCGCCTCGTCATGGGCATTGGTCGCCATCTGCCCCAGGGCGGCGCCGCTGCGCGCGTAGAGCGCCTCCGCAAAATGCAGCCATTCGCCCAGGGAAACCAGCGCCGCCGCCTCGGCCCAGGCGTCGTGGTCAGGTTTCCGCCGTGCTGCCATCTTCGCTCCGGACGTGTTCGTGATTAAAGATATGGTCCGGGCAGTAGCATTGCGCGCCGGCGCACTTGGAGCAGTAGCGGAAATCGAGCTGGGGATCGGAGCGGTCGGTCCGGTGGCAGATCCGGCACTCGTGGCGGGCCTCCGCCGCCACGGCCGCCTGCGTCCGCTGGTCGGCCGCCACCGAGCGGCGGCGCCGGATCTGGCCCGCGTGCGACCAGAGGTCCCGGCCGAAGAAGAGGAAGAAGTTGCCGACAGCCGCGATGATCTGCAGGCGCTGCGGCCAGGAGCCGACGAAGAACAGGGCGGCGTAGCCCGCCCAGGCGATGAGCGCCAGCCACCGGATCTTCAGCGGGAGGATGAAGAAGAGGAGCATCTCGTAGTCCGGATTGAGGAAGGCGAAGGCCAGGAAGACCGAGCCCGCGAGGAACGTGTTGCTCACCACCGCGCCGGGCACGATGAAGGCCAGGCCGACCGTCAGCGCGAAGCCGACGAAGAGGAAGCAGTTGTACCGGAAGGCGCCCCAGTAGCCCTCCAGCGCGTTGCCCATGAAGTAGAACACCCACCAGGCGAAGGCGATGAAGATGAAGCTCGAAGGCGGCGGCATCAGGAGGAATGAGACCAGCCGCCAGGCCTCCCCCTGCTTCACCAGGTCCGGGACCAGGATGAGGACGCTCAGGTCCACCCGGCCGATCATGGACAGGAGGTAGACGCCCACCTGACCGATGATCAGGTAGAGGGTGACGTTGGGGAGGGCGAAGCGTCCGAAGACGCGCTCCAATCGATCCAGGAATGACATGCCGCGAAAAAACGCGGTCACTTCTTCGCGGTTTCCGCGATCTGCGCAACCAGCTTCTGCTTCTGCTCCTGGAGCGACGGGTCCGTCACCGTGTTGAGCAGGGTCTGGGCGTAGTCCGGCTTCCCCTGGGTGATCAGGATGTTGGCCGCCTGCAGCCGCATCGCCTCCCGCTGCTTCTGGTTCTGGGCCTTGTCCTCGAGCTGGCCCCAGAACTTGAGCGCCTGGTCCCAATCGGGCTTGGTGAGGTCATAGTAGGACTCCCCGTAGCTGTAGGCGTACTCCAGCCGGTCGGGCGCCAGCTCGGAGGCGCGGCGGAACGCCTCGTGCTCGGCATTGCCGACTGCGTCCCGGGTCCAGTCGCCGCTCCGGACGAAGTCGTCGCGGGCTTCGTGGAGGAGCGTCCCGAGCTGGTAATGGTAAAGGGGCTCGTTCGGGGCCAGCTTGATGGCGGCCAGGTAGTAGCTCACCGCCTCGAGCGGCTTGCCATCCTCGGCGAGGTAATTGCCGATCTGGTTCTTCACCAAGGGAATATTCGGGTCGAGCTGGTTGGCCTTCAGCATCAGGCCCACGGCTTCCTTGTTCATGCCGACCTGCCGCAGGAGGAGGCCCTCGGAGGCGTAGCCGGCCGCAAAGTTGGGGTCCTCGCGGAAGAGGATCTCGTACTCCGCCACGATGGACTGCAGCTGGGAGCGCAGGCCCTCGGAATCGAGCTTCTCCCCCTCCCGGGCGGCCTCGTCCAGGAGGGCGTGCTGGCGCTCCACGATCTGCTTCAAATGGTGCTCCGTCATCGACTCGGTCGGCTGGGCGCGCAGCGGCATTCCCGCAACACAAAGCGGGAGAAGGAGAAGGGAGCGGCGGGCAAAACGCATGGGGAGAAGTGCGACAGGATCATCCGGCCAAAGTGCCGAGGCAAACCTTCGCGGGGGGCGCTTTTCCGGGCGCTTCGGGCTGGCATCCCGGAAGATTTCGTTACGCTGCCTGGCATGCGGCCCGACGTTCCCCTCCACCCCCCAGGCCAGCCCGAGGAGACTGAGCCCGGCCGGCTCTAGACGCGATGTGCACCCGCTATTTCCTGCTGAAGGACCAGCTCGCGGAGATCTTCCGGGCCCTTGGCCTCGAACCGCGGGCGAGTTTTGTCTCCCGTTATAACCTCGCTCCCGGCCAGTATCTGCCCGCGATCCGGACCAGCGCGGCGGGTACCCGCGCAGCCGTCGAACTGAGCTGGGGCCTGTTGCCCGCCTGGGCCGCGGCGGACGGCACTCGCCAGACCAACGCGCGCGCCGAGACCCTCGAGGCCAAACCCTCGTTCCGCGACGCCTACCGGCAGCGTCGCTGCCTCCTGCCCGCGAGCGGCTTCTACGAGTGGGAGAAGCGCGACCGGGCCCGGCTCCCCTGGGCCTTCCAGCGCCCGGACGGGCGGCCCTTCTGCCTGGCTGGCCTCTGGGAAAGTCGCCCGCTCCCGGATGGCCGCGCCTTTGAGACCTGCGCCATCGTCACCACGACGCCCAACGGACTGATGCAGCCGATCCATCATCGGATGCCCGTCATCCTCGGGGCGGACCAGGCGGCCCGCTGGCTCGACCCGCAGGCCCGGCCGGAGCAGCTGGCTCCGCTCCTGCGGCCGGTCCCGGACGACCGGCTGGCCGCGCGGCGCGTGAGCACGCGGATGAACCGCGCGGCGGTGGACGACGCGGCCTGCCTCCTTCCGCCGGAACCCGGCAGCGAGTCGGGACCGCAGACCCGTTTGGAGTTCGCCTAAGGGGCCGCTTCCCCTAGACCTCGATCCCGCGCTTGAACCTCCTCGACCGCCACATCTTCAAGAGCGTCTTCTTCAGCTGCGCCGCCGCGGTGCTCCTCCTGGTGTTCGTGCTGATGCTCGGCAACATCCTGCGGGACCTGATGGGCCCGCTCCTCGCCGGGCAGTTGCCGCTGATCCAGTTCTTCTGGCTGACCGGGCTGCTGGTCCCCTTCGTCGCCATGTACGCCCTGCCCATGGGGATCCTGTCCGGCGTGCTCCTGACCCTGGGGCGCCTCTCGGCCGACAACGAGATCACCGCGATGCGCGCGGCCGGGATCAGCATGCCCCGGATCACCCGGCCGATCTTCATCCTGGCGGCCCTCGGCTCGGCCCTGGGCCTGTACGTCAATTTCCAGGCCATGCCCTACGCCCGCGTGGTCTATGACCGCGACCTGAACGCGGCCATGCACGCCAATCCGCTCAACCTGATCGTGCCGCGCACCTTCATCCGCGAGTTTCCCGGCTACATCCTCTACATCGGCGACAAGCAGCAGGGCGGCCTGAAGGACCTCTGGCTCTGGCAGCTCGACTCCGACCACCGGGTCACGCGCTTCGTCCGCGCCGCCTCCGGCCGGGTGGACTACAACGAGAAGACCAATGAGATGATCGTGGTCCTGGCCAACGCGCAGGTGGAGACGCTGGACGAGAAGGCGCCGGAGGACTTCAGCGAATCGCCCTCGATCGCCACGGCGGAGTTCTCCGACCCCATCCCGCTTTCGCTCGACCGCATCTTCGGCCACATCGCCGTCCGCCAGAAGCTCGGCTGGATGACCTACGCCGAGCTCAAGAGCCCGATCGGCCTGGCCCAGGCCCTGAAGGAGGAGAATGGCGATCCCCGCCGGGCCCGGATGAAGCTGGCGCTGACCATCGGGGAGAAGTTCACGACCGCCTTGGCCGTGCTCTCGTTTGCCCTGGTGGGCGTGCCCCTCGGCATCCGGGTCTCGCGCCGCGAGACGAGCGCCAACCTCGGCATCGCCGTCGGGCTTGCGCTCACCTATTATTTCCTGACCGTGATGGTCGGCTGGCTGGACCGGCACCCCGAATACCGGCCGGACCTGCTGCTCTGGGCCCCGAACCTGCTCTTTGTCGGGATCGGTCTCTGGCTCTTCCACCGGTTGCGCCAGCGCTGAGCCGGCGCCCGCCTCCTTCCCCCCACTCCCCCTTTTTTTCCATGTTCCGCTTCCTCCGCCCCCCCGTGATGAGTCCCGCCGAAGCCGCCGAAAAATCGGCCCAGGCGGAAAAGCTGCTGTTCGGCCGGGGGTTTCCCATCG
>CAIWXW010000141.1 GCA_903916755.1 uncultured Opitutaceae bacterium | reverse complement strand
GCCGCGCTGGTCCTGGCCGCGGCGCTGGCCTACGCGAACAGCCTGCACGGCCCGTTCGTCTTCGACGACATCAGTGCCATCCGGGACAATGTGACGATCCGGCATTTCTGGAGCGCGCTGTCCCCGCCGCCCGGCGCCCTGCCGGTCAGCGGCCGTCCGGTGGTCAATCTCTCCCTTGCGCTGAACTACGCCCTCGGCGGCCTTTCGGTGGGAGGCTACCACGCCTTCAACCTGCTCGTCCACATCCTGGCCGGGCTGACGCTCTTCGGCGTCCTTCGCCGCACCCTGCCGGCGGCATCGGCGATACTGGCCTGGGCGATCGCGCTCCTCTGGATCCTGCATCCCCTGGACACCGAGTCGGTCACCTATGTCTCCCAGCGCGCGGAATCCCTCATGGGGCTCCTTTACCTGCTGACCCTCTACGGGTTCATCCGCGCGGCTGGCGGCCCGGAGGGGGCCGCGCCGACCGCCGCGCGCGCGGGTGGCCGTGGCTGGTTCATCGTTTCCGGCCTGGCCTGCGCGGCCGGCATGGTGACCAAGGAGGTGATGGTGAGCGCGCCGCTCATGGTGCTGCTTTACGACCGGACTTTCCTCAGTCCGGGCTTCGCCGCCGCCTGGCGCCGGCGGCGCGCCTTCTATATCGGGCTGGCCTCCACCTGGCTCGTCCTCGTCCTCTCGGTCGTCAGCGCGGGCGCCACCCGCGGCGGCACCTCGGGGCTGGCGGTCGGCGCGACCTGGCTGCCCTATGAGCTCACACAGTTCGCCGCCCTGGCCCGCTACCTGGTGCTCTCCGTCTGGCCGACGCCGCTGGTTTTTTACTACGAGTCCTTCGCGGTGCGCTGGGACGCTATCCTGGGCCTGGAGGCGCTGCTGGTGCTCGGCTTGGCGGCCGCGACGCTTTGGGCCGTGGCGCGTCGGCCCGCCGTGGGATTCCTGGGGGTCTGGTTCTTTGCCATCCTGGCGCCGACCTCGCTGGTGCCGAATGCGATCCAGATGATCGCCGAACATCGCATGTACCTGCCCCTGGCGGCGGTCCTGACCGCCGCGGTCCTTGGGCTGGCGGCCATGATGGGACGCAAGGCGTGCCTCGTCGTGTGCGGGGTGGCGGCGGCGCTCCTGGGCTTTGCGACCGTGCGGCGCAACGAGGTCTATCGGACCAGCCAGTCCCTTTGGGCCGACACCGTCGCCCGGCATCCGGACAATGCGTTTGCCCGCAATAATCTCGGCGAGGCCCTCGGCGAACAGGGGTTGTTCGCTGAGGCGGTGGTGCAATACCGCGCCGCCCTGCGGGCCGATCCGGGGCCTGCCTCCATCTATGCCTATCTCAACCTGGGCGAGGCGCTGGATCGGATGGGCCGGTCGGACGAAGCCCTAGCCATCGAACGCCAGGCGGTGCGCCTGCAGCCGGACTTTGCGAGCACGCACACCGGCCTCGCGGACATCCTCAGTCATGCGCAGCGTTGGCGGGAGGCCGAAGGAGAATATGAAGCCGCCCTGCGGCTCAAGCCGGGCGCGCCGCGGGCCGAGAACGGCCTGGGCTACGTGCTTTTCCGCTCGGGCCGGACGACCGCGGCCGTGGCCCATTTCCAGGCGGCCCTGCGGGTGAAGCCGGACTGGGCCGACGCCCAGGGCAACTTGGCCGCCGCCTGGTTCAGCCTGAATCGCGGCCCGGAGGCGATCGCGGCCTACGAGCGGGCGGTCCAGCTCGAACCG
>CAIWXW010000140.1 GCA_903916755.1 uncultured Opitutaceae bacterium | reverse complement strand
CCGCGACGGCTCCGGCCGCCGCTCCGGCGGCTGCGCCCGCCGCGGCCCCGGCCGCCCCGGCGCCGGCGCCGAATCCCCCGTACGTCAATGCGATCAACACCATGTGGGTGCTGGTGACCGCGTACCTGGTGTTCTTCATGCAGGCGGGCTTCATGTTCCTGGAAGCCGGCTTCGCCCGAACGCGGGAGACGGTGAACGTCCTCCTCGAAGGCATCGTCGACACCTGCTTGTGCGGCGTGCTTTTCTGGGCCTGGGGCTTCGCCTGGATGTTCGGTCATGGCAACGGCTTCATCGGCAACGGTGACGGCGCGGGCCACCACTGGTACTTCCTCCAGAACATTCCGGACACCTACGAGGGCACCGGCGTCGCCACGCTCGCCTTCTTCCTCTTCCAGTTCGCCTTCGCCGACACCTGCTCGACGATCACGTCGGGCGCCATGCTCGGCCGCACCGGCTTCTGGGGCGATCTCTGGTACTCCCTCGGCGTCTCGGGCTTCATCTACCCGATCTTCGGTCACTGGGCGTGGGGTCCGGACGGCTGGCTCAATGCCATCCCCTTCTGGCCCAAGGCTGCCTTCCATGACTTCGCCGGCTCGACCATCGTGCACACGATCGGCGGCACCATCGCCCTCTGCGGCGCCATCGTCCTCGGGCCCCGCCTGGGCCGCAAGTTCAAGCGCGACGGCGGCGGCCCCATGCCCTATCATAGCATGACGATCGCCTCGGTCGGTGCGATCATCCTCTGGTTCGGCTGGTACGGCTTCAACCCGGGTTCGACGCTGACCGCCATGGACACGCTGGGCATCGCCCGCGTCTCGGCCAACACGACGCTGGCGGCCTGCACCGGCGGCTTGGCGGCCCTGTTCTTCGTCTATCCCCGCTCCAAGAAATGGGACTGCGGCGCGACCCTCAACGGTCTCCTCGCCGGCCTGGTTGCGATCACCTGCCCCTGCTACTGGGTTTCGCCCCTGGGCGCCCTGATCATCGGCGCGGTCGCCGGTGTCGTCGTCATCCTGGCCACCGATCTCCTGGAGTACCTGCGGATCGACGATCCCTGCGGCGCCTGGCCCGTCCACGGCGCGGCCGGCATGTGGGGCACCTGGTCCCTGGGCCTACTCGCCACCGGCGAGTTCGGCGCCCCGACGCCCACCGGCGCGGACAACTCGGCCGGCGCGGTCGTCAAGGGCCTCTTCTACGGCGGCGGCACCGACCAGCTGGTCGCCCAATTGATCGGAAATCTCGCCATCGGCATCGGCGTGTTCATCGTCTCGATGGTCCTCATGTATGCCGTAAAAGCAACTGGCACTCTGCGGGTTTCCAAGCAGATTGAAGAAGAGGGCCTCGATCTCCACGAGCACGGTGGCGTGGCTTATCCTGAACAGTCCAACTCATCGATCTCCTAAACGGAGCACCCCCACATGAAACTCATCGTCGCCATCATCAAACCCTTCAAGCTCGAGGACGTGAAGGTGGCCCTGGCCGCCGTCCACGTCGAGGGCATGACGGTCAGCGAGGTTAAGGGCTTCGGCCGCCAGAAGGGGCACACCGAGGTCTACCGCGGTTCTGAATACACCGTGGACTTCCTGCCGAAGATCAAGATCGAAGCGGTCGTTCCGGACGAGGTCGTCGCCCGGGTGATCCAGGCCATCATCGGGGCAGCCCGCACCGACAAGATCGGTGATGGCAAGATCTTCGTCCTCCCGGTCGAAGAGGTCATCCGCATCCGTACCGGTGAAACCGGCGCGGCGGCGGTCTGATCGCCTCCTAGCCTAGCACAAAGGGCCCGCTCCTGACCGGAGCGGGCCTTTTTGCGTCCGGAGGGAGCCGTGGGAAACATTTTGCGACTTTGCCGCTCCTGCCGTGTTCTAGGGCCAGCGACGAACCACCCGTGCAAACCCCACCATCGGGATCGGGCCCGCCCGCCGATTTCTCCCATTTTATGCGCGACTACCAGGACATGGTCTTCACCACCGCGGTGCGGCTGACGGGGAACGACGCGCAGGCGGAGGACATCGCCCAGGATGTGTTCATCAAGGCGCACCGGCATTTTGCGATGCTGGCCGAGAGCCCCACGGCCGGCGGCTGGCTGAAAACGGTGGCGACTCGGCTCAGCCTGAACCACCTGCAGCGTTACCGGAACCGCTGGCGCTTCTTCTCGGAACTGCGGGCCGAGCCCGACGAGCCCGAGGTGGAATTCGCGGCGCCCGACACTTTCTTTGCGCACATGGACGCGGCCGACCGCCATGCGGCCCTGGAACAGGGCCTCGAGCAGCTGCCCGCCGCCCAGCGGATCCCGCTGGTCCTCTTCCACTTCCATGACCTGCCCTATGAGGAAAT
>CAIWXW010000139.1 GCA_903916755.1 uncultured Opitutaceae bacterium | reverse complement strand
GCCGGCCTTGAGGGTCACGATGGCCTTCTTGTAGTCGGAAGTCATACCGGGCTGGCCGCTGCGGCCGCGCTTGTTCTTGCCCTGGTAATTCTGGATGTTCACCCGGCGCACGGTGACCTTGAAGACCTGCTCGACCGCCAGGGCGATCGTGTGCTTGTTGGCGCTCGGGAACACCTCGAAGGTGTACTGGCCCAGCTCGGCGGACTGCCGGTTGGATTTTTCCGTCAGGTGGACGGTCTTGAGAATCTGGTCGGCGTTCATCCGTGGTTGTCTCCCTTGGCGCGGGCGATGATGGTCTCGAGCGCCTTGCTGCTGACGATGATCTTGCGGTACTGCGCGAGATCGAGGGTGTTCAGCTGGGACGCTTCCTGCAGGTAAACGCGGTTGAGGTTGCGCGCGGCGCGCGTGGCCTCGGCCGTGAAGGGGGCGTCGACCAGGAGGACGCGGCCCTTGGGGGCGATGCGGCCAACCATCTGGTTGACGACCTTGGTCTTGGTCGGGCTGGAGGCAAAGCCCTCGATGACGGCGAGCTCGCCGGCCGAGGCGCGCTCGAACAGGGCGCGGCTGAAGGCGAGCGCCTTCACCTGGCCGTTGATCTTCTTGGAATAGTCACGGGGCTTGGGTCCGAAGACCACGCCGCCGCCGCCCCACAGGGGGGAGCGGGTCGAGCCGGCGCGGGCGCGGCCGGTGCCCTTCTGCTTCCATGGTTTCTTGCCGCCGCCGCGGACTTCGCCGCGGGTCTTGGTCGAATGCGTGCCCTGCCGGTTGTTGGCGCGGATGGCGACGATGACTTCCTTGAGGGCCTGGCGGCCCTTGTCGCCCTCGAACACGGGCAGACCGTCGAAGTCCTGCTCGCGGCTCGTGGTGCCGTCGGAACTGAAAATGGTGAGTTTCATGTCTGGGATCCTTCGCGGTTAGGCGGCCGACTTCGGCTGGCCCTTGATGGCGGTGCGGACAAGGACGTCGTCGCCATTGGCGCCGGGAATGGCGCCCTTGACGAGGATCAGATTCTTGTCGGCGATGACCTTGACCACGCGCAGGTTCTGCGCGGTGCGGCGCTGGCTGCCCATGTGGCCGGGCATCGCCTGGTTCTTCCAGGTGCGGCCGGGGGTCTGGCGCATGCCGATCGATCCGATGCGGCGATGGAACATCGAGCCATGGGCCGCGGGGCCGCCGCCGACGCGGAAGCGCTTCACCACGCCCTGGAAGCCCTTGCCCTTGGTGACGCCGATGACGTCGACCAGCTGGCCTTCCGTGAAATTGGCGACCGTGACGACATCGCCGACCTTCATGGTCGGGGTGTCGGTCAGGCGGACTTCGCCGAGCACGCGGGGAGCCAGGTCGAGCCCGGACTTCTTGGCGTGGTTCAGCTCGGCCTTGGCCGTGTTCTTGATTTTCTTGGTCGAAAATCCGATCTGGACGGCATTATAGCCATCGGTCGCGACGGTCTTGACCTGCGTGACGGAGCAGGGGCCGGCTTCGACCACGGTGACGGGGATCAGGACGTTTTGGGCGTCGTAAACCTGCGTCATCCCGATTTTTTTGCCGAGAAGGGAGGAGATCATTGGGCTAAGTGGTAGGTGGAAGGGATCCGTTTAAGGGACCTACATTAGGAGGGGCCTGGCGGTGCCGCAGAGGGCACACAGGCAACTGCTAACTGTAAATTTTAGACGTTGATGGTGATGTCGACGCCGGAAGGGAGGTTGAGCTTCTTGAGTTCGTCCACCGTCTGGGCGGTGGGCTCGATGATGTCGATGAGGCGCTTGTGCGTGC
>CAIWXW010000138.1 GCA_903916755.1 uncultured Opitutaceae bacterium | reverse complement strand
GGCCGCCCGCAGGCGCTCCCGCGGCAGGGTAAAGCCGTGCCGGCTCCGCAATTCGTCATAGAGCTCGGCGGCGGTGGCCGCGGCCGTGGCCACCGTTTCCTCGGCCAGGCCCCGCTGCTCGCGGAGCAGCGCAAAATACTGCACCCGGATTGTCTTCATTGCGTCAGGGGGCGCGGTAGTCGCTCTTGCCGCCGGTCTTTTCCAGGAGCCGGATGTCCCTGATCACGATGCCGTGGCTCACGGCCTTGCCCATGTCGTAGAGGGTGAGGGCGGCCACCGTGGCCCCGGTCAGCGCCTCCATCTCGACCCCGGTCCGCGCATGCGTGCCGACGCGGCAATGGATTTCCACCGCCGCGCTGCCGTCGGGCTCCGGCGGGCCGCTTTCGATTTCGATCCGGCAATCGTCCAGGGGCAGGGGATGGCAAAGCGGGATGAGATCGGCCGTGCGCTTGGCGCCCATGGTCCCGGCCAGGATCGCCGTCTGGAAGATCGGGCCCTTCTTCGTCGCGATCTCGCCGTCGCGCAGCAGGGCGGCCAGCGCCGGGGGCAGCTGGACGACCGCGACCGCGTGCGCGGCGCGGGCGGTGATCGCCTTGGCGCCAACGTCGACCATTTTCGGCCGGCCCTGGGCGTCGAGATGGGAGAACATCCGGCCACCCTCGCCCGATTCCGGCATTCCTTCAACGGGAATTCGTCTTTAGACCCAGGCCCAGAAGGCGGCGAGGAAACCCGCCGGGAACACGTCCTGATCCGCCGGCAGCTCCACGAATCCGTCCGTCCCGACCAGCCCGGCAAAATCCCCCGAAGTATTGCCCGGCGCCGGCACGGCCCGCCAGCCGCCCTCGGGCATGGCTTCCCATTTCACCGGCAGGAGACAGGCCAGCGGCGGCCGAAACGTGAAGGCGGCCGCCAGGGGGAGGAGCGGCGTGGCCGCTGCCGCCGCCCCCGACGCCTGGGCCAGGGCCGGCAGCGCATACCGGTGGAGGCAGGTGTAGGCGGCGACCGGATTGCCCGGCAGGGCGAAGACCAGCTGGTCCCGCGGTCCCACCCCGAACCAGAGCGGCTTGCCCGGCCGCTGCGCCACGCCGTGGAAGACCCGGCGCACCCCCTGGCGCGCGAGTTCCTCCGGCAGGAAGTCGAATTTGCCCTTGGAGACACCCCCGCTCAGCAGCACGACGTCGTAGTCGGCCAGGAGCCGCTCCAGCAGGGTGGCGATGGCGTTCCGGTCATCCCGCAGGTGAAACCGGTCCGTCTGCGTGTAGCCGGCCTGGGCCAACGCGGCGCGCAGGGCGTAGTCATTGCTCCGCCGAATCTGGTGCGGCTCCACCGGCGCGTCCACCTCCACCAATTCATCGCCCGTCGCCACGAGGGCGATCCGCGGGAGCCGGCTGACCCCCACCTGCGCGTAGCCGCAGGCGGCGGCCACCGCGATCTCGCGGCCGGTCAGCCGCGCGCCGGCTTCCACGATCACCTCGCCCGCCCGGTGGTCGCTGCCCCGGCGATGAACCGCGCCGCCCGGGGCCACCGCCCGGCCCGGAGCCAGCGTCATCCGGCCGCCGGCCCGCGCCGTTTCCTCGTAGGCGCCGACCGCGTCGGCGCCTAGCGGCAGCACCGCGCCGGTCATGATCTCGACGCAGGCCTCCGGGGCCGGGCCGAGCGCAAGCGGGGCGTGACCCGCCGGCTGGATGCCCTCCACGGCAAAGGACGTCACCCCCGCCGCCACGGCGGCGGACCGCAGCGCATAGCCGTCCATCGTCGCGCGATCGAACGGCGGCAGGTCCCGTTCCGCCCGCAGCGCCACGCGGAGGATCCGGCCGTGGGCCTCGAGCAGCGGGCAGTCCTCCTGCGGCCACGTGGGCGTGACCTCGCGGATGCTCTGCGCAGCGGCGGCCGGGGTGATCATTGGTTTGCTTAGTAGGACGCCTTACCTTCCCTTTTCTGGCAATGCTTCCCTCCGGCCGCGACACCCTCAACCGACCCCTGCGCGACCTGCGCATCTCGGTGACGGACCGTTGCAATTTTCGGTGCCCTTACTGCATGCCGAAGGAGGTCTTCGGTCCCGGCTATGCCTTCCTGCGCGACCCCCAGCTCATGACGCTGGAGGAGCTGACCCGGATCGCGCGGGCCTTCCAGGCCCTCGGCGTGGAAAAGATCCGGCTGACCGGCGGCGAACCGCTGCTGCGGGCGGACCTGCCCGAGCTGATCCGGGCGCTGAAGCAGGAGTTGAAGGTGCCGGATGTTGCCCTGACGACCAATGGCTGGCTGCTGGAGAAGCGGGCGCCCGCCCTGCGGGACGCCGGCCTGGACCGGCTGAATGTCTCCGTCGACGCGCTGGACGACGCCACCGCCGCCACGATGAACGGGCTCGGCTTCAGCGCCGCCCGCGTGCTCCGCGGGATCGATGCCGCCGCCGCGCTGGGACTGCCCATCAAGATCAACTGCGTCGTGCAGCGGGGCGTGAACGACGGCCAGATCTTGGATCTGGCCCGGTATTTCCGGGAGCGCGGCCATCCCCTGCGCTTCATCGAGTTCATGGACGTGGGCAACACCAACCGGTGGTCGTCCGAACGCGTGGTCCCCGCCCGGGAAATCGTGGAGCGGATCAGCGCGGTGTGGCCGCTGGAGGCGAGTGGGCCGGCCTACCGCGGCGAGGTGGCGGCGCGCTACCGCTACCGGGACGGCGGCGGGGAAATCGGGCTCATCAGCTCCGTCACGGAGCCATTCTGCCGCGACTGCCACCGCGCCCGCCTGTCGGCCGACGGGAAGCTCTACACCTGCCTCTTTGCGTCGCTGGGCTGGGACATCCTCGGGTGCCTGCGCTCCGGGGCGGACGCGGCCGAGCTGCAGGCCTACGTCGCCCGGATCTGGGCCGGGCGCGGCGACCGGTACAGCGATGAACGGGCCGAGGCCCTCGCCACGGGGGAGACCCGGGCGAAGGTCGAGATGAGCTATATCGGCGGGTGAGGCGGACGGTCAGGCCGTCTCCACCAAGGCCCGGACCGTGCGCGTGGCGCTGATCCGATAGGCCGCGGGCCGCAGGCGGCGCCGCAGTTCCCGCTCGTCGGCCGGGCGCTCGAGGAAGTCATCGACACCGGCGTCGATCGCCCAATCTTCGTGGGTCGAATCCGCGTCCTCCAACAGGATGACGTGGACGTAGGGCTTGCTCCGGTCGGAGCGCAGCTGCCGGCACAGCTCGACCCAGCCGAATTTCGGCAGGCGCCCGTCGGCAATCACCACCCGCAGGTCGTGATGCTCGATGCAAGCGGCGGCGGAGGCGCAATCTTCCTCCGCGAAGGTCTCATGTCCGAGTTTCGCCAGGGCGAGCTCGAGCGGTTGCCGAGACCGGGCACTGCCATGTCCGAAGATCAAGATTTTCACGGTGCCGATCACATCGGCCCATCCGGCTCGCTCCAAAGGGAGAAAATACCCAGAGCCGGTCGGTAAAACTACGCATCCCTTTGCATCCCATTGCAGGGCCTAGTCCTCGGTGTCGTCCGCCGGCTTCTCCCCTTTTTTGCTCACGGGCGCCTGCGGCACGCGGCGCGCCTCCTCGTCCCACTTCCAGTCCAGCCAGCTGATCTCGTTGTCCTGGCAGTAGGCGTTGTTGTTGCCCCGCTGCGTCCCGCCAAACTCGTCGCCGCCGCGCAGCATCGGGACGCCCTGGGAAAAGAGCACGGTGGCCAGGAGATTGCGCTGCATCCGCCGGCGCAGGACCTTCACTTCCTCCGGCGCATCGAGCCCCTCATGGCCGCAGTTCCAGGAGTTGTTGCCGTTGTCGCCGTCCCGGTTGTCCTCGCCGTTCGCCTCATTGTGCTTGTCGTTGAACGAGACGAGATCGCGCAGGGTGAAGCCGTCGTGCGCCGTGATGAAGTTGATGCTCGCCGTCGGCGTGCCGCTGTCCGGCCGGTCAAACAGGCAGAGCTCGGCGCCGGTGGAAAACTCCGAGAAGAGCGAGAAGTTCACCCCGTTGCCGCACCACGTGGCGCCGAGGGGGTAGGCTAGGCCCTTCCAGACACGGGACTTCGGTTGAGGGGGAGAGGACGGACATGGAAGCGGGTTGGGGTATCGTACCGACAGCGCCGCACCGGTTCCATTCCAGGCCCATTGGGCCCCGGCGGAAGGCGCGGCCGCGGCTAGCCCTTGAGGGCCCCCGCCGCCACGCCCTTCACAATCTGGCGCTGCAAGAGGAGGTAGACCACGAGGATCGGGAGCGTCACCAGCACCAGCCCGGCGAAAAGCATCCCATAGGCGCTGTGGTATTCCGCCTCGATCGAGAGGTTGGCCAGGCCGAGGGGCAGGGTCCGCGCCCCGCCGGCGGCCGTTTCCCCGCTCGCGAGCATGAAGGCGTAGAAATATTCCTTCCAGATGCCGATGAACTGGAAGATGCCGACCGTGACCAGGCCCGGCTTGGCCAGCGGCAGCAAGACGCGCCAGAAGGCGGAAAATTCGTTGCAGCCGTCGATCACCGCGGCCTCGTAGAGCGCGCGGGGCAGCGACCGGAAAAAGCCGGCGAGGATGAAAATGGCAAAGGGCAGCCCGTTGGCGGTGTAGGCCAGGATCAGGCCCGTCCGCGAGTTCAGCAGGCCCAGCGCCCGGAACTCGAAGAAGAGCGGCACGACCGAGAGCTGCGCCGGCACCATCAGGCCGGCCAGGAAGACCCAGAAGGCCGCGCGGCCCGCGGGATGGTGAAACCGGACCAGCGCATAGGCGGCCATGGCGCCCAGGAGGACGATCGCAGCGACCGAGGCGCCCGTGACGATGACGGAGTTGAGGAAGTAGTCGCCGAAGCGCGCGTTCTCCCAGGCCCGCCCGTAATTTTCCGGATGCAGGCTGTCGAAGCCGGGCGGCAGGAACGGTTCACGGAACACCGCCGCATCCGCCTTGAGCGACGAATACGCCACCCAGATCATGGGAAACACGACCCAGGCGGCATAGCCGAGCAGGGCGGCGAAGATGACCCACTGAGAGAGCTGGAATTTGGCGCGCGGCATCGGCGTCAGAGTTCGATCGCCTCGCGGCGCAGCGCCCGCCAGACCGCGGCGCTGCCGGCGAAGACGAGAAGGAAGAGCACCACCGCCAGCGCCGAGGCCCGGCCGATTTCCATGCTCTTGAACATCGTTGTGACCAGCAGCGTGCCCAGCGTGTGCGAGGCGGTGGTCGGCGACTGCGAGGTGAGCAGCCAGATCATCTCGAAGGCATTCAGGCCGGCGATCACGAGGAACACTGCGGAGATGAGGAGCGCCTCGCGGATCAGCGGCAGCGTGATCGTGAAGAACTGCCGCGCCCGCGAGGCGCCGTCGATCTCCGCCGCCTCGTAGAGCTGCGGGTCGATGCCTTCCATCGCGGCCAGGTAGAGGATCAGGTTGAAGCCGCAAGCCATCCAGAGGTAGATCGGGATCAGCGCCACGTAGAGGTGGTCCGGCGCCAGCCAGGAGAAGCCGTCGAACCGGCTGAGCCAGCCGATCCCGAGGATCCGGCCGGCCGCCGACAGGCCCGCGTTGACCAGGCCGCCGTGCGGCTCATAGGCGCCCAGCCAGAGGAGCGTGGCGGCGACGCCGCCCAGCAGGTTGGGAAAAAGGAACACGGCGCGAAAAACGCCCGCGCCCCAAACACCGCGGTGGATCAGGGTCGCGCACACGAGGGCGGTCGGAATCACGACCGCCGCCGGCACGACCATGAGATAGAAATTATTCCGCAGCGCGGCCCAGAACACGTCGCTGTCGAAGAGCAGCTGCTGGAAATTAAGCAGGCCGACCCAGGAGCGGTCGCTGATGCCGTCCCAGCGCGTGAAGGCCCAGGCGAAGGCCGCGAGCGCGGGCGCCACCGCCAGCGCGCCATAGAGCAGGAAGGAGGGCCCGATGAACCCGAGTGCGACCGGCAGGCGCAGCCGCCCGAAATAGTCGCTGCGGCCGTCGGCCCCGCGCGGCACGCGCCTTCCCCAGGCCCGCCAGCCCAGCCAGCCGAAGAGGGCGGCCAGCGCCGAGATCAGCCCCGCGCCGGCCCAGGGATGCAGGTAATCGACATGGTCGGGATCCGCCACGCTGATCCGGTCCTGGCGGGCCGCGGCCTCCAGCCCCGCGCCGTATTCCTCCGGTGTCAGCTTTCCCTCCATGAGGGGCATGCTCTCGTCGACCAGGGCCTGGCGCAGAAAGCGCGGCTGCATCATCTCCTGCGGCATGCTGAAGGCCGCCCGCGCCTGCTGGATCATCCCCGCGGTGTCCTGCATCGCCGGGGAATAGGCGGATCGC
>CAIWXW010000137.1 GCA_903916755.1 uncultured Opitutaceae bacterium | reverse complement strand
GATAGGCCTTGGTCGTCGCGCTGGCGGCGTCGAGCTTGGCCACCTGCGCGGGCGTGAGGTTCCAGCCCACGGCCCCGAGGTTCTGCCGCAGCTGCTCCTCGTTGCGGGCGCCGATGATGACACTCGAGACGGTGGGCCGCTGCAGCAGCCAGTTGAGGGCGACCTGCGGCACGGTCTTGCCGGTTTCCTTGGCGACCCGGTCGAGCGCGTCGACCACGCGATAGAGATACTCGTCGGCCACCGGCGGGCCATAGTCGGCGGTCGTGTGCAGCCGGCTGAGCTTCGGGACGGGCTTGCCGCGGCGGATCTTGCCGGTGAGGCGGCCCCAGCCCAGGGGGCTCCAGACGAGGGCGCCGACGCCCTGGTTCAACCCGAGCGGCATCAGCTCCCATTCATAGTCGCGGCCGATGAGCGAATAGTACGCCTGGTGCGCGACGTAGCGGGAGAGCCCGTGCTTCTCCGAGGCCGAGAGCGACTTCATCAGGTGCCAGCCGGAGAAATTGGAGCAGCCCAGGTAGCGGATCTTTCCCGCGCGCACGAACCCGTCCAGGGTCTGCACCACCTCGTCCACCGGCGTCACCGCGTCGAAGCCGTGCAGCTGGTAGATGTCGATGTAGTCGGTGCCGAGGCGGCGGAGGCTGCCCTCGACCGCCTTGGTCAGGTGGGCGCGCGAGGAGCCGACATCATTGGCCCCATTTCCCATCCGGAAGGTGCCCTTGGTCGAGATGATGACCTGGTCGCGGCGGCCCTTGATCGCCTGGCCCAGGACCTCCTCGGACAGGCCGTTCGAATAGATGTCGGCCGAGTCGAACATGTTGAGACCGGCCTCCAGGCAGATGTCCACCAGGCGGGTGGCGGCCGGGACGCCATTCAGGCCCCAGGCCTCGAAGAACTTGTTGCCCGCGGGATCCGCCCCGGCGATGCCGAAGGTGCCCGCGCCCAAGCTGAGCGCCGGCACTTTGAATCCTGAACCGCCGAGTTGTCTGAATTCCATAGGAAGATGAAAAAGAAAGGGGAAGGCGCGGGAAAGCGAATTTTTAGGGCGGAAAGTGCGGCGGGCCGGAGCCGAACCGCCGCCGAGAGCGGGGCATTCGTAAAAAATCCCTCCGGCCTCCCCAAAGCTAGGGAGGTGCGCGCGACGATTATAGGTTAGGCTCGCGTCCGTCCGATCGTGCCCCCCTCGCGCCCAGAGGTGACGGATCACCCCGCTTTCTCTATCCTTCCCGAATGACCCTGGCTCCCCATGCGATCCGCCGCGTCCCCCTGTGGGCCGGGCTCGTGCTCGTTCTCGCGGGGCTGGCCGCCTATGCCGGCAGTTTCCGGGCGGCCTTCGTCCTCGATGACAAGCCGGCGATCGTGGACAACCCCACCATCCGGCATTTCGTCACCGCGCTGCGTCCTCCCCATGATGGAACGACCGTGGACGGGCGGCCGCTCCTCAACCTGAGTCTCGCGCTGAACTACGCCCTGGGCGGGACGAACGTGGGGGGCTACCACGCCTTGAATCTTGGCCTTCACCTGATGGCGGGACTGGCCCTGTTCGGCTTGGTGCGCAGGACCCTCGCGCGGATCGCGACGGGACCTGCACCCGGTGTGGCCCCGCCCGCAGTCTTCGCGCGGATGGGAGACTTCGACCGCTCGATGGTGGCTTTGGGTGCCGCCCTGCTGTGGGTCCTCCATCCCCTGCAGACGGAGTCGGTCACTTATGTGGTGCAGCGGGCCGAGTCGATGATGGGTCTGTTTTACCTGCTGACCCTGTATTGCTTCCTGCGGGGGGCGGAGGCTGCGAGCGGACCGGGGTCGGGCCGATGGTTTGCCCTGAGTTGGGGCGCCTGCCTTTGCGGGATGGCGACCAAGGAGGTCATGGTTTCCGCGCCCGTGATCGTATTGCTCTATGACCGGACTTTCCTGAGCGGAAGCATCCGGGCCGCCTGGGCGCGGCGGAAGGGGGTCTACCTGGCGCTGGGCTCCACCTGGATCCTCCTGGCCTCGCTCGTGGCGGGAACGGCCGGCCGCAGCGGCACCGCTGGATTCCAAACCGGCGTTTCGTGGGTGGACTACCTCCGCACGCAGGCCTTTGCCGTTCCGCACTACCTTCGGCTCGTCCTCTGGCCCCGGCCGCTGGTCTTCGACTACGGCACCGCCGTGGTCACAGCCGCCTCCGCGGTGGTCCCCGGGGCCCTCGTCCTCCTCGGCCTGGCGGGCGCCACGGCGCTGGCCTGGCGGCGCTGGCCGGGGCTGGGATTTGCCGGTGCCTGGTTCTTTGCGCTTCTCGCCCCGACCTGCCTGGTGCCGGTGGCCACCCAGACCATGGCGGAGCACCGCATGTATCTCGCGCTGGCCGCTCCGCTGGCAGTGGCCGCAGGGGCCATGGCGCGGCTGCCCGGCCCGGCGCGCCTGGTCATTTTCGGGGTCCTGGCCGTGGGCCTGGGGGTCGCGACCTTCCGGCGGAACCGGGTCTATCGCAGCGAGGCCGCGCTCTGGGCCGACAATGTGGCCAAGCGGCCCGACGACGCCCGCGGCCACAACAACCTGGGCAAGAGCTATTTTGAGCAGGGAAACTTCGCCGCGGCGGTGGCTGAATATCGGGAGGCGCTGCGGTTGGATCCCAATCTGCCCTACGTTTACATCAATCTCGGCAGCGTCTGGGAGCGGATGGGGCAGCTGCCGGCGGCGATCGCGATCGAGCGGGAGGCCGTGCAGCGGCGGCCCGATTGGGCGGGCGTGCGCAAGAGCCTGGCCGACGCGCTGAATCACGCCGGCAATTTGCCGGAAGCGATGGCGCAATATCGGGAGGCGCTGCGCCTCAAGCCGGACTATGCCCAGGCGGAAAACGGCCTGGGGACCGTGCTGGCTCGCGCCGGCCGGACGGCCGAGGCGATGGCCCATGTCCAGGCCGCCTTGGCGATGGATCCCAACTATGCGGAGGCGGACAACACGCTGGGCACCCTCTTCGCGGGCGCGAACCGGCTGCCCGAGGCCATCGCCTGTTACGAGCGGGCGCTCGCGCTGAATCCAGACTACGCGGAGGCGCATCTCAACCTGGGCAACGCCTGCTTCGAGGTCGGCCGCCTCTCCCGGGCGATCCAGGAGTATGACCGGGCCATCGGCTTGCAGCCCGAGCCGGCGGAAGTGCACGAGCATCTCGGCATCCTGTGCGCGGAAACCGGCCAATTCGCGCGAGCGGAGGCGCAGTTTGAAGAGGCGCTGCGCCTGCAGCCCGGCTACCGGGAGGCGGAGGAGAATCTGCGGCGGGTGCGGGCCGTCAGAAGCCGGGACAGCGGCCGCTCGGATCCCGGTGCCCTTCGTCCCGCTCGGCTGCGCCCGGCCACCGGGACCGGTGGTTTCACGTCAGCTGATCCTTGGTTCGGCGGCGCGTTCGCCGGCTGACGCTCGGGCCCGGCCGAACTTTCGTCTTTTTCATGAAATCCATCCCCCTCCTGTTCCTCCGGCTGAGCGCCGCGCTGATGTGTGGCGCCGCCCTGGCCCTGCATGCCCAAATCCCGGCCGTCGGCGAGAAGTTCGTCGTGCCCGCCTCGCCCCGGGCCGTCTACAACTTCGATCCCGGCTGGAAATTTTCCTTCAGCGACCCCGCCGGCGCGGAGCAGCCGGGATTTGACGACAGCGGCTGGACCGGCGTCAGCCTGCCGCATACCTGGAACGAAACCGACAGCTACCGCGCCTTCATCAGTCACGGGGGCGGCGACGTGAACGAAAAGACCGGCATCGGCTGGTACCGCAAGCACTTCAGGCTGCCGGCCGGCGCCGACGGGCAGAAGGTCTTCCTCGCCTTCGACGGCATGAGGCAGGCCGGGCACTTCTTCCTCAATGGGCAGCCGATCGGCAAATATGAAAATGGCGTGACGGCCTTCGGCCTGGACCTCACCCGCTTCGTCAAGTTTGGCGGCCAGGACAATCTGCTGGCGGTGAAGGTGGACAACCGGGTGACCTACCGCGAGGAGGCCACCGGCACGCCGTTTCAATGGAACGCGATGAATTTCAATCCGAATTTCGGCGGGCTCAACCGGGACGCCACGCTGGTCCTGGCCGGCCGGATTTATCAGACCCTGCCGCTGTACGAGAACCTGCGGACCTCCGGCATCTACGTCTATCCGCAGGCCATCGACCTCGCGCAGAAGTCCGCGGAAGTCAGGGTCGAGGCTGAGGTCAGCAACGAATCCGGTGACGCGGCCTCGATTTCGCTTTCGGCCGTGGTGGTCGATGCCGACGGCGTCGTCCGGGCCCAACTGGCCGGCAGCACGTCCGGCGTGGCCAGCGGCCGGACGTCGACGCTCACGGCCGGCGGCCAGCTCGGCGGCGCGCGCTTCTGGGACGTCGAAGATCCCTATCTCTACAGCGTCTACTCGCTTTTGACCGTCAACGGCCAGGTCGTGGACGTCTGCCGGACGGACACCGGCTTCCGCCAGACCGCCTTCAAGGGCGGCGCCGGCACCGGCGGCGTCTGGTTGAACGGCCGCTTTGTCTGGCTCACCGGCTATTCGCAGCGGGCGGCCAATGATTGGCCGGGGCTGGGCGGAGCCTATCCCGATTGGATGCATGACTTCACGATCGACCTCATGCGCGCGAGCCATGGCAACTACCTCCGTTGGATGCACATTGCCCCGCAGCGGGCCGATGTCGTGGCCTGCGACAAATACGGCATCGTCGAGGTCTGCCCGGCGGGCGACAAGGAGCGGCTGGTGACCGGCCGCCAATGGGACCAGCGCGTCGAGGTCATGCGCGACACGATGATTTTCTACCGCAACAACCCGAGCATCCTCTTCTGGGAGGCGGGCAACACGATCGTGACGCCTGAGGAAATGGTGCAGCTGGTGGCCTTGCGCAAGCAATGGGATCCCACCGGTGGGCGCGTCATGGGCACCCGGGACAACGACGTGGTGGATGCCAACAAGGCGCTCACGCCGGTTTCGGAGTATTACGAGGTCATGATGGGCCAGGCGCCCGGGGTTGAGCACATCGCCGGCGACGACATCTTCCGCGGCTTCAGCATTGCCCGGCGCGACCGGGCGCCGCTCCTCGAGGCCGAGGACTTTCGCGATGAGGCCCCGCGCGGGATCTGGGACGACTACTCGCCGCCGACCTTCGGCTTCAAGCCCCACAAGGTGCCGGGCGGCCGGGGCGGCGATCCGGCGGCGGGGGGCGACACCTACCATTGGACCTCCGACACGTTCGCCCTCGCCGGCGCCGCGCGCTACGCGTCCTACGTGCATAACCGGATCGACAACCCCGATCCCGCGCATGCGCGCTGGTCCGGCTACACCTCCATCTACTTTTCCGATTCCGATGCCGACGGCCGCCAGGACGGCAGCGAAGTCCTGCGGGTGAGCGGCAAGGTGGACGGCGTGCGACTGCCGAAGGATTTGTATTTCGTCTCGCGCGTGATGCAGTCCGGCGCGCCCGACCTGCACATCATCGGCCACTGGACCTACCCGGCCCACACGACGAAGACGGTCTACGTCGCCGCCGCGCATTGCGACCAGGTCGAGCTGTTCCTCAACGGGCAATCCGTCGGGGTGGCGACCAAGCCGGTGGATTTCACCGATCAGGTCGACGGCCGCGACCTCGGCGACACGGGCTTTGTCTACGCGTTCCCCCAGGTCGGCTTCGCGCCCGGTCGCCTGCGGGCGGTGGGCACCCAGGGCGGCCGGGTGGTTGCCCAGGACGAGCTGCGCACCGCGGGCGACCCCCAGGCCCTGCGGCTCACGGTGCACGCCGGTCCGCACGGCCTGCAGGCGGACGGTTCCGATGTCGTGCTGGTGGATTTCGAGGTGGTCGACGCGCAGGGCAATCGCTGCCCCACCGACGAGGCCCGGGTCGATTTCGCGATCGACGGCCCCGCGGTCTGGCGCGGGGGCTTCAACAGCCGCAAGCTCGACTCCACGAACAACCTCTATCTCAGCACCGAATGCGGCATCAACCGGGTGGCGATCCGGTCAACGCTTGCCTCCGGCACGATCACCCTGCGGGCCACGCGGGCGGGCCTGGCTCCCGCCTCGGTGGTCATCCCTTCGCACCCGGTGGAAATCGAACAGGGGCTCGAGCGGGATCCGCCCCCGGCCTTCCGCGGGCCGACGGAGCCGATTGCGGCCCTGGTGCCATGAGCCGGCCGGGTTCCCCTCAGCCGAGGTATTTGATCACGGCCTCCGTGCGCGAGCGGACATGCAGCTTCTCGTAGATGTGCTTCAGGTGGCTGTTCACGGTGCCGAGGCCGATGTGCAGCCGCTCGCCGATCTCATTCGTGGAGCAGCCCTTGGAAAGGAGATCGAGCACCTCCTCCTCGCGCTTGGTCAAGGCGTCGATCGCGGGTGAGACGCCGATGTTTCGCCGGAAGGCCTGGATGACCTTGCGGGCCACCTCGCCCGTCATCGGGACCCCGCCCTGCTGGACTTCGCGAATCGCGCGCAGCAGCTGGGCGGGAGAGGTTCGCTTCAGCAGGTAGCCGCTGGCCCCCGCCTGGAGCGCCTGGTAGATGGGCTCGGCGTCCTCCGAGACGGTGTACATCACGATCTGGCTGCGGGGCAGCAGCTGCTTCAGCCGGCTGGTCCCGGCAATGCCCGATCCATCCGGCAGGTGGATGTCCATCACGATGACGTCGGGGGCGAGCGGCGGCACCTTGCGCAGCGCGGTCTCAAGGTTGCGGCAGATGCACACGCAGGAGATGTCGTCGGTCTCGGCGAAGAACTGCCTCAGTTCCTCGCAGATGCCGGCGTTGTCCTCGACGATGGCGATGGTGGTCTTCATTTGGGGGAAACACGGGGGGGCGGGCGGCCCGGGCCGGCGTCCGCCAGGGGGACGCGCCAGGAAATTTCCGTGCCGCGCCCGGACTCGCTGCGGATCTCGATGACGCCGCCAATTTCCGTCAGCCGGCTCCGCAGGTTGATCAGCCCGTTGCGCTCGCTGTTCTCGACGGCCAGGGGGTCGAACCCGACGCCGTTGTCCCGCACGGCCGTGGTGAGGAGGGCAGGGGAGTAGTCGAGTTCGACCACCACCTGGCTCGCCTGCGAGTGCTTGAGGACGTTGTTGAGCGCCTCCTTGATGGCGTTGAGCAGCTGGTGCTGCACTTCGGGGGCGATGGGCGTGGCCGGAATCTTGTCGATCCCCAGCACCGAGCAGCGGATCGACGTCTCCTGGAAAAACCGCAGCGCAAACTGGCCGACGAACCGGGCGAAGCGATCCAGCGAATTGTTCTTGGGATTGACGGTCCAGACGATGCTGTCGAGCTCGCCGGCGAGCTGGCAGGTCTGCCGTGTCAATTGCGAGATTTCCGCGCCCAGGAAAGAATCGCCGGCCCGCCGGCGCAGGCGGTCGGCCAGCAGCCCGATCCGGGTGAGGCTGCCGCCCAGATCGTCGTGCAGGTCGCGCGCGATGCGGGAACGCTCCTTTTCGAGCGCGTGATCGCGCTCGATCTCCCGGAGGCGGCGCCGGAGCAGGCGATGGGAGGCGTAGCGGGCCAGCGCGGCGATGGCTCCGGAAAAAAGGGCCAGGCCCAGCGCATGGGCCCACCAGGTCTCCCACCAAAGCGGATTGATCGAGAAGGCGAGCGTGGCGCCGCTGGCCTCGGGCCAGTTGCCGTTGGCGTCGCTCGCCATCACGTTGAGGACATACCGGCCGGCGGGCAGACCGACATAGTCGGCCTCCTGGTCCGAGACGGTCTCGATCCAGCCGCGGTCGAAGCCGACCAGGCGATAGCGCAGGCGCATCTTTTCCGGCGCGGCGAAGCTGGGGCTCGAAAAGGTGAAGCCGAGCCGGTGCTGGCCGGTGGACAGGCGCAGGCCGGAGAGATCGGCTGGCTGGCCGTCAGCCAGCACGCGATCAATATAGACCGCGGGCGGGGGCGCGGGGCGCGGTTCTTCCGTGGCATCGATGCCGATCACTCCCTCCTGCGTGCAGAACCAAAGGCGATTGCCGCGGCCCCGCCACGCGTCCGGCAGGCAGTTGAAGACCGGCGTTTCGCTGATCAGGCCCTGCTCGGGACCGAAGGTGTCGGCGGCGACGCGCGTCAAACGCCCGTCGGCGACCCCTTCGAAGTCCGCGCGGGCGACGTGAAAGAATCCCTGTCGGCTGTTGAACCACATGGTCCCGCGCTCGTCCTCCAGGATCTGCTCGATGCGTTCATTGGGCAGCCCGCGGCTCTGGTCATAGGCGGTGAGGCGGTTGTCCTTGAAGCGCAGCAGCCCGCGCGGGGTGGCGATCCAAAGGGCGCCGGTCTTGTCGCCATAGAGCGCGGCAATCCGCTCCCGGGGGAAGGCGGGGCGGTAGGACGGGGGCTGGACAAAGCGCCCGTTCACATAGGCACACAGCTCGTTTTCAGCTGCGATCCAGAGCGTGCCGTCGGCGGTCTCGGCGATGGCCGAGACCGGCTTCCCGGAATAGCCGTCCTGGGCCGTGAAGTCCTTGAACTGGCCCTGGCGCAGGCGGACGAGCCGGTTGTAATTCGCGCTGATCCAGAGGTCTCCCTGGCGGGAGAAATACAAGGCGTGGATCCGGACCAGGTCCGGCGCGACCGGCTGGAGGGCCAGCGGCTGGCCGGGGGCAATCCGGTAGAGGCCGGAGCCGGCTCCGACCCAGACATTGCCCATCCGGTCCGGAGCGATGGCGTTCGCAAACAGGCCCGGCTCGCCCGGCGGGTTTGCGACCGCCTGCATCTGGCCGCCGAGGTAGCGGAAAACCCCGCCGTCGCGGTTGGCGCACCAGACGGCTCCGTCCGGGTCCTCAAAGACCGACGTGCTCGCCGCGTCGGTCTGATCGGAACGGGGCTTGACCGTGACGAAGCGCTGGCGCTGCAGGCGGGTGGCCCCGCCATCCTTGGAGGTAACCCAGATGCCCTGCTCGGAATCCTCCGTGATCCAGGAGAGAATTTTCTGGTCGGTGGGGACGGCCTGGACCTGGCCGGCGGAGAATTGATACAGCCCGCTGCGGCGGGTCGCGATCCAGAGAACCCCGGCATGGTCCTCATACAGCCGCTGGGGAATATCCCGCGTCGGCGTCCACTGGGACCCTTCCGCGCGGACGGTGAGCTGGCCGTTTTCCCACTCGAGCAGTCGTTCGCCCGTGGAAATCCAGATGCCGCCGGCCCGCGTCGGCGCAATGACCATTCCGGTCCCGGCGGGAGCGGTGTAGCGGTTCAGCTGGCCATGGGCGAAAATTCCCAGGTAGCCCCCGGCGGCGATCCAGACGCGGCCCTGGCCGTCCGACGCCGCGGAAAAGCCGCCCCCCTGGCGGTCGCGCAGCAGTTCGGGTTCGTTGAACCGGAGGAGGGCGCCATCCTGCCAGCGCAGGATCTCGCCCTTGCCGTCGCTCAGCCACAGCGCGTGATCCGGCGCGACGAAAAGCTGCAGCAGCTCGCGGCCGCGCACGGCCTCATCGCAGGGATGCCGGCTGAAATGACCGTCGCGGAAGCGGATCACCCCGCCGCTGGCGGGCAGGAGGACGAGGGTCGAGGGATCCTCCTGCGCCAGGGCGCGGATGTTTTCCCCCGCCTCGCGCAGGTCCGCCGGCAGCGGGAATTGCTCGAACTTGCGCCCGTCAAAGCGCGAGAGGCCAAAGAGCGTGGCGAACCAGATGTAGCCGCGCGGGTCCTGCAGGACCGTGTTGACGGAGTTGTCCGCGAGCCCGTCCTCGAGCCGCCAGGTGCGGTGAAAATAGTCGCTGGCCGTGGCCGCGCCCGCGGCCGGGGAGGCTGCGAGCACGGCGGCCAGGCAGCCGAGAGCGGTAAAGCGGGACAGACGCAAAGGGGAGAAGGTGGGGTGGAATGCGACGCCGACGAACAGAACCAAGCCAACTTAGGGCCCCGGCTCAATGCGCCAAGCCCCGACCACGGGCAAAAAAATATATTGGCCGATCTCCCTATTCTTAGGGATGTGGCTCCCGGCGGCGTCGGTTAGATTCCATGCGCAGCACCCTATAGAGGGTGGTGTTCACCCCACACCCCCGCGTTCCGGCTTCACCTTGCCGGCCGCAGCCAAACCGTAAGACCAGTCCCCACCCCTCATCCATGCATCGACTTCGTTTGCCCGCGCCCGCTTCGCCTGGCCACCTCTCCATTCTCCCCCGGCGCAGTGCGGTGGCGGTGACCGCCGCCGCCTTCCTGCTCGCGGCGATCCTTGCCAGCCGGGCGCACGCGCAGGCGGCGAATCCAGCCACGACGGACACGTCGAGCACCGCGGCGGTTCCGACGCCGGCGCAAACGGAGACCGGAACTTCGGCGGCGCCCGCCACTGGCTCCGATACGATCAAGATGACGCCCTTCGAGGTGCAGGCCTCCTCCAAGGACCAGGGCTACTACACCCAGAACACGCTTTCCGGTTCCCGGCTCAATTCGAAGCTCGAGGACCTCGGCGCGTCCATCACGGTCATCAGCAAGCAGCAGCTGGAGGACACGTCCTCGGTCAACCTGAACGACATGTTCCTCTATGAGGCCAGCACCGAAGGCACGGAGAACTACACCGCGACCGGCGGCTTCGGCAAGGGCACGGGGGTGGGGGACACGATCCAGGGATCGCCCCAGACCTCCAACCGCATCCGCGGGCTGGCCCCGGCGGACGTTTCGCGCGACTTCTTCATCACCAACGCGGCCATCCAGACGGACGCGTACAATCTGGACGCGGTCACCATCAGCCGCGGCCCGAACTCGACCCTCTTCGGCATCGGCAGCCCCGCCGGCATCGTGAACGAATCGATCCAGAAGGCGCAGCTGAACCAGGACACGAACCAGATCAGCGCCCGGTACGGCAGCTTTGGCGATTTCCGGGCCAGCATGAACCTCAATCGCGCCCTGATCGCGGACAAGCTCGCGATCGACGTGGCCGGCCTCTACCAGAACTCCCATCCGACCGGGCAGAAGCCCGAATACGACATCCAGCGGCGCGAGTTCACCGCGATCACGATCAAGCCCTACTCCGGCACCACCGTCCGCGCGAATGTGGAGTACTACGACAATCCCAACCAGCGGGCGAACAGCATCACGCCCGCGGACGAAGTGACCCCTTGGCTCGCCGCCGGCAGCCCGCGCTGGGATCCGATCACCTACACCGCAACGGTGAACGGCGTGACTTCGGCTCCGATCACCAACAATCTGCTCCTGCCGACGGGACTGACGGTCGGCCTGGGGAACAGCAGCGACGGCCAGCCCCAATTCTACATCGTCCATGGCCAGGTCCAGCTCTGGGAGCAGGCCCAGCTCGGCACCAATTTCGGCGCCCCGGGCACCCCGACCAACGCGGTCGGCGCAATCAACGGCACCGCGCCGAACGCGGTCGTCAACACGTGGGGCCCGATCGGCAACGAGCGCCTGACGAATTCCGCGGGCAACTACGCCAAGTTCGCCTCGACCGCCCCCGCCGGCCAGGTGACCTACCCGCTGTTCCACGAGCCCGGCATCAGCAGCAAGCAGCTGCTGAACTACCAGGGGGTCAACATGCTTTCCCCCAATATCGGCGAGGACAAGGCCCAGATCTACAATGTCGAGATCGAGCAGCAGATCATCGAGAATCTCTTCCTGGAGGCGGGCTGGTACCGCGAGCAATTCACGACCGCCCAGCACAACTATCTCGGCGGCAACGTCGGCAACGCGCTGGAGATTGACCCGAACACCCGGCTCTTGAATGGCGCGGCCAACCCCTATTTCGGCCGCGTCTACACCGTGCTCCAGCAGCCGGACGACATCTACCAGTCCGACCTGAACGAGCAGGAGCGGATCGCGCTCGCCTACCAGTTCGACTTCACCCGGAACGCCAATTGGACCAAGTGGCTCGGCCATCACAGCGTGCTGGCCTTCTACCAGCACCGGGAAAATGACACGAACTCGGTGCGCTACCGCGAGGAGGTCATCGACGCCCACAGCTGGAACAGCACGACGGACATCGGCAACAACTCCAACGGCCCGAGCGGCACCATTCCCGAGCGTTTCTACCTGAGCGACACCGGCGCGGCCGTCAGCTACAGCCCCGCGACCTTCACCAACGCGAGCTTCACGTATCCGGTCACCTGGTATAACACCGCGCTCAACGGCGGTACCTGGACCAACGAAAGCACCAAGCTGGCCCCGACGATCTTTCCGGCCTCCACCAGCAAGAGCCAGCAGCAGGTCTGGAGCTATTCGGGCGGCGTGCAGGACTACCTGCTCAACGACCGGCTCGTGCTGACGTTCGGCCAGCGCCATGACTATGAGCGCATCCGCAGCACCCTGGGCGTGACGGTCGATCCGAACACCGGCCTGACCGACCTCAACAATCTGTCGCAGTGGGACCAGACCAACGGGCAGCCGGGCGGCTGGAACAAATCGGGCGGCATCACGCGGCAGGCCGGCGGCGTCCTGCACATCACCCACTGGCTGAGCGTCCACTACAACCAGTCCGACAATTTCCAGGTCGCCGGGCAGGCCGACGACCAGTTTGGCAACGTGCTGCCGAACCCGACCGGCCACGGCAAGGACTACGGCGTGGCGATCAACCTCTTCGACGACAAGCTGGTGGCGGAAATGAACTGGTACAAGTCGGACGCCTCGAACAGCCGCGAGGGGTCCCTCACCTTCGTCAATCGGGCCCTCCGCACGGACTACGGCGGCTTCGTCCCGTGGGCCCAGGAGGTCGCGACCAACACGCTCGGGCCCAATGCGACCGCCACGGCGATCAACAACTTCACCCAGACGATCGTCCAGTATCCCGGCGGCCTGCAGGCCCTGGCCCTGGCGACCCAGTTCGAGGGCGACACCCAGGTGGTGCAGGCGAAGGGCTGGGAATTCAACCTCTCCTATAATCCGACCCGGCAATGGACCATGAAGTTCACGGCCGACGAGGACCAGGCGGTCTACACCGGCGTCTTTCCGAACATCCAGAAGTACCTGGCGGCGCGCCTGCCCGTCTGGACCAAGGCGACCGACCCCGTGCTCGGGCCGTTCTGGACGACGGTCAGCGCCGGCAACGTGACGGGCGGGGCCGCCATCGGGCCCGGCACGCCGCAGCAGTGGCTGGCCGGGACCGTCGATGCCGCCGGTCTTGATGTCCAGCTGGCCCAGCAGGGCCACGTCTCGCCGGACCTGTCGAAGTACCACTTCAACTACCTGACGAACTACCAATTCGTCTCGGGTATCCTGAAGGGCTTCGGGATCGGCACGGCGGTGCGCTACGAGACGCCGGCCGCGATCGGTTACCATGGAACGGCGCCCGATCCGGGTGCCTTGGGCGCCGTGGACGGCCTGCAGGCCTTCAATCCGATCTACAGCAAGGAACTCCTGCACCAGGATCTGTGGATTGCCTATCGGACGAAGCTGCCGTTTCTCGACAGCCGCATCCGGATGAAACTGCAACTCAACGTCCGGGATATGTGGTCCGACGGCTATCTGAGCACGGTGGGCGTCAACCCGGATGGAAGCGCGCAGGCCTTCCGCATCATCCCGCCGCGGCAGTTCTTCCTGACGACGACGTTTGACTTCTAATTTGGGCCGGGGGGCCTGAAATCGAAAAGGAACTTTCCCGCCTTTGAGCGGGAAAGTTTTTTTCGTCGGCGGATGCTCCGGTGCGGCCGTCTGGTCCTCGCGGGATGCGCAACTAACTGTTAGGCCGAAAGCCGTCCGGAACCGGCATTTGGTCGGCAACAAAACACGCGACCGTCCGTCAGGTCTGTATCCCCATCGGCGCCGCACCGGCCGAACCCGCCGCCGCCCGACCCTCCCACTCATGATCAAACGCTTCTATCGGTGTGCCTCTCTGTTCGCGACCGCGCTCGGTGGTCTCATCCCGGTCCAGGGGGCGATCAACGCCCACTGGCTCGGAGACCAGCCGCCGGCCTTGGGCGGAGGTTTCAGCTTCGGCGTGCCCTTCAAGCGCGGCGAGGTGCCGAAGGACCAGGTCTTCTCGCTGCTGACGGCGACGGGAAGGAGCCTGCCGGTTCAGGCATGGCCGCTCGCGACCTGGCCCGACGGCTCCCTTAAATGGGAGGCGATCGCCACGATCGCGGGCCCGGCGGACGCCGGAGAGTTCACGGTGACCAAGGGTGCGGCGGCGACCCCGCTCACGTCCGGAACGGTGCGGGTGACCGCCAGCGATACGACGTTTGCCATCGACACCGGACGAATCCAGGTGCGGATCCCGAAGTGGGGCGCGGTGCTGGTCGATTCGATCGTGCGGGATGGCCGGGAAGTGGCGCGCCAGGGGCGCCTGGTCTGCATCCTGCAGAGCGGGCCCGACGGCGATGCGGCGGACACGCCCGCGCGGGAAGAGTACGGGACGAAGGTGGAGAAGGTGACGATGGAGCAGTCGGGCCCGGTCCGGGCGGTCGCTCGGATCGAGGGCCGGCACCGGGGACTGCGCAGCAACCGTGAATGGCTGCCTTTCGTGGTGCGGCTCTACTTTTACGCCGGCCAGGACTCGATCCGGATGGTCCACACGGTCATATACGACGGCGACCAGGAGAAGGATTTCATTCGCGGGCTGGCGGTCGTCTTTTCCGTGCCGATGTGCGAGCAGGTCCAGAATCGGCATGTGCGCTTCTCCGGCGAGGGTGGCGGGCTGTGGGCGGAGCCGATCCAGCCGATGAAGGGCCGGGACGGGCGGTTCGTGGGCGATCCGCAGACGGGGGTCGACGTCTATCCCCGGCAGGTGGCGGGACAGCGCGTGCCCAACCGCGAGCAGGTCTCCCCGCGCAGCCAGGGCTGGCTGGCCGACTGGGCCGTGTGGGACGATTTCAAGCTGGTGCAGCCGAATCCCGACGGCTTCAGCGTGCTCAAGCGCACCAATCCGGAGAGCACGTGGCTGCCCGCGGGCGGCGGCCGCCGGGCGTCGGGCCTGGTCTTTGCGGGCGACGTGAGCGGCGGACTGGCGGTGAGCCTCAAGAATTTCTGGCAGTCCTATCCGACGGCGCTGGAGGTGCGGCACGCCGGCCGCGGCGAGGCGCAGCTGTGGGTCTGGCTCTGGTCGCCCGACGCCCCGGGGATGGACATGCGCCACTACGACACGCGGGCGCACGGCCTCGAGGCGGTGTATGAGGACGTGCAGCCGGGGTTCAGCACGGCGACCGGGGTGGCCCGGACCAGCGAGCTCACGCTCTTCGCCACCGCGGGCGTGCCGACCAAGGCCGACACCGCGACGATGGCCCGGGCGGGGGCCGAGCCGCCGGTGCTCGTGTGCACGCCCGAGACCCTGCACACCGCCGAGGCCTTCGGCGTCTGGGGCCTGGCGGACCGATCCACCGCGGTCCATCGCGCGATCGAGGACCGCCTCGACGCCACGATCAATTTCTACCTGACGCAGCCGGAGCAGCGGCGGTGGTACGGATTCTGGGACTTCGGCGACGTGATGCATTCGTACGACAACGACCGCCATGTCTGGCGCTACGACCTGGGCGGAATGGCCTGGGACAATTCCGAACTGGGGACCGACATGTGGCTCTGGTACAGCTTCCTGCACAGCGGCCGCGCGGACGTCTTCCGCCTGGCCGAGGCCATGGGACGCCAGACCGGCGAAGTCTCCGTCTATCATCTCGGGCGCTTCGCCGGGCTGGGCTCGCGCCATGCCGTCCGCCACTGGGGGGACGGCGCCAAGGAGGCGCGGATCAGCCAGGCCGGCTACCACCGATTCTATTATTACCTGACGACGGACGAGCGCACCGGCGACGTGATGCGCGAGGTGGTGAACGCCGACTACAAGACGGTGGAGTTCGATCCCATGCGGGAGGCGCGACCGATCACCGCCCGGGAAAAGGCAATCGCGCCGACCCGGGTGCGGCTGGGGCCCGACTGGCTGGCCTTCATCGGCAACTGGATGACCGAGTGGGAGCGCACCGGCGACACGCGCTGGCGGGATAAGATCATGGCGGGGGTCGACAGCATGGCGGCAATGCCCCTCGGCATGCGCACGGGCCGCAACCTCGTCATGGGCTATGACCCGGCCACCGGCCGGCTTTATGCCCTGGATGGTGAGGCCGGCACCTACAACCTCGCCACCATCATGGGCGGCGCCGAGGTCGCCTTCCAGCTGAGCCAGATGCTCGACGATCCCACCTGGAACAAGCTCTGGCTGCAGTATTGCCGCCTCTACAGCGCGCCCAAGGAACTCATCGTCCGGGACATGACGACCGGCACGGAGGGCATGAACGGATCATTCGCGCGCGACGGCCGTCTGGCGGGCTGGGTCTACTACAAGACCGGCAGCGAGGCGTTCAAGGAGGTGGCGCTGCGGGCGCTGCTCGACCACGGGCGGCCGGCCCGGGGAGGGGGCGTCTTGCGCCACGTGACGGGGCCGGACGTCCTCAATCCCGTGGACGAGGGGCTGGGCGGAACCAACGGCGCGGCGCAGAACGGGCTCGAGACCATCACGATGCTCGGCTTCGTGGGCGCATCGCTCCCCGCGGACATGCCACCGGCGGTCCCTCCGCCCCAGAAATAATCGCTTGTCTCCCCAGGGCTGGGGATGCCCCGGCGCGGCGAACCCGCTAGGCTGGCCGTCCCTTTTCATCACCGATTTTCTCCTCTCCGCCCTCGGGGGTTGCCTTAGAAATGGGCCGCGCTTCAAAATGAAATGCGACCCTAGGGCGGCCTCCGGCGGATCCTCGATTCCCTTTTACCCATGAAACCCTTCCCCTTGTTGTCCTCCGTGCTCTTGCTGGCCGCGCTTTTGAGCAGTGCGACCGTGGTCGCCGCCTCGCCCGGCGGAGCGGTGGGCGAGAAATTCGTTCTCCCGGCGTCTCCGCGCGCCGTCTATAATTTCAACCCGGGCTGGAAGTTCGCCTTTGGCGACACCCCCGGGGCCGAGCAGCCGGCCTTCGACGACTCGCACTGGGCGGACGTCAGCCTCCCGCATACCTGGAACGAAACCGACAGCTACCGGGCCTTCATCAGCCATTCGGGCGGCGACCAGAGCGAGCGCATGATGGGCGTGGGCTGGTACCGAAAGCACTTCCGGCTGCCGGCGAGCGCCCAGGGCGGGAAGGTCTTCCTGGAATTCGATGGCCTGCGGCAGGCCGCGCGCTTCTACCTCAACGGCCAGCTGGTCGGGAAGTATGAGAACGGGGTCACCGCCATCGGCCTCGACCTCGGCGGCGCCAAGGCCGGAGCGGACAATGTGCTGGCGGTCAAGGTGGACAACAGCCCCAACTACCGGGAGGAGGCCACCCACACCGCCTTCGAGTGGAACGCCAAGGATTTCAATCCGAATTTCGGCGGGTTGAACCGGAACGCGCAGCTGATCGTGATGGGGCGCATCTACCAGACGCTGCCCCTCTACGAGAACCTGCAGACCTCCGGCGTGTATGTCTACCCGGCGGCGATCGATCTGCCCAACCGGAAGGCGGACGTGACCGTGGAGGCGGAGGTCGCCAATGAAACCGGCGACTATGCCTCGATCTCGCTGTCCGCGGTCGTGGTCGACGGGGACGGGATCGTGCGCGCCGCCTTCGACGGCAACACCTCGGACCTGGTGAGCGGCCAGACGGAGATCTTCACGGCCACCGGCCCGCTCGCGTCCGCCCGGTTCTGGGATGTCGACGATCCCTATCTCTACAGCGTCTATTCCATCCTGAGCGTGAACGGCAAGGTGGTGGACGTGTGCCGGACGCAGACCGGCTTCCGGCAGGCGGAGTTCAAGGGCGGGGCCGGCAAGGGCGGCGTCTGGCTCAACGGCCGGTTCGTCTGGCTCACCGGCTATTCGCAGCGCGCCGCCGACGACTGGGCCGGCCTGGGCGGCGCCTATCCCGACTGGATGCACGACTTCACGGTCGCCCTGATGCGGGCCAGCCACGGCAACTACCTGCGCTGGATGCACGTCTCGCCCGAGCGGGCGGACGTCGAGGCCTGCGACCGTTTCGGCATCGTCGAGGTTTGCCCGGCCGGCGACAAGGAGCGGCTGGTCACCGGGCGCCAGTGGGACCAGCGCGCCGAGGTGATGCGCGACTCGATCATCTTTTACCGCAACAACCCCAGCATCCTCTTCTGGGAGGCGGGCAACACGATCGTGACGCCGGAGCAGATGCGGCAGATGGTCGCCCTGCGCAAGCAGTGGGACCCCCACGGCGGCCGCGTGATGGGCACGCGGGACAATGACGTCGTCGAGGCGAACAAGGCCCTGACCGCCGACTCCGAGTATTTCGGGGTCATGATCGGGCAGGCGGCGGAGACCGACCGGGTCGCCGGCGACGACATCTTCCGCGGCTACAGCATCGCGCGCCGGGACAAGGCGCCGCTGGTCGAGACCGAGGACTTCCGGGACGAGGCGCCGCGCGGCATCTGGGACGACGCCTCGCCGCCGACCTTCGGGTTCAAGCCGCACGAGGTGCCGCGGGCGGCCAACGGCCGGCCGGGCAACGGGGGCGATACCTACCACTGGACCTCCGAGAGCTTCGCGCTGGCCGGGGTCGCCCGCTACAACAGCTATTTCCGCAACCGGATCAGCAACCCCGATCCGGCGCACTCGAAATGGTCGGCCTATTCCTCGATCTACTTCTCGGATTCGGACGCGGACGGCCGCCAGGATGCGAGCGAGGTCCTGCGGGTCAGCGGCAAGGTGGATGGCGTCCGGCTCCCGAAGGAGCTCTTCTTCGTCTCGCGCGTGATGCAGTCCACCGCGCCGGAACTCCACATCATCGGGCACTGGACCTATCCGACTCCCACGACCAAGACCGTCTACGTCGCCGCGAGTTTCTGCGACCAGGTGGAGCTTTTCCTGAACGGCAAGTCGCTCGGCGTCGCGACCGCGCCCTGCAAGTTTGTCGACACCTACCGCGGCCATGGGCGCGTCCCGGGTTCGGAGCTGGTCGAGGGGGCCGACACGGGCTTTGTTTACGCCTTTCCCGCGGTCGCCTTCGCGCCGGGTACGCTCAAGGCGGTGGCGACCAAGGGCGGACAGATCGTGGCGCAGGAGGAACTGCGGACGGCGGGCCCGCCGCGCGCCCTCCGGCTCACCGTGCATACCGGCCCGCAGGGGCTGCAGGCCGACGGTTCGGACGTGGCGCTGGTGGACTTCGAGGCGGTCGACGCCGACGGCAACCGCTGCCCCACGGACGAGGCGCGGGTGGACTTCGCCCTCAGCGGGCCCGGAATCTGGCGCGGCGGCCTCAACAGCCGGATGCTCAACTCGACCAACAACCTCTATCTCAGCACCGAGTGCGGCATCAACCGCGTGGCCATCCGGTCCACCCCGGCTCCCGGTCGGATTGTCCTGACGGCGACCCGCCCGGGCCTGACGCCGGCCTCGGTTGAGATTGCCTCCGCATCGACCGAGATCGATCATGGCCTGGAGACCGCGCCGCCGCCGCGCTATTCCGCCCTCGGCGCGGCGATCCCGAACCTGGTGCCCTAGGCGGTCGCAACCCATCGCCCTTCGTCCCCATGAAGCCACCCTTACTGACCCGCCGGGCCCTCCTGCAGGCGGGAGCCAGGCTGGCGGCGGGCTCGGTCCTGGCAGCATCGCTGGGCCTGAGGCTGCGAGGCGCTGACGGGACCGCGGCGCGCCGGGTCTTCGACGTCCGTGACTTTGGCGCGCGGGGCGACGGCGAGACGAACGACACCGCCTCCCTCCAGCGGGCCATTGACACCGCGGCGGCGGCGGGCGGCGGCGCCCAGGTGCTGCTGCGGGGCGGCGCCCGCTATCTTATCGGCGCCCTGGTCCTGAAGGGCGGCATCGACTTCCACCTGGCGGACGACGCGGAGCTGGTCGTCAGCAGCGACCCCCGCGCCTTCGGGGGCAGCGCGGCCGTGACCGCCCTGGGGGCGCAGGGCCTGACTCTCAGCGGCACCGGGGCCATCAATGGCCGCTCGCCCGATTTCATGGAGCGCTACGACGCCGAGAACGAATGGTGGCGGCCCAAGAGTTTCCGGCCGCGGCTGGTCGCGCTGACCGGCTGCCGCGACCTGGTGGTGCGGGACATCACCTTCCGGCAGGCGCCGAGCTGGACCCTGCATCTCCTCGGCTGCGAGCGCGCCCTGGTCGACGGGATCAAGATCCGCAACCAGCTCGACGTCCCCAACTGCGACGGCATCGACCCGGACCACTGCCGGGATCTGGTGATCCGCAACTGCCACATCGTCTGCGGGGACGATGCGATCGTCGTCAAGACGACGCGGGCGGGCGCGGCGCATGGCCCCTCGTCCAACATCCGGGTCAGCGATTGCCTGATCGAGACCCAGGATGCCGGGGTGAAGATCGGCACCGAGACCGCGCAGGACATCAGCGACGTGCGCTTCGAGCGCTGCAAGATCATCACCAGCAGCCGTGGCATCTGCATCCAGCTGCGCGACGAGGGCAACCTGTCCAATATCGAGTTTCGGGACATTGATTTTGTCTCCCGCTATTTCTCTGATCCATGGTGGGGGCGGGGCGAGGCCATCTCGCTGACGGCCATCCCGCGATCACCCACGGCGGCCGTGGGCACGATGCGGGATATCCGCGTGATCAACGCCGTCGGCCTGGCCGAAAACAGCGTCCGGGTGGCGGGCTCGAAACAGAGCCGCCCGCGGAATATCCGCCTGCAGAACGTGGCGGTGACGCTCGACCGCTCCACCCGGTACAAGGGCGGCCTATGGGACAACCGGCCGACCACGGCCGAGCCCGGGATTGAGGTTCACGGCAATCCGGGTTTCAGCATCCGGCACGCCGACCAGGTCGCGCTCGAGGACTGCCGGGTGGACTGGGGCCGGAACCGGCCGGACTACTTCACCCATGCCCTGGAGGCCGAGGACGTGACCGGCCTCTCCCATCCGGGCTTCCACGGGCAGGCCGCCCACCCCGAACGGGATCAGGCGATCGTCGTCACCTGATCAGGGGCGGCCCCGGGACGGCGGGAGCGCCAGGGCCTGATCGAGGTTCTTCTCCACGTCGGCATTGCCGGGGCTGAGGTTGAGCGCCTCGCGGTATTCGGTGATCGCCGCCTCCCTCTGGCCGGCGAAGAGGAGGGCGTTGCCGAGGTTGTTGCGGATCACGACCTGGTTCGGGTCGAGCGCAACCGCCTGCCGCAGCACGGGAATGGCCTCGGCGTAGCGCCCCTGGGCGGCGAGGGCGTTGCCCAGGCCGAAGTTGGCCTTGAGATTGTCCGGCTCCAGGCGCACCACGGCGCGGTATTGCTCGAGCGACTCCGCCATCCGGTCCGACTGGGCCAGGGCGTCGCCCAGGGCCAGATGGGCCTCGGCCACGTGCAGCGGGCCCGCCAGGGCCCGCTCGAGGTGGGGCACGGCGTCCCGCGGATACCCCGAATCGAGGAGCAGCATGCCCAGGTTGTAATGCGCGGGCACGTAGTCGGGCTGGAGGCGCAGGGCCTCGTTGAACTCGCGGGTGGCGGCCGGCGCCGAGCCGTCGGCCGCCAGGGCGCTCCCGAGGTCGTTCCGCGCCCGCACGTTGTCGGGACATGCTGCGAGCACGCTTTGCCAGAGGGCGATCGCGGTGTGGTAATCCTGGTTGCGGCGGGCGGTGGCCAGGCCCAGGGCGAGGCTGAGGCCGCCCGCGACGGCCAGCGTGATAATCGCGCTTTCGCTCGAGGCATAGGGGGCGCGCCGCCGGCGGACCCGCTCCAGGCCGGCGTGGAGCGCGAGGAGGGCGAGCGCCACCAGGGCGGCCAGCGGCAGGTACATCCGGTGTTCGGCGACCGGTTCGGTGAGGATCGGGACGATGCTCGAACTGGGCGCCAGGATCAGGAAGAATGCCGCCCCAAAGAATCCCGGGACGGGCCGCCGGCAAAGCGCCCAGCCGGTGGCTCCCGCCAGCACGAGGACCAGGAGCACCTGGGGTGCGATCTCCCCCAGATGCGATACGAGCGTGCGGCCGTAGTCGAAGACCAGGGGATGGGGCCAGACCACCAGGCGGAGGTAGCGGGCGATCGCCGCTGCCTGGGTCAGGAGGTAGCGGGCTGAGTCGCCGCTGCCCACGGGCGCCGAGCCGCCACGGCCGTGCGTGCCCGCGACCAGCACGGCGAGGAGGACCCACGAGGCCGCCAGTCCGAAATACAATGAGCGGCGCCGCTGCCAGGCCGCCCGGAAGCTGCCGGCGATGAACGTGCGATCGTACAGGAGGACCACGATGGGCGCGGACACCATCACTTCCTTGGTCGCCATGCCGCAGAAGCAGCAGGCGACCGCGCCCGTCTTCCAGCCGCCGGCAAAGAGCGGCCGGTAGCGCGGCG
>CAIWXW010000136.1 GCA_903916755.1 uncultured Opitutaceae bacterium | reverse complement strand
TGGCGGCTCCCAGCCCGGCGCCGCAGGCGGCGGCCGCCGCCGTCCCCGGCCGCCGGCGCAACGAGCCCACCTTTGAGGTCGAGGCGATGCCCTGGCCGCACCAGCTCGGGATGTACCTCCGGCTGGGCTTTCACCATATCGTGCCGGAGGGGGTCGATCACATCCTGTTCGTCCTGGGCCTGTTCTTCCTCGGCATCACCTGGCGCAAGCTGCTGTCGCAGACGTCGGTCTTCACCGTGGCGCACGCCACCACGCTGTTCCTCTCGACCTATGGGATCTTCAGCCTGCCGAGCAAATACGTCGAGCCTCTGATCGCCCTTTCGATCGCCTTCATCGCGCTCGAGAACGTCTATAATCCCAAGCTCGGCCTGGGCCGGCTGATCGTGGTGTTTTGCTTCGGCCTGATCCATGGGCTCGGCTTCGCCAGCAGCCTGAGCGACGTCCCGTTTCCCAAACATCAGTTCGTCGTCGCGCTCCTGGGCTTCAATTTCGGGGTGGATGCGGGGCAGCTCTTCATCATCGGGCTCGCCTTCCTGGCGGTGGGGTGGTTCCGCAAGAAGCCTTGGTTTCGGTCCCGGGTGGCGATTCCCTGCTCACTCGTCATCGCCGGGGTGGGGATATTCTGGGCGGTCCAGCGGGTGGTGCTCTACCGCCATCTCTACTGAACGGCCCGGCGGGGCGCGCCAGCGATCGCAATCCGGTCACTCGCTTTTGTCGGTCCACCTTGGCGTCGGGCCGGCCAGCCGCTAGATTCCCACCCTTCGTGTCACTTCGCCCTCCCCCTCGCTCCCACCTATGGCCGGCCCTCACGGCGACCCTTTTGCTCGCGGCCCTGGCGGGGTCGATCGCGGTCCGCGCCCAGATCATCCCGGCCGCGCCCCCGATCAGGCTCGATGACGTGGTGACCTACGGGCGCGAGAACGACCTGATCGGGGAGGCGGATTCGCCGGCGCAGGGCATGGTCGGAGCCGCGGAGCTGGCCGCCCGCCCGTTCCTCCGCCGCGGCGAACTGCTCGAGGTGATCCCCGGCCTGATCATCACCCAGCATTCGGGCGACGGAAAGGCCAACCAGTATTTTCTGCGGGGGTTCAATCTGGATCACGGGACCGACTTCGCCACGACGGTGGACGGGATGCCGGTGAACCTGCCCTCGAACGCCCACGGTCAGGGCTACTCCGACCTGAATTTCCTGATTCCAGAGCTCGTCCAGAATATCACCTACGAAAAAGGCACGTACTACGCGGCCAACGGGGATTTTTCCGCGGCGGGGGCGGCCCAGTTCCATCTCTTCGACGTCGTGCCGCGTCCCTTCGTCAAGGTGGAGGCCGGCCAGGACAACTACTTTCGCCTGGTTGCCGCCGATTCCTTCCGGGCGCCGGACGGGACCGCCGCCACCACCGTGGGCCTGGAATACGGCTATTACGACGGACCGTGGGCCAATCCGGAGGACGCCGATCACCTGACGGGTTACCTGCGCCGGAGCTGGCTGAGCGGCGACGACACGTTTGCGGTGACGGCCATAGCCTATCACGCGGCCTGGAACTCCACCGACCAGGTGGCGCAGCGGGCGATCACGGAGGGCCTCATCTCCCGCTACGGCGCCCTGGATCCGACCGACGGCGGCACCAGTTCGCGGGCCAATCTGGGCTTCAATTGGACCCATGCCGAGGCGGACGGTGAAACGCAGGTGAACGCCTACGCGATGTACTACCGCTTGTCGCTCTATTCGGACTTTGACTATTTCCTGACCGACCCCGTGCATGGCGACCAGTTCGGGCAGCGGGACCGGCGGGGGATCTTTGGCGGCTCGGGCCTCAAGGACTGGAACGGGCAGCTCGGAAGCAGCAAAGTCACGACCACGGTTGGATTTGAAGAGCGGTCCGACGTGATCGCGCTCGGCCTGGTGGACACCGAAGACCGGAACGTCATCAGCACGGTCGATCTTTCCTCCGTGCACGAGTACACCGGCGGCGTCTATGCCGAGAGCAGGGTGCAGGTGACCGATTGGCTGCGGGTACAGGGCGGCCTCCGGGCGGATGGCGCCGACTTCATCGTCGACGCCAGCGACCCGCGCAATTCGGGCCATCGCTCCTCCGCCATCCTGAGCCCTAAACTGAACCTCGTGCTCGGCCCCTGGGACAAGACGGAGTTCTACCTGGACGCGGGCGACGGCTTCCACAGCAACGACGCGCGCGGCGCGGTCGAGCACGTTGACCCGCAGGACGGCTCGGCGACCCAGCCGGTGACGCCGCTGGTGCGCGCCGTGGGGGCCGAGGTGGGCGCGCGCACCTCCTTGGTCCCGGGACTCGTGAGCACGGTGTCGCTCTGGGCGCTCGATCTGGACTCGGAGCTGACCTTCGACGGCGATTCCGGGCAGACCGATCCGAGCGGCGCCACGCGCCGCTACGGCGTGGAATTCGCCAACTTCTATCGCGCGGCCACCTGGCTCGCGTTCGACGGGGACATCGCGTTCACCCACGCGCGCTACCGGCAGGAGACGAACGGCGGCCACTACATCGCCAATTCCATCGGCACCGTGGTTTCCGGGGGTGCGACCGTCGCCTTGACCCGGGGCTGGTTCGGCAGCCTGCGCGGCCGCTATTTTGGCCCGCAGCCGGTGGTCGAGACCGGCCAGATCCAGGAGCCGTCGTCGCTGACCTTCAACGCCCGGGTGGGCTGGCGCAACCGGGACTGGGAGTTCGGGGTCGATCTGCTGAACGTCCTCAATCGGAAAAACGACGATATCGCGTACTATTACACCTCCCGCCTCCCCGGGGAGCCCGCGGCAGGGGTGAACGACCTGCAGGTCCATCCGGCCGAGCCCTTCATGGCGCGCTTCTCCGTCATGCGAAAATTCTAGAACCGAACCAGTACGCCTGACGTCAAGCTGACGGAACGCGCCTCCCCTCGGCGCCTTCCGCCCCATGGAAAATCCCTCCGGCTCACCGACCCCTTCTTCGCCCGGCGCGCTTGATCGTCGCGGCTTCGTCAAGCACCTCGCCACCCTGGGCGCGGGCCTGGCCGCCACGGCGGCCCTGGCCGGCCGCGCCGAAGCCCAAGGCCCGGCGGTCGGGGGCGATGGCCGCGTTCCCCGCGTCGCGCGGGGCCGGGTGATTGCCTCCGACCGGGCCACGGTCGTCGGCACGACGGCCGGCAAGGTCCGGGGCTTTTGCCGCAACGGGGTCTATGGCTTCAAGGGCATCCCCTATGGCGCCTCGACCAGCGGCGCGGGCCGGTTCATGCCGCCGGTCGCGCCCGAGCCCTGGACCGGCATCCGCAACGCGCTGCAATACGGCCGGACCTGCCCATCGGGGGATCCGTCGCACGTCGTCACCGACGGGCGCAACCGCGCGGACAAGGACGAGGATGCTTTCCTGCTTCACCGTGGCAGCGCGGAGCAGCAGGCCGGCGAGGACTGCCTGCGGGCCAATGTCTGGACCCGGGAAATCAACGGATCGGGCCGGAGGCCGGTCCTGGTGTTCATGCATGGCGGCGGATTTTCCGGCGGCTGCAGCCAGGACCTGCTCTCCTACGATGGGGCGAACCTCGCGCGGAACCAGGACGTGGTGGTGGTGAACCACAACCACCGGCTCAACCTGTACGGCTACCTCAATCTCTCCGAGCAGGGCGATTCGCGCTACGCCCAATCCGCCAATGTCGGCCTGCTCGACCTCGTCCTGGTCCTCGAGTGGATCCGGGACAACATCGCCAACTTTGGCGGCGATCCCGGCCGCGTCACGATCTTCGGGCAGTCCGGCGGCGGCGGGAAGGTGGCCGCCCTGATGGCGATGCCGCGGGCCAAGGGCCTCTTCCACCGGGCGATCATTGAAAGCGGCCCCTATCTCAGGTTTTCCGCGCCGGCGGACTCGGCGCGGCTCGCCGACGCGGTCCTGGCGCAGCTGGGCCTGGCGAAGGGCCGGCTGGAGGCCCTCCAGACGCTGCCGGTGAGCCGTCTTTCCGCGGCCGCGGGCGCTGCGTTGCGGCAACTCTCGCGTCCGCCCGGCTCGCCGCTGCGGCGGGATATGGCCGCCCTGGCTTGGGGTCCGACGGTCGATGGCACGCTGCTTGTGGACCATCCCTTCGAGCCCGCCGCCCTGGCCGTCTCGCCCGACATCCCCCTGATCGTCGGCACCAATTTTCATGAATTCGTCAACGGGGTGGACAATCCCGAGGTGACCCAGATGACCGAGGCGGACCTGCGGCAGCGGGTGCTGGCGGCCTGGGGCGACCGGACTGATGCCCTGATCGCGGCCTACCGGACGGAATACCCCGGAGCGTCGCCCTTCGACGTGTACGCCTCGATCGCCGTGGCGCCGGTGCGCCAGGCCGCGTTCACGCAGGCGGCGCGCAAGGCGGCGGCGGGCGGCGCGCCGGCCTACGAATATCTCTATGCCTGGCGGACCCCCATGCTGGATGACCGGCCGGGTGTCTTCCACAGTTCGGAGGTTTCGTTCGTGATGGATAACGCTGCACTCTGCGACCAGTACAGCGGCCACACCCCCGAAGCGTTCGCCCTGGCCAAGAAGATGAGCGGCGCCTGGGTCAGCTTTGCGCGGACGGGCAATCCCAACCATTCCGCCCTTCCGCCCTGGCCCGCGTTCACGCCCGAGGGCTGCGAGACCATGGTGTTCAACAACGCCTGCGCGGTCCGGAAGAACCTGGAGGCGGAGGGCCGCCGGCTCACGGCCCCGGCCTGAGGGTCCGGGGCACGGGGTCCGGATTGACCGGTCGCGCCCGCGCCCTAGGTTCGGACGGTGACGGCCACTCTCCTCTGCCCATGAAACCGATCGGTCTCGGCCTCGCGGGGGCGCGTTACGGCGCCCGGATGCACCTGGGCAACTACGCCGCCCTGCCGCCGGGGCTGCTCGAGGTGCGCGGCGTCTGCTCGCGCACCCGGGAAACCGGCGAGGCGCTCGCGCGCGAGGCGAAGATTCCCTTCGTCACGCAGGACTTCGACGCGCTGCTGGCCCGCCCCGACATCGACGTCATCGATGTCTGCCTGCCGCCGGCGCTCCATCATGAATTCGCGATCCGGGCGGCGGCCGCGGGCAAGCACATCATCATGGAGAAGCCGCTGACCGGTTACTTCGGCGAGCCGGGCGACCCGGAGCCGATCGGCCGGCATGTTTCGCGCCAGAAGATGTGGGCGGGGGCGATGCGCAACGCCGAGGCGGTGCGCGCGGCCGTGCGCGCGCACGGGGTCCGCTTCTGCTATGCCGAGAACTGGGTCTACGCGCCGCCGATCGCGAAGATGCGGCGGCTGATCGCGGCCGCCAAGGGCTCCGTCCTCGAGCTGCGGGCCGAGGAGAACCACTCCGGCTCCAATTCGGTCTACTCGCGCGAATGGAAGGCGACGGGCGGCGGCGCCCTGCTCCGGATGGGCGTGCATTCCGTGGGGACCTGCCTGCACCTCAAGCAGTGGGAGGGCCAGCTGCGTCGCGGCCAGGGCTTCCGGCCGGTGGCGGTGACCGCGGACACCGCCGACCTGGTGCACAGCGATGCGTCCGAGCGGGCCCGGGCGGCCGGCGCCCACCAGTGGATCAGCTCCAATCCGGTCGACGTCGAAAACTGGGCGAACCTCGTCATCCGCTTCGACGACGGCAGCCGCGCCACCGTCCTGGTCAGCGACGCGGGGCTCGGTGGCCTCAACACCCGGGTGAGCGCCTACCTGACCGATGGCGTCATCAAGGCCAACATGACGGGCAACGACGCGATCGAGACCTATGCGCCCGATCCGGCGGTGTTCGCCGGGGAATATTTCACCGAGAAACTGGAGACGAAGGCGGGCTGGAACCGGCCCAGCTGCGATGAGGACTGGTTCCGGGGCTTTGCGCAGGAGATCGCCGACTTCACGGCCGCCATCCGCGAGGGGCGCGAGCCCTTCGCCGGGATCGACCTCGCGGTCGACTGCGTGAACGTGATCTATGCCGGTTACTTGTCCGCGGCCGAGGGCCGGCGGGTCGACCTGCCCTGAGCGGGCGGGCGCGCCAGCGCTAGCGCACGCCCGCGGGTTCCGGGGCCGTGAATTTCGGCTCGATCGCGGCCCGCAGGTGGGCCTCGAAGCGGTCGAGCGGCGCATCATAGCCGGGCGAGGCGAGACTGCTTTCGGGAACGAAAACGGGCGCAACCCACGCCGGATGCTCCAAGGTGAGGGGTGTCGCGTCCCGCAACTGCGCGAAGGTCTGGCCGAAGAAGAGGGTGCGCACCAGGAAGCGCCCATCGCCATGCCGGCGGCGCAATTCGAACACGAGGGCGGTGTCGGGCGTGACGGGATTGAAGGCGGTGCCGGGCATGCGCCATCCGATGTTCAGCAGGCCGCCCAGGGGGATGAGATTGCTGTCGTGCCCGACCAGGACCGCCATGCGTTCGCCGACGGGTCCGATGGCTCCGTCCACCGGCTGCCCGCGCGCCGCCTGCTGGAGCGTGTCGAGGATGTGCTCCGCCAGGTTGGATGCTCCCGCCTGCGCGGAATAAAACGTCCGTTCCCCCAGGTCGAAGGAGAGGGAGGTTATGCTCAGGAGTTGCGTGATGATGGCGGGCGTCAGGCGTCCCCAGCCCGCCTCCGCGGGCGGCTTGCCGTCGGCGTAGGCGAGCGTGAGCGCATCCACCATCCGATTCGCCATCCAGATCGTGCCCTGGCCATCCTGCACCGACGGCCCCAGATCGAACACGGTCTTCTTGCCGGGAGGCGCCGTTCCGTCGCCGCCCAGCAGCACGCGCTCGAGCGCCTCGAGCGCCAGGTGGTTTTCCTCGACGGGCAGCGCGGCGTCGCCGCCGCTCCGGCCCAGCCGGGAGGCATGGGTCATGCTTTTGTCGATTTCCTGGCTGAAGGCGACAAAGGGATGAAAGAGCGGATCTCCGGGGGCCTCGTCCGGCAGGGCGTGGACCGTGACCGGAATCGCCGGGAGCAGGCCGGCACCAAGGGCGCGGGCCGTGCCGATCGTGCGCTCGTCAGCGTCCGCCCGGAAGAAGATCGCGCGCTGATCGGCTTCCGGCTGCCCGGTCAGAAGGCCCTGCGCGGTATAATAGGCCCGATAGTAGGCGCCCATGAGCTCGGCGTCCTGGCGGCCATGCGGGGTCAGGTGCCCGAGGGGCACTTCCCAGGCGGGCCAGGAGTCGGCGGCATAGGCCGCCATCGCCTCGTTCTTCAGGAGCGGGGAGCGAATGCCGTGCCGGCTCATGATCAGCACGAAGGTCAGGTCGGAATCGGGGTGGTCCGCCGGGGCCGCGACCCCATGGGAGATTCCCAAGGCGAGCAGAAGGGCAAAAAGCCAGTGGCGCATCGCGCATGCTGCCACACTCCGGAACCGACGCACAAGCCTTGAGCCGTCAGGCCGGGGTTGAGCTTGGGCCTTTTCCCTCCCAGGCTGGCCCGGTGACGCCCTTTAAATCCAACGATCCCCTGCACGGCCTGACCCTGGAGCGGATCCTCACGGAGCTGGTGGCGGAGCACGGCTGGCGGGAACTGGCGGAGCGCGTCCCGATCCGCTGCTTCATGTTCGACCCCAGCATCAAATCGAGCCTCATCTTCCTGCGGAAGAATCCGTGGGCTCGGACCAAGATCGAGCAGATCTACGTGGCCGGTAAGGCGCCACGCTGAGCCGGGGGGGCCGAGCGGGCGGTCGCGAAGCCCGCGCGCACCGGCCTTCGCCCAGGACCATGCGTCCGACGCCGCGGCCGCGCCGCGCTTTGGCGGGGTGCCTTGACCGGGGGGCGGACCGGGTCCATTCTTCGGCATGCGCTCGCCCCTGACCTGGCTATTGGCCATGCTGGCGGCGTTGCTGTGCGCCCTCGGCCTGCAGCAATGGCGGCTCCTGGGGCTGCAGCGCCAGGTCGCCGCGCAGGCCGCGGATCTGGCGGACAGCCGGCGGCACCTGGCGACCGTGGACGCGCAGCTGGGCGCCGCGCGGACGGCGCAGGGCGACGCGCTGCGGGCCCGGGCGGCCGCCGCCCTCGCG